>NZ_JBEOSM010000007.1:0-214953 GCF_040302945.1 Microbacterium sp. NPDC096154
GCAAAAAGAGTCGTTTGAGGTGATAGCAAAAACAAAAATATTTACATTAGATACGAGTGAACAAGAGATCCCTAAGTTTTGGTCACAATATTTTGCTGATGGTTTATTTAAACAAGTACCTGGAGCGCTAGGCATTTGCGAGGAAACAAAAACGGGACGTAATGAGTTTCGTTATGGAATTGGTTGCTTTTATGAACAAGATAGAGAGGTTCCTACAGGGTTTGAGATACTCACTGTTCCCGCTTATACCTGGGCAGTTTTCAAATGTGTGGGAAAAGTACCCTATGCGATTCAAGATACATGGGAACGTATTTATCGTGAGTGGCTACCACAATCAGACTACGAATTAGTCCCTGATTATGATTTTGAATATTATACCGATGGGGATACCGAAAGCGAAGATTATGTAAGCGAGATTTGGCTGCCTGTTCGAAAAAAATAAGATATAAGCTAAAGAGAGATTTAGGGCGCTAACAAAGGTTGCGCCCCTTTAATTTCTTATCCACTATTAAAATAAGTTTGGGTAGTAGCAACTTCATTTAGCTATTTATTATATACCTTCTGCAAATTTTCTAATTTCACTCTAATCTTTTGGCGTAAATGCATAGGTCGCAGTACCTCTGCTTCTCCTATTATCCTCATCACAAGCTGAATAGCTTGCTCCTCGCTATACATGTTGATATCTACAAGCCATTCTCTGCCTACCTGCTTTAGTTTTACAACCTCCCATTGATCAAGCATCTTGATATGATTTTCGGAGATTACAATCGTTACAATATATTGTTCTTCTAGACGCCGCTGTTGTTTAAAGCTGTTATTTTGTGTTTTCCAATACTGTTCAAGATGAAAATGAGTTGGGATACTGAATTCATCTCCTGTTACCTTGACACTCAGAATTCTCTCACACTTAAAAGAACGTACCTCCTCAGCTTGCTCACAATAAGCCACAACATACCAGTCCATTTGCTTCACAACAAGACCATAAGGAGAAATCACGCGAAAAGAACGCTCCCCATTAACTTTAGCGTATTCAATACTTATTTTTTGAGAACGTAAAACTACACTACGCAGTTGCCCTATGAAAGGGATTAACTTAGGTGGCTCCCACCAAGGGGTATCATCAAAATAAAACCTTTGTTTGATTTTGTTTATATCAGGCCTGTAAGTAGCTGGCAACTGCTTTTCAAGCTTCAAAAGGGTATTTTTCAGCTGTAAGTTTAATTCCGCTGATCTACCTGTGTAGATTCCCATTCCAGTCAAATACAATTGGAGCATCTCATCAATATGAAGTTCCCGGCAGCGATCCCGCCAGGCGCAGGCCGCCGAGCAGCGCCGCCGCCTCCCGGGCCGTGAGGCGAGGGGAGCGCTCCAGCCCGACCGCCTGCGTGATCTCGATGATCCCCTGCTCGTCCAGCAGGTCCCAGTTGATGTCGAACAGGTCATCCGGCATCTGCTCGGGTCGGCCGATCACGGTGAGCTTCTCCACCATGCTGCGCATCTGCGCGGGCGTGACGTCGAAGTCGCGCGCGGCGTCCTCCAGCGACACCTCGCCTCGCTCCACCAGGTAGGGAACCAGCGTGAGGTACAGCGACACGCGGTCGGGCGTGAGCAGGCGGTTCACACGGCGCTCCCTTCGTCGAGGTGCGCGTGCCGGGCCGCGCGCAGCCGGCCGATGACCGCGTCGCGCAGGGCGGCCGGTTCGACCACGCGCACCTCCGGCCCGTATGACGCCAGCTCGTCGGCGAAGATGTGGAGGTCGACATACGGGACCCGGATGCCCTGCGCGGCCGGGACGCCTCGCCGCGTGAGTCGCAGCGCCCCCTCGCTGCCGGGAGTCACCTCCAGCAGCGCCTGGTTGCGCGCGGCGACCTCCTGCAGTCCTCGTGTGGCGCGCTCGCCCGCGCCCTCGCGCAGCTCCGGGTCGAAGCGCTCGCGCTGCGGCACGACCTCCCCCACGATGCGCGACAGCAGGAACAGGCGCTCGCCATCGGCGTCGACGTCGTGTGCCGAGACGTGCCAGCGCCCCTCGTAGTCGATCAGCGCCAGCGGGCGCACCGTGCGCCGTCGCGCGTGCTCCTCGCCCGGCTTGAGATAGTCGAAGGCCACCACGCGGCACGCCTCGATCGCATCGCGCAGCGTCGCGAACGAGGGCTCGCGCGCCGTCATCCGCGGGGCGAAGCCGATGATCGGCTCGTCGACCTCGATACCGAGCGCGCGGATCTTTCGCAGCCCGCTGTGCGCGTCCTTCGACATCGAGCCCTCGCTCCACACCGAGCCGGCCAACGCGAGGATGGCGACCTCGGCCGGTGTGAACGTGATGTCGGACGGCAGGTCGTATTCCGCCTTCGGGATGCGATAGCGGGCCTCGCGCAAGTCATTCGGATCCGCGCTGTCCCCGATCGTCTCGATCGGCACGCCGAGGTCGCGCAGGTCGTCCTTGTCGCGCTCGAACATCTTCTCGAGCGCATCGGCTTTGGCTCCCGCGCGCTGACGGTAGCCCGAGACCGTCTCGAGGATCTGCTGCTTGGTCAGCCCGAACTCCGTGGCCATGAGGGCCACGATCAGATTCAGCTGGCGCTCTTCCGCCTGGATCCTCTCGGCCACCACGCCATCCTAGGCCGTGGCCGGCGCCTCGCGGGGCGGCGTCGGACTACTGCGCCGGGGCCTGGGCGGCCGGCACGGTGCCCAGGATGTCGATCACGAACACCAGCGTCGAGTTCGCCGGGATCGAGCCCTGCGCCTGGTCGCCGTAGCCCTGGTCCGGCGGGATGACCACCATCACCTGCGAGCCGACCGTCTGCCCCTCGAGCGCCTGCGCGAAGCCCGGCACGACCTGATCGGCCGAGAGGACGGCCGGAGTGCCCGGTGCGCCCGCGTCACCCTCCCAGGTCGAGTCGAACACCTCGCGCTCGTCCCACGTGACGCCCGTGTACTGCAGCACCACCTGGTCGTCGGGAGCGAGCACGGCCCCGTCGCCCTTGATCAGCGTCTGCACCACGACCTCGTCGGGCGCCGTCGCGTTCGGGACGATGATGCCCGGAGTGCCGTCGGGGGCGCGCACCACCGTGGGAAGCCCCAGCCCGTCGTTGAACTGCAGCTGACCCGATGCGGCGCGCGGCAGCACCTTGCGCACATCGACCACGGCGATGAGCGACCCCTCGGCGGGCAGACCGGCCTGGGCGTAGTACGCGCGGGTCTCCTCCGTGACGCCGTCCTGCGAGATCGCGACGGCGATGCGCGACCCCTCGGTCGCGCACAGGAGGGCGTCCTCGAGCGCGGGGAACTGGTCGGTCCAGCCGCGCAGCGAGCCGACGCTCGAGACATCCCCGCTGTAGGCGGTGCCGAGCAGGGTCTGACCCGTCTGCCCGTCGTAGAGCGTGATGTCCAGCACACCGGGCTGACCGAGGTCGGTGATCGCCGGTCCCTCTCCCCGCGCGACATCCGCGTGCTCGTCGCTCTTCGCGACGAAGGGCGTGCGCACGTCGACCGACGGCGCTTCGTCCAGAGCGCCGGAGACGTCGATCTGCGACATCACGTCGGGGTCGCTGTCAGCGACGCGCTCGCACGTCGCGCCGGCGGTACCGGCGGGCGCGCAGCCCACGAGGCCCAGGCCCGCGAGGGCGACGATCGACAGGACGGCCGAAGTTCTCCGCATGCGGTTCAGTCTATGCGTCCGCGCCGGGTGCCCCCGACGCGTCGGAGGCCCCCTCCACGTCCTCGTCGACCTCTCGCCCGGCGGCGATGCGGGCGCCGCGGGCGCCCTTCTGGGCCTCGCGGATGCGCTTGCGCAGGTTCTTGTCGGTGATCTCGCGGTCGCCCACGGCGCCGGGCGTCCACAGCTCGACGTCCTCGTCCGAGAAGCTCTTCTTCGACGCACGACGCTTGACCTCGGGAGGCACCACGCCGGGCGCGAGTCGGCGCGCCGAGATCAGGAAGCCGGTGTGAGCGACCATGCGGTGATCCGGCCGCACGGCCAGGCCCTCGACGTGCCAGCCGCGCACCATGGTCTCGTTCGCCTCGGGGTCGGTGAAGCCGCCCGTGCCGCGGATGTACTCCGCCACGCGAGACAGCTGGGTCGCCGTCGCGACGTAGCAGATCACCACGCCGCCGGGCGCAAGCGCATCGGCCACGGCGTCCATGACCTCCCACGGCGCGAGCATGTCGAGCACGACGCGGTCGACCGATCCCGGCGCGACCGCCAGCGGCAGCTCCTCCGCCAGATCGCCCTCCACGACCTGCCAGGTGTCGGGCGTCTCGCCGAAGAACGTCTCGACGTTCGCCTTCGCCACCTCGGCGAACTCGCCGCGCCGCTCGAACGAGATCAGCCGGCCCTCGCGGCCGATTGCCCGCAGCAGCGACAGCGAGAGGGCGCCGGAGCCGACTCCCGCTTCGACCACGACGGCGCCCGGGAAGATGTCGGCCTGCGCGACGATGGCCGCTGCGTCCTTGGGGTAGACGATCGCGGCGCCACGGGGCATCGACATCACGAAGTCGCGCAGCAGCGGGCGCAGGGCTAGGTACTCGTGACCCGAGCTGTTCGCGAACACCGAGCCGTCGGGGTGGCCGATGAGCTGCTCGTGCTTCAGCACACCGTGGTGGGTATGCAGCTCGCCGCCCTCGCGCAGCGTGATCGTGTGCATGCGCGCCTTGGGGCCCGTCAGCTGCACGCGGTCGCCGTACCGGAACGGGCCGCGGGGTCGCGGGAAGTCGCTCACGCCTGGACCTCCTGCACACGGCCGCTCGTCGGGTTCGCGCTCATCCGGATCTCCCGGTGCAGCCGGGCCATGTCCGCAGTCGTGCGATCCGCCAGCGTGGGCCACAGCGCATGTGCGCCCAGGCCCTCCAGGGGCAGGATGTTCGGCACGCCGAGGGCGACCGCGCCCGATGCGATCGCCGAGCGCAGGCCGTTCGGCGAGTCCTCGACGGCGACCGCATCGGCGATGTCGATCCCGAGCGCCTCGGCCGCCTGGAGGTACGGGTCGGGGAAGGGCTTGGGGCGGCGCGCGTCATCACCCGCGACGACGACGTCGAACGCCTCGAAGCCGATCAGCTCGACGATCGCCAGCGCCATGTGGCGATACGACATGGTCACGAGGCCCGTCTTCACCCCGGCCGCACGCAGGTCGCGCAGCAGCTCGATCGCACCGGGCCGGAACGGCACGCCCTTCTCGGCGCACATCGCGACGACCCTGTCCGAGAGCGTCGCGATGATCTCGTCGACGCTCAGGCGCACGCCTGCCTCCTGCAGGATGCGCGCCGACTGCTCGAGACTCAGACCCACCAGCTGCAGGGCGTCCTCGTGCGTCCACGTGCCGCCGTACTCCTCGACCAGCGGGGCCTCCGCGGCGATCCAGTACGGCTCGGTGTCGACGAGCGTGCCGTCCATGTCCCAGAGGACGGCGGCGGGGCGCGGGGCGCTCTCGGCGGAGGGGACGGGATGCGGTGAAGTCACCGAGACAGCCTAGCCGTCACGCCCTCGGCGAACCCTGGCCGCGATCTCCGCGCGCGCCGCCACCGTTGCGCCCCGGGCGCCTATCCTGAGACGAAGCTCCGTCGGGCGGGAGGCGCGGCGGACGGAGAGGAGCCGAGTGGAGCACGAGGCCGACACGACGGGCGCGACGCCCCCCGAGCCGCTCAGCCTGGGGCGCAGGATCGTCGTCGCCGCGTTCGACGGGTGGAACGACGCGGGCGAGGCCGCGACGAGCGCCGTGAACCTGCTGCTTGCGCACGGCGAGTACGAGAGGGTCGCGAGCGTCGACCCCGAGCTGTACTTCGACTATCAGTACACGCGACCCACCGTCGAGACCGACAGCGAAGGGCGCCGACGCCTGCGCTGGCCCGAGGCGACGCTGCACCGGCCGGTGCGGCGCACGGGCGGCACCGAGTTCTGGGTGCTGACGGGCGTGGAGCCCGCCCGCGCTTGGCAGGCGTTCGCCGCCGAGTTCATCGACGCGGCGCTGCGGGAGGACGTCACAGGGTTCGTGACGCTCGGATCGATGATGGCGGATGTGCCGCACACGCGGCCGATCTCGATCTTCGCGGGGAGCGACAACGACTCGCTGCGCGCGTCGCTCGGGCTGGAGCGCAGCGGCTACGAGGGCCCCGTGGGAGTGCTCAGCGTGCTGGGCGACGCCGCCGAGGCCGCCGGCATCCCCTCGGCCAGCCTGTGGGCGAGTGTGCCGCACTACGTCGCGGGCCACACGCCGTCGCCCAAGGCGACGCTCGCACTGCTCGACCGCCTCGAGGAGCTCGCCGCCGCCGACGTGCCCCGCGGCACCCTCGCCGCGGAGGCGGCCACATGGGAGGCGACGATCGACGCGGCCGCCGCCGAGGACGACGAGATGCGCGAGTACATCCAGCAGCTCGAGCAGGCGCGTGACACCTGGGACTCGCCCGAGGCCTCCGGCGACGCCATCGCCCAGGCGTTCGAGAGCTACCTGCGCCGCAGCGACGGCCGCGGGCGCGACGACCGCCCCGGTCGCTGAGGCTGGTCGCTGATGCGCGGGTCCCCGAACGGACGACCTCAGTACGCGGCGAGCACTCCCGTGGCCAGCAGCACGATCAGCATGCCGCCGAGCGCGACCCGGTAGATCACGAACGGCAGGAAGCTGCCGGTCTTCAGGTAGCGCATCAGGTAGGCGATCACGACCCATCCGACGACGAACGCCACGATCGTGGCCACGGCCGTCTCCAGGAGGCCGTATGGCCCCGTGGCCGGCTCGGTGACCGCGTGCAGCAGCTCGTAGAGGCCGCTGCCGAACACGGCCGGAACCGCGAGCAGGAACGCGTACTCGGCCGCCGCGGTGCGGTTGTACCCCAGCAGGCGGGCGGCGGTCGTCGTGGCCCCCGAGCGAGAGACGCCCGGCACGAGGGCGAGCGCCTGCGCGAACCCCATGGCCACGCCGCTCGGATACGTGATGTCGTCGAGGTCTCGCTCGCGACGGCCGTATCGATCGGCCACGCCCAGGATGATGCCGAATACGATCAGCACGATCGCGACGAGCCACAGGTTGCGGAAGACATCGCGGATCACGTCCTGGAACAGGAAGCCCAGCGCGCCGATGGGCAGGGTGCCGATGATGACCAGCCAGCCCATGCGGGCATCCGGGTCGCTGTGCGGCACCTTGCCCGCGAGCGACTGCGCCCACCGCGCGATGATGCGCGTGATCCGCTTCCAGAAGTAGACCAGCACGGCGGCCTCGGTGCCGATCTGCGTGATCGCCGTGAAGGTCGCCCCCGGATCGGTCGCCGACGGCAGGAACTCTCCGAGGATGCGGATGTGGGCGCTCGACGAGATGGGCAGGAACTCGGTGAGGCCCTGCACGAGGCCGAGGATGATCGCTTCGATGAACGGCACGAGAGTCGACTCTAGGTCACGCCCGCTGGACGGGCCGTCCGACTCCCGCAGGATCAGTCTTCCGGATGATCCGGTCAGTACGAGCGGATGAGGTCCGTCAGCACGCGCACCCCGAAGTCGAGGGCATCCAGCGGCACGCGCTCGTCGACCCCATGGAACATGCCCGTGAAGTCGAGCCCGGCGGGCAGCTTCAGCGGCGCGAAGCCGTAGCCGTCGATGCCGAGCGTTGCGAGCGCCTTGTTGTCCGTGCCCGCGCCCAGCAGGTAGGGCAGCACGGGCACCCCGGGGTCATGGCGGTCGAGAGCCCCGACCATCGCGTCGACGAGCGCGCCCTCGAACGGGATCTCGAGCCCGATGTCGCGATGGAACATCCGGATCTCGATGTCGTCGCCGACGATCCGCTGCACCTCGGCGAGCACGGCGTCCTCGGCCCCTGGGAGCACGCGGATGTCGACGGTCGCCGAGGCGGCATCCGGGATCACGTTGTGCTTGTACCCGGCGGTCAGACCGGTGGGATTCGTGATGGTGCGGAACGTCGAGGCGACGAACGCGGCCGCCGGGCCCGTGCAGGCCGCCAGCTCGTCGGGATGCGCGGCCGGGTCGAGGCCCGCGACCTCGGCGATGCCGGCGAGGAGGCGTTCCGTGGTGGCGGTCATCTCGACGGGCCAGTCGGTCGAGCCGAGGCGGGCGACTGCGGCCGCGAGGCGCGTCACGGCGTTGTCGGGATGCACCCGGCTGCCGTGTCCCGCACGGCCCCGCGCCACCAGCGTCACCCACATCAGGGCCTTCTCGCCCACCTGGAGCAGGTAGGCGCTGCGGTCTCCCACGGGGATCGAGTATCCGCCGACCTCGCTGATCGCCTCCGTCGCCCCTGCGAACCACTCCGGGCGGTCGCGCACGACCAGCTGCGATCCCTCGACGCCCCCGTTCTCCTCGTCGGCGAAGAACGCCAGCACGAGGTCGCGCTCGGGCTGCTCGCCGGCGCGGAGCATCCCGCCGACCGCGGCAAGGATCATCGCGTCCATGTCCTTCATGTCGACCGCGCCGCGTCCCCACAGCATGGCGTCGCGGATGACGCCGCCGAACGGGTCGACCGACCAGTCGTCGGCGACCGCGGGCACGACGTCCAGGTGCCCGTGCAGCACGAGCGCCGGCTTCGACGCATCGCGACCGGGGACGCGCGCCATCACGTTGGTGCGACCCGCGATCGGCTCGTAGTACTGCGGTGCGAGCCCGAGGCTCTCCAGGTGCGCCCCGACGTATTCTGCGGCCTGCCGCTCGCCGTTCGATCGGCCGCCGCCCCAGTTCGTGGTGTCCATCCGGATCAGATCACGCGCGATCCGCGCGACCTCGGGCAGTTCCGTCTCCGGCAGCGCGTTCGTCGACATGGGCTCCACCGTAGCCCGGAACGACGAAGGCCCCGGATCTCTCCGGGGCCTTCTACTGTGCGCGAGGGGGGACTTGAACCCCCACGCCCTATACGGGCACTAGCACCTCAAGCTAGCGCGTCTACCTATTCCGCCACCCGCGCAACTGGGTGACCGGTCCTGAGACCGGCGCTCGATCGCTTTCGCGACCGAAGAGAGACATTACCACGGTCGGCACGGCGCGCCGAATCGCCAGCGTCTTCCTCGCATCCCGCGCGTGTCTGCGCGGCCACATCGGACTCAGGCGACCGATACCCCGAACGCCAGGCCGAGCAGGTACGTGACGGCCGCGGCCCCCAGCCCGATGCCGAGCTGGCGCAGCGCCCGCTTGAGCGGGGACGCCCCCGACAACAGGCCGACCGTCGCCCCCGTGCCGAGAAGTGCCAGTCCCACCAGCACCAGCGCCAGGATCACGGCCGCGACGCCGGACAGCCCGAACAGCCACGGCAGAACCGGGATGATCGCGCCGCTCGCGAAGAACAGGAAGCTCGACGCGGCCGCACGCCAGGCACCGCCCACGACCTCGCCGATGTCGGTCGCTCCCGTACGAGTGGGCACCCGCCCACCCGTGTGCGCCTCCGCGATCACCCGGCGGGCGCGCTCGACCGCCTCGTCGTGTCCCATGCCGCGCGCGCGGTAGACGAGCGCGAGCTCGTTCGAGTCGATGTCGAGATCCGGCAGCGTCCGACCGCCGAAGGCCGTCGGCTCGGTCGCCTCGAGAAGCTCGCGCTGCGACCGCACCGAGACGAACTCCCCCGCCCCCATCGACAGCGCCCCGGCGAGGAGGCCCGCGATGCCGCTGAAGAGCACGAACTGCGGCGCGACGCCCGTCGCCCCGATGCCGAGGACCAGGGCGAGGTTGGAGACGAGCCCGTCGTTCGCCCCGAACACCGCCGCGCGGAACGTCCCCGACAGGCGCCGCCGCCCGCGCGCGGCCAGGCCGCGCACGACCTCGTGGTGCACCTTCTCATCGGCGCGCATCGCGGGCGTCGCGAAGCGCTCGCCGTCGTAGGGCGAGCGCGCCTCCGCGTTCTGCGCGAGCGCGAGCACGAACAGGGTGCCGAAGCGGCCCGCCATCGCGCCGAGCATGCGGGTGCGCAGACTGGCGCGCGGCATCCGCTCGGGCTCACCCCCCAGCAGGCCCAGCCAGTGCGCCTCGTGGCGCCCCTCCGCGGCGGCGAGCTGCTCGAGGATCTCGCGCGTCTCGCCCTCCTTCGACGCGGCGAGCCTGTGGTACACGTTCGCCTCCGCGCGCTCGTCGGCGAGGTACTGGGCCCAACGGCGGCGATCGACGTGGTCGGCGGGTGAGGGCGCGCTCAAGGGACCTCCTGAGAGGGACGGGATGGGATGCCCTCCACGCTACCGAGCCGGGGCTCCGCTCCCCGCGCGGGGCGCGGGATTGACAGGTTTTCGGACCCCCGAACCGAGCGCGCGGCGCAGTCCGCGCTCCCCCGCACGCATCACGCGCCCGTGCGCGAGCGCGAAGACGGGACGCAGCACCGGGCTGAGCACGCGCATCCAGCGCTTTCGCACCGCGACATCCCAGCGGAAGCGGATCTCGGTGCCGCGGTCGCAGGAGCGGATGTCGACGCCGCCGTCGCCGGCGAGGTCGCCTTCGCTGCGGGCCGCGAGCGTCCGCGCTGCGCCGACCTGAGTCAGCCGCAGGTCGCACCGCAGGGTGTAGCCGAGCGGGGCGCGCACCTCGATCCGCACCCGCTCGCCGGGCGCGAGCCGGACGGCCGGCGTGACGATCGTCATCCCGGGCCACCAGGGCGGTGACGCCCCGGTGATCGAGCGCTCGAGCTCGCCCCAGCACCGCGCCGGCGCGGCGTCGAGCACCCACCGCGTGCGGAACGAGTACTCGGCGGATCTGCGGCGAGCCCGGGCGGCCCGCATCACGAGCGCACGCGCTTGCGCAGCAGGTCGATGCGCGCCTGCAGCTGCGCGACGGTGGCCTTCGCGACCTCGGGACCCCCGCAGCGGCGCCGCAGCTCGGCGTGGATCACCCCGTGCGGCTCACCCGTCTGGCGCGCGTAGACGCCGACCAGGCTGTTGAGAAGCTGGCGCTGCTCCTTGAGGGTGCGGTGCAGCGGCGCGGGAAGCGTCGAGACCGGCTCGACCCCGTCGGCCTCCCGGGCCTCACGCACCTGACGGTGCCGCGACTGGTGCGCGACCCGCTGCATCAGCAGCTCGTGCACATGCTCGGGCTCGAGCAGGCCGGGCAAGCCGATGAACTCCTGCTCCTCGTCGGTCCCAGGCACCGCGAGCTGGCCGAACTCCTTGCCGTCGAACACGACGCGGTCGAAGTGCGCGACCGAGCCGAGCGCCTCGAACGATCCCTCCTCGGTGAGGGCGTCGGATGCCTTGTCCTCGCGCTCCGCGGCTTCGAGCAGCGAGTCGTCGAGCCCGTCCTCGTCCTTCTCGAGCCGGTCCAGCACATGATCGCGCTGGCGCTCCATCTCGTTGGCGAGCGACATCAGCACGGGCACGTGCGGCAGGAACACGCTCGCCGCCTCGCCCCTGCGCCGGGCCCGTACGAAGCGCCCGATCGCCTGCGCGAAGAACAGCGGCGTCGACGACGAGGTCGCGTAGACGCCGACCGCGAGGCGCGGCACGTCGACGCCCTCCGACACCATGCGCACGGCGACCATCCAGCGGTCCGCTCCCTCGGAGAAGCGCTCGATCCGCTGCGACGCCTCCGCGTCGTCGGACAGCACGATGGTCGCCCTCTGCCCTGTGATCGAGTGGAGGAGCTTCGCGTACGCGCGCGCCGCGGTCTGATCGGTCGCGAGCACCAGCCCGCCGGCATCGGGCACGTGCTGCCGGATCTCCGTGAGCCGCTGGTCGGCCGAGCGCAGCACGGCCTGCATCCACTCGCCCTGGGGATCGAGAGCGGTGCGCCAGGCCTGCGAGGTGATGTCCTTGATGTTGTCCTGGCCGAGGTGCGCCTCGAGCTCGTCGCCGGCCCGCGTGCGCCACTTCATGTGGCCCGAGTAGACGTGGAACAGCACGGGGCGCACGACGCCGTCGGCCAGGGCCCGGCCGTAGCCGTACGCGTAGTCGGTGACAGACGTGCGCAGTCCCTGCGCGTCGGGCGCGTACTCGACGAACGGGATGGGGGCATCGTCGCTGCGGAACGGCGTGCCGCTGAGCAGCAGACGACGCTTCGCCGGTCCGTACGCCTCGCGCAGCGCGTCACCCCAGCTCAGCGCCTCGCCGCCGTGATGCACCTCGTCGAGGATCACGAGCGTGCGGCCGCCCTCGGTGAGCGAGCGGTGGACAGATGCCTTGACCGCGACCTGAGCGTAGGTCACGACCACGCCGTGATACTGACGCGAGAACGTGGTGTGGCTGTTGCGGAAGTACGGATCGAGCCGGATGTGCGCGCGAGCCGCGGCGTCGGCCCACTGCGTCTTGAGGTGCTCGGTCGGTGCGACGACGATGATCCGGTCGACCTCGCGCGTGCGCAGCAGCTCCCCCGCGAGCGTCAGGGCGAACGTCGTCTTGCCGGCGCCCGGCGTGGCGGCCACCAGGAAGTCGCGCTTGTCCGCCTCGAAGTACGCCTCGAGGGCCTCCTGCTGCCAGGCGCGCAGCTTGCCCGCGGTGCCCCACGGAGCTCTCTGCGGGTAGGACGGTGACAGCATGGGACAACAACGATAACCGGACGCCGCCGACATTCGTCCGGGAGCCGCCGAACACTCCGCCGCGCGGGGGATCCGTCCGGCCCGGCGCTCGGAGTAGTCTGCTGACGCCCATCCCGGCTCACCGGCCCATCCCCGTCCCCGGGCCGTCTCCGATTCCCAGGGAGGTCTCCATGTCCCTCGACGCATCGATGCCCGTCCACATCGCCCCCGGCACCTCCGTGCGCACCCCGTTCGTGGCGAACGAGGGTCCGCACCCGTGGCGCCGCTTCGTCGCGCTCGGCGACTCGTTCACGGAGGGCATCGGCGATCCCGAGCCCGGTTCTCCCGGCGGACACCGGGGCTGGGCCGACCGCGTCGCCGAGGTGCTCGGCGGCCAGGTCGGCGACTTCGCGTACGCCAACCTCGCCGTGCGCGGCCGGCTGATCGGCCAGATCATCGACGAGCAGATCGAGCCGGCGCTCGCCCTCAAGCCCGACCTCGTGACGTTCTGCGCGGGCGGCAACGACGTGATCCGCCCCGGTGGCGACCCGGACGAGGTGGCCGTCATGTTCGAGTCCGCGGTCGAACGGCTCGGCAGCGAGGGCGCCACGGTGGTGGTCTTCACCGGCATCGACACCTCGTTCACGCCGGTGTTCCGTCCCCTGCGCGGGCGGGTCGCGATCTACAACGAGAACATCCGCGCGATCGCCGACAAGTACGACTGCATCGTCGCCGACCAGTGGGCGCTGAAGACGGTCCAGGACCGGCGGTTCTTCGACGACGACCGCCTGCACATGAACGCGCTCGGCCACCACGAGGTCGCCCGGATGGTGCTGCGCGCCCTCAACGTCGAGAACGATCTGCTGCCCATGCGGCCCGATCCCCTGCCGCAGTCGACCTGGCGCGCGGCGCGCGTGAACGACCTGGTGTGGGCTCGCGCGCACCTGGTGCCCTGGGTGCTGCGGCGCCTGCGTCACCAGTCGTCGGGCGACAACATCACCGCCAAGCGCCCCGAGCCGACGCCGATCCGCGCTCTCGATCTTCCGGACTGAACCGGCTCCCCGTCAGCGGGCGCCGCCCTGGCCGCGACTCACCGCCCACAGCGCGACCGCGCTCGCCGACGCCACGTTGAGCGAGTCGACGCCGCCGGCCATCGGGATGGTCACGACGCTGTCCGCTGCGGCCAGCGCACGCCGCGACAGCCCGTCTCCCTCCGCGCCCATCAGCAGGGCCACACGCTCAGGCGGCGCCGCCGCGAAGTCGTCGAGCGACACCGCGTCCTCGGCCAGCGCCAGGGCGGCGATATGGAACCCCGCGGCGTGCAGCTGGACACGCGCGCCGTCGTCGCCCTGCCACTCGGGCAGGCGCGTCCAGGGCACCTGGAACACGGTGCCCATGCTGACGCGCACGCTGCGCCGGTAGAGCGGGTCGGCACAGCGCGGTGTCACGAGCACGGCGTCGGCGCCGAGCCCCGCCGCTGCGCGGAACGCCGCCCCGACGTTCGTGTGATCGACGATGTCCTCCAGGATGACCGCCAGCCGGGCGCCCGCGAGCACATCGGCCACGCCGCGCACGGGAGGGCGGTGCATCGATGCCAGCACGCCGCGGTGCACCGCATACCCCGTGAGCGCTTCGGCCGTCTGCGCGGGCACCACGTACACCGGCACATCCGGCTCGTCCGCCAGGATCTCCGCCAGCTCGCCGAGCCATCGCTCCTGCGTGAGCACCGCGCGCGGGCGGTGACCGGCCGCCAGCGCGCGCGAGAGCACCTTCGACGACTCGGCCATGTAGAGACCGCCCTCAGGCTCGAGCACGCGGCGCAGCGCGACATCCGTCAGGTCTCGGAAGTCGGCGAGCCGTGGGTCCGCCGGATCGGCGATGTGCAGCATCCTCATCCCACCAGCATCCCGCACGCCACGGCGCCGCCTGCCGCTCCGCCGCCCGCGCGCGCGGCGACGCCATAGACTCGGCTCCGTGCCTCTCGTGCCCGACCTCGACGACGCCACGGCGGCGGACCTCGGCCGCGCGGTCGAAGCCCTCGCGGGCCGGCGGGTCGCCGTGCTCACGGGCGCGGGCGTGTCGACGGACTCGGGCATCCCCGACTACCGCGGCAAGGGCGCGCCGCGCCGCTCCCCCATGACGGCCCAGACGTTCCTGACCGACGAGGGCGCGCGGCGCCGCTACTGGGTCGGCTCTCACCTGGGATGGCGCGCCTTCTCGGCCGCCTCGCCCAACGCGGGCCACGCGGCGCTGGCTTCACTGGAGCGGGAGGGCATCGTCAGCGGCGTCATCACGCAGAACGTCGACGGACTGCATCTGCGGGCCGGGAGCCACCGCGTCGTGGAGCTGCACGGCACGATGCGCCGCGTGTTCTGCACGCACTGCGGGCAGGTGTTCGACCGTCGGGACATCGCCCAGCGTCTCGAGAGCGACAACCCGTGGATCACGGTCCCCGAGAACGTCAAGCTCGGCCCGGATGGCGACGTGCTGCCCGAGTCGGCCGTCGACTTCGTGATCCCGGCGTGCACGGTGTGCGGCGGCATGCTGAAGCCGGATGTGGTGTTCTTCGGCGAGTTCATCCCCGCCGAGAAGTTCCGGGAGGCCGAGCAGCTGCTGCACAGCAGCGAAGCTCTCCTCATCGCGGGCTCCTCGCTCGTGGTCAACTCCGGCATCCGCTTCGTGGAGCGCGCGCGCCGCCGCCGCCTCCCCGTGGTCATCGTGAACCGGGGCGAGACGCGTGCCGACGCGCGCGTGACCGTGAAGATCGACGCCGGCACCAGCGAGGTGCTGCAGGAGCTGGCGCGCGCTCTGCCCGCGTCCCGCTGATCCGCCGCCCACCGCCCTCGCTGCGGCCCGCGCGACGTAGGCTCGGACGGTGACCCTTCTCGCGCTCGTCCGCCACGGCCAGACCGATTGGAACGCCGAGCGGCGCATTCAGGGCCGCACCGACATCCCCCTGAACGACACCGGGCGCGCGCAGGCGCTCATCGCCGCCGACGCCCTGCGCGACGGCTCGTGGACGCACATCGCCTCCAGCCCGCTGCAGCGGGCACGGGAGACGGCCGAGATCATCGCCGAGGCCCTGGGGCTCGAAGCCCCCTCCACGCACGCGGGCCTCGTCGAGCGCGATTACGGCGTCGGCGAGGGAACGCTCGTGTCCGACTTCCTCGAGCGGTTCGGCACGGGCCCCGTGCCGGGCGGCGAGTCCGCCGAGCACCTCGCCGAGCGGGCGCTGCAGGCCCTCGGTGCCGTGGCCGACGACGCACCGGGCGAGGCGACCATCGTCGTGGCGCACGGCGGGGTCATCCGGGCGCTCCTGGGCATCGCCACCGACGGGGCCCTCCCGCGCCCGGGCGAGCGCATCGAGAACGCCTCCGTCACCGTGTTCCGCCTGACCGAGGAGGGGCTCGCACTCGAGAGCGCGTCTCTGGACACGCCCGTGCTCACCCCCTCCGACCGCGAGGCGTCCGGGGCCTGACCCCGGACGGATGACCCATGGTGCGCCTGCGCCGCACATCACCCGATCAGCCCGGCTGGACGCGCCGCGGCGCGGGCCGCGGCTTCGCCTACCTGGACGAGCACGGTCAGCGGCTGCCGCCCGAGGCGGTCGAGCGCGTCCGGTCTCTGGCGATCCCGCCTGCGTGGCGCGATGTGTGGATCACGCCGTTCCCGAACGGTCACCTGCAGGCCGTCGGCACCGACGCCGCCGGGCGGCGTCAGTACCTGTACCACCCCGATTGGCGCACGAGACGTGACGCGGCGAAGTTCGACCGCGTGCTCGACTTCGGGCGCGCCCTCGGGGCCGCGCGCTCCCGCGTGCTGGCCGACCTGACGCGTGACGGCATGCCGCGGGAGCGCGCGTGCGCGCTCGCGGTGCGGCTGCTCGACCTCGGCTGCTTCCGCATCGGCAACGACGTCTATGCCGACGCGAACGGCAGCTTCGGCCTCACCACGCTGCGCCGCGACCACGTCACCCGGCGGGGACGCACGCTCGTCTTCGCCTTCACGGGCAAGTCGGGCGTGGACCACCGCATCGAGATCGAGGACGAGCCGGTCACCGCGGCGGTCGAGACGCTGCGCCGCCGGCGCGACGACGCCGTCACGCTGCTCGCGTGCCGCGACGGCTCTTGGCGCACGCTGAGCTCGGCCATGGTCAACGAGTACGTGCGCGAGATCACCGGCATGGACGCGACCGCGAAGGACTTCCGCACGTGGCACGCCACGGTGCTCGCGGCGGCGGAGATCGCCGCGGGAGCCGACGAGCTCGAGCGCTCGGGGCGCGGAGGCGTCACCCGCAGACGCCGCATCGTGACCGAGGCGATGCGCGAGGTCGCCGACTTCCTCGGCAACACCCCCACGCTCGCACGCACGTCGTACGTCGATCCCCGCGTGATCTCGGCCTTCGAAGAGGGCCGCACCATCGGCACCGTCGTGAGGCGCTCGTACGACAGCCCCGACGAACGCCAGCTGGCTCTCGAACGCGCCACGATCCGGCTCATCCGGGAGCAGGACGACAGCTGAGCGGATCGCGAATCCGCAGCTCGGCGCGAACAGGCCACCCCGCGCACTCGATCCCATAACGACTGAGCAGGATGCGCAATACCGCCGCCGCGATCCTGCTAATGTCTCGCACTATGGCTTCCCTGGATCACGTCGACCTCGAGCTGCTCGCCGCCCTGAGCGAGGACCCGCGAGCCACGGTCGTGGCGCTCGCAGAGCGGCTGCGCCTCTCGCGCAACACGGTTCAGGCGCGCATGGCGCGACTCGACAAGGCCGGCGTCTTCCGTTCGTTCGAGCGCTCGATCTCGACGGCCGCGCTGGGGTTCCCGCTCGAGGCGTTCCTCGCGATCGGTGTGCGCCAGGTCGACCTCCCCCGCATCACGAGCGAGCTGGCGGCGGTGCCCGAGGTCGTGCAGGTGCACGGCATGTCGGGGCAGACGGACCTGCTCGCACTCGTCGCCTGCCGCGACGCGCGGCACCTGTTCGATGTGGACGCGCGCATCCTGGGCATCGAGGGCGTGGAGCGCACCGAGACCTCCCTCGTGATGAGCGAGGCTGTTCCCTATCGCGTCAACGGGCTCATGCAGCTCGCCCGCCGCGAGCCCTGACGCGCCGTCACGGCAGCCAGTCGCGGATGGCGGCGGCGGCCTCCGCGGGCTTCTCGTAGTGGATGAGGTGGCCCACGTCCGCGATCTCGACGAGCGCCGCGTCGGCGAATCGCTTCGCCAGCACCCGCTCGGCCTCGATCGGCGTGATGTCGTCGCGGTCGGCCGCGATCAGCAGCGTGGGCACCGTGATCCGCTCGGCGTATTCGCTGACATCGTGCGACACGCTCGTGACGAAGGCGTCATGCAGCACGTCGCGGTCCGCGAACAGGGAGAAGTACCGGTGGTGCTGATCGTGGATGAAGGCGCGCAGCCCGCGATCGCGCGTCTTGGCCATCGCCTCCGACAT
Organism: Microbacterium sp. NPDC096154; assembly: GCF_040302945.1. Taxonomy (NCBI): domain Bacteria; kingdom Bacillati; phylum Actinomycetota; class Actinomycetes; order Micrococcales; family Microbacteriaceae; genus Microbacterium; species Microbacterium sp. NPDC096154. The sequence continues at coordinate 17,862 of NZ_JBEOSM010000007.1, forward strand.
GACGCGGACCACGATGGGGTTGCGCAGAAGCCACGTGCCGATCGCGCGAGGCAGGCGGGCCCCTGCCCAGTAGTAGAAGATCGCCAGGCGGGTCAGAACGCCGCGGGGGCCTTCCAGAGCCGGCGCGCCGATCGGGTTCACCAGGATGAGCCGCGGTGTCGCCAGTCCGCGCGCGACGGCCGCCGACGACACGATCGAGCCGAACGAATGGCCGAGCACGATCGCGCCCGGCGCGACCGTCGCGGCGAACGCGTCGAGCCAGTCTGCGTAGGTCGCGATGTCGTGCCGCCGTCCAGTCAACGGCGGCGTCTCGCCGAACCCCGGCAGGTCCGGCATGATCACGCGCACGCCGGGCAGGAACGCCACCACGGGCTCGAGTCCGTGATGCTCGCCGCGGAAGCCGTGCACGGCCAGGATGGTCGTGCCGGCGTCGGCCGGCCCGTAGACCCAGTACACCGTCGGTCCCCCCAGCACCTCCGCCTCTCGGCGCTCGATCGCGATGGCGTCGAGCCGGGGGGCGTAGGGCGAGGCGACGGGCACGGTTCGAGTCTACGTACCCGCCCCTTTGCGCCACCTCGGCGCCTCGCCGGTGTGGCGACCGGCCGATGTCGGCGCGGCGCCCTACCGTGTGGTGGTATGACGAGGTCGTGGCCGAATCCGCCCCCGCTGTTCGAGCTGGACGAGCTCGACCACCCGGGCGAGACGACCACCTGGTTCCCGCGTGACGAGGCGCCGACCCACCCGCCGGACGAGGAGGTGCTCTTCAGCGAGACCTCCGTCACGGATGTGACGGTCGTGACCGGCACCGCGATCGTGCACGAGACCGTCGTCGAGCAGACCACCGTCCGGGCGCTGCCCGAGCGGTGGACCAGCCGCGTGGGGGTGTTCGACCTCGAGACCACGGGCGTCGACGTCGTCGAGGACCGCATCGTCACCGCCTACGTCGGTCTCCTGGACTCCTCGGGAGCGATCGTGCATGAGGAGCACTGGCTCGCAGATCCGGGCATCGACATCCCTGAGGGAGCCACGGAGGTGCACGGCATCACGACGGCACACGCACGCGCGGAAGGGCGCCCTGCCTGCGAGGTGATCGCCGAGGTGACGGCGGCGCTGCGCACGCTGCTCTCCGCGGGCATCCCGGTCGTCGCCTACAACGCCGCCTACGACTTCTCGCTGCTGAAGAACGAGTGCGCGCGTCATGGGATCGAGGGCATCGAATCGCCCGCGCCCGTCATCGACCCTCTGGTGATCGACAAGTCGTGCGACCGGTTCCGCAAGGGCAAGCGCACGCTCGATGTCGTCGCGGCCCACTACGCCGTGCCGCTCGAGTCGGCGCACGAGGCGTCCGCCGACGCCATCGCGGCCGGTCGGGTCGCCTTGGCGCTCGCCGAGCGCTACGCCGACCGCCTGCCGGACGACCCGCTCGAGCTGCACACTCAGCAGATCGACTGGGCGCGCGAGCAGGCCGAGAGCCTCACCGAGCACTTCATCCGCATCGGCCGTCTCGAGCCGTCCGAGGCGCTCGACGGCAGCTGGCCGGTCCGCTGACGTATCCTCCTGCCATGCCGGATGACGCGTGGGAGCGGCTGCGCCGCCGATACCCGTTGCAGGGCATCGGCGGAGGCGTGGACGCGGTCTGGAGACCTTCCGCGCATGACGCCGACATGGAGGCGGCGTCGCTCAGGATCATCCCCGTCCCCGCTCCCACTCCGGACAGGGGGCCGGGCGTCGTGGACTTCGAGAACGGCACCATCGAGATCGCACTGGACGAGTCGCCCTGACGGGCCATCCTGACGGGCCGGGCTGACGTCCCCAGACGCGCAAAAGGCCCCGCCGAAGCGGGGCCTTTGCGCGAGAGCGAAGGTCGCGAGAACCTGGTGGCTTACTTGGCGCCGAAGTTCTTGAAGCGCTGGTTGAACTTCTCGACGCGGCCGGCCGAGTCCATGATGCGCTGCTTGCCCGTGTAGAACGGGTGCGACGCCGACGAGATCTCGACATCGATGACCGGGTACTCGACGCCATCGAGCTCGATGGTCTTCTCGCTGGTCACGGTCGAACGGGTGAGGAAGGTCTCGCCCGAACCGAGGTCGCGGAACACGACCGCCTTGTACTCGGGGTGGATGTCAGTCTTCATGGGGTTCCTTGCCAAGAGGTTTCGAAAGTCTTCCGGTGCTTGGGCACCAGCGAACAACTCTACCAGAGATTCCCTCGCAGACACTCAGGCGGCGCGGGCCGCGTAGCGGCCGCCGTCCTCGGTCAGCACGATGGGCAGTCCGAACGCGTCCGAGAGGTTCTCGGCGGTCAGCGTCTCCGCGATCGGGCCGGCCGCCACCGCGACGCCGTCCCTCAGCAGCAGCACATGGGTGAAGCCCTCGGGGATCTCCTCCACGTGGTGCGTCACCATCACGAGCGCCGGCGTGACGGGCGACTTCGCATACTCGCCGAGCAGGCCCACGATGACCTCGCGCGAGCCGAGGTCCAGACTCGCCGTGGGCTCGTCGAGCAGCAGCAGCTCGGGGTCGGTCATGATGGCGCGGGCGATCTGCACGCGCTTCTGCTCACCCTCGCTGAGCGTGCCGAAGGTGCGATCGGCGAGGTGATCCAGCCGCCACTCCTGCAGGACGCGCAGCGCGCGGCGCTCGTCGATGTTCTCGTACTGCTCGTTCCAGCGCCCGAGCACCGAGTAGGCCGCGGTGAGCACCGCGTCGAGCACGGTCTCGTCGGCGGGGATGCGCTTTGCGAGGGCCGCTGACGCGAAGCCGATGCGCGGGCGCAGCTCGAACACGTCGGTCCGCCCGAGTCGCTCGTCCAGGATGTCCACGGAACCGGACGTGGGGTGGATCAGCGTGTCGGCGAGCTGAAGCAGCGTCGTCTTCCCCGCACCGTTGGGCCCCAGGATCACCCAGCGCTCGTCGTCGTTCACCGTCCACGTGAGTCCATCCACGATGTTCCGGCCTTCTCGGCGGACAACGACGTCATCGAAGGAGAGCACAGAAGGCATGCCATCAGCCTACCGAGTCGGATCGGGCGTCCTGGCCTGACGCGCGGTGCCGTCGCCGGCATCCCCCCTGCGCCAGGCCGATCGGCGTGTGCCGCTACGCTCGGGAGACGTGACCGCTCGTCTCCTCGTCGTGCTCGATGCCGATTCCACGCTCATCCGCAACGAGGTGATCGAGCTCATCGCCGACGAAGCCGGCCGCGGAGCCGAGGTCGCGGCCGCGACCGAGGCCGCCATGCGAGGCGAGGTCGACTTCGCGCAGAGCCTGCGCTCGCGGGTGCGGGAGCTCTCGGGCGTGCCCGTCGCGGCATTCGCACGTGTGCGTGCCCGGATCGAGCCGACCCCCGGCGTGACCGCGCTCATCGATGCCGTGCACGAGCGGGGCGGCCTGGTGGCTGTGGTGTCGGGCGGGTTCCACGAGATCCTCGACGACCTCGCCCCCCGCCTCGGGGTCGACCTGTGGCGGGCCAACCGCCTGGTCGCCGCCGACGGCGTGCTGACCGGCGCGGTCGACGGCCCCATCGTCGACGCGGCGGCCAAGCGCGACTGGCTGATCCGCTGGGCCGGCGAGCACGGCGTGCCGTCGGCGCGCACCATCGCGATCGGCGACGGCGCGAACGACCTGCTCATGCTCGAGGCTGCGGGGCTGGGCCTGGCGTTCAACGCCAAGCCCGCCGTGCGCGCTGCCGCGCCCCTCGTGATCGGACCCGTCGACCTGAGCCAGGTCATCCCCCTGCTGCCGTGACCGACATCACGCTCGATGCCGCGCCGGGCGACGCCGAGGAGGCGATCGCGGTGATGCACGCCGCCTTCGCGCAGTACTCCGCAGGCCATCCGTCCGGTGCGCTGCTCGAGACCGCCGCATCGCTGCGATCCGAGATGCGCGAGGGCCAGGGACTCGCGGTCGTGCGACGCGACGGCAGGATGGTCGCCGTGGCGAAGCACCGCGTCGCCGGCGACCGCGTGTACTTCGGCCGCCTCGGTGTGCTCCCCTCGTCGCGGGGGCTGGGGCTGGCCAGCGCGCTGGTGCGCGCGCTGCGGGCGCATGCGCTCGATCTCGGCCTCTCGGGGCTCGAGTGCAGCGTGCGCGCGGACGAGCCGGGCAACATCGCACTGTACGAGCACCTGGGGATGCGCGTCGTCCGGTCCGAGGAGCGAGCGAGCCTGACTGGGCGGATGACTCCCGTCGTGGTGATGCGCGACCCGGGCTGAGCCGGCGTCTATCGCGATGTCCGTGGCCGGCCGTAGCCTGCGCACATGACGGACCTCATCCTCATCCCCGGTCTCTGGCTCGACGCGTCGTCGTGGGAGCCGATCCTCCCCGCCCTCGAAGCGGCGGGGCATCGCCCGCATCCGGTGACCTTGCCGGGCGTCGGCGCGCCCGCCGAGCAGTCTGCGCACATCCGCCTCGCCGACTGGATCGACGCGGTCGTGGCGCGCATCGACGACCTCGACGGACCTGTGGTGCTCGTGGGGCACTCAGGCGGCGGCAACGTCGCCTACGGCGCGGCGGATCGGTGTGTTGGCAAGGTCGCACGCGTCGTGCTCGTCGACACGATGCCGCCGGCGAGCGGCGCGTCCATCTCGGAGTTCCCGGCCGTCGACGGCGTCGTGCCGTTCCCCGGCTGGGACTTCTTCGATGAAGAGGACGTCTACGACATCGACGCGCCGACGCGTGAGCGCACGGCGCCGCGCATGAAGACGGTGCCGGCGCACGTGCCCACGGATGAGCTGCTGCTCGTGGACGATGCGCGGTTCACCGTGCCCGTCACGGTGCTCTCCGGCGGGCACGACGAGGCCGCGCTCCGGGAGTTGATCTCGCAGTGGCCCGCCTGGCGCGACGCCTTCGACGCGATCGAGTCCGTCGAGGTGGTCCGGCTCGGCACCGGTCACTGGCCGCAGTTCACGCGGCCCGAGGTGCTGGCCCAGGCGATCGTCGCCGCCGTCCCTTCCTGAGCCAGGCTCAGTGGCCCATGCCCAGCCCACCGTCGACCGGGATCACCGCGCCCGAGATGTAGGCCGCGTCGTCCGACGCCAGCCATGTCACCGCGGCGGCGACCTCATCGGCGGTGCCGTAGCGCCCCGCGGGAATCGCCTTGCGATACTCGGCCTGCGTCTCCTCGGACAGCTCGGCGGTCATGTCGGTCTCGATGAAGCCAGGCGCCACCACGTTGGCCGTGATGCCTCGGGCGCCGAGCTCGCGCGTCAGCGAGCGGGCGAACCCCACCAGTGCGCTCTTCGACGACGCGTAGTTGACCTGACCGGCCGATCCATACAGCCCCACGACGCTCGAGATCAGGATGACGCGGCCGAACCGCGCCTTCAGCATGCCCTTCGACGCGCGCTTGACGACGCGGAACGATCCGCCGAGGTTGGTGGCCACGACGCTGTCGAAATCGTCCTCGCTCATCCGCATCAGCAGGGTGTCCTTGGTGATGCCCGCATTGGCGACGACGATCTCGACCGACCCGAGCTGCTGCTCGACCTCCGTGAACGCCGCATCGATCGCCGCCGCGTCCGTCACGTCGGCGCGCACGGTCAGCGTCCCCTCCGGGCCCTCACCGCTGCGCGCTGTGACGGCGACGCGGTATCCCTCGCTCACGAGGCGCTCGGCGATCGCACGGCCGATACCGCGGTTCCCGCCGGTGACGAGTGCGACGCGGCCAGCGGGGACGGGGGTGTCGGTGCTCACGGTGTGGTGTCTCCTGTTCGATTGCGACCTGCGCGGTCGACCTTCCGCCAGCCTATGAGGGGCAGCTCCCGCGCCGCCGTGAGATCCTGCACAAGCGTCCCGTCGGGACCCTGTACCCCCCGACCAACCCGGGCCGATGCGGCGGTGCGGCGGCGTAGGCTGGGATGACCGTGAAGACCCCCCGCAATCCGCCTTCCGCCGCGCAGTCGGCGACGTCGCTGCCGATCGCCCCGGCAGACGACGCGGGCGTTCGCGTGCGCAACTATCTGCTGACCATGGGCATCCGCATCGCATGCCTGGTGCTCATGGTCTTCGTGCAGCCGTACGGCTGGTACAGCTTCGTGTTCGCGGCCGGGGCGATCTTCCTGCCCTACTTCGCCGTCGTCGGCGCGAACGCCGCCAGCGGACGCTCCGCAGCCGTCGCCGTGCGTCCCGATGCCGCGGCGATCGACGCCCCGCCGACACAGGGGCCGCGGGATGACCAGGCGGAAGCGCCCACGGTGATCCGCATCGTCGAATCGCCCGCCCCTGCTGCCGAGCGCTCCCCCGGCGACGGCGCACCGTCGCCGGATCCGACGGACCGCGCATGACGGCGGCTTTCCTCGGCGGGCTCGAGCCCGCACAGGCGACGTGCTCCCGCGCGGGCTGCACTGCCACCGCGACGTGGACGATCGCGTGGCGCAACCCGAAGATCCACGCGAGCGATCGACGCAAGCACTGGCTCGCGTGCGACGCCCACGTCGGCTACCTGCGCGAGTTCCTCGCCGCGCGCGATTTCCCCCTCGAGGTGCACGCGGGAGTTCCCCGAGCTGCGACGCGCGACGGGAGATCCTCGTGAGCCGCTCGGGCTTCATGCAGAAGCCGGCCGCCCGCTGGAGCGTCTACGCACTGGTCGCCGTGCTGTTCGCGATCGCCTGCGGCTTCCTGTCGCACTGGCAGTTCGAGCGCAACGAGCAGCGCGCGGCGATGCTGGCGCTCGTAGAGCGCAACTACGATGCCGAGCCCGTCGCCGTCGAGAGCCTGCTGGATCGCGGCTACTCCCCCGGCGACGAGTGGCGGCCGGTGCGCCTGTCCGGACGCTACCTCGCCGACGACCAGCTGCTCGTGCGCAACCGCGCACAAGGAGGGACGAGCGCGTTCGAGGTGCTGGTGCCGTTCGAGCTCACCGATGGGCGCGTCGTCGTGGTCGATCGCGGATGGGTGCCGCCGGGCGAGGACGCGGTGCCGGACGCCGTACCGGAGGCGCCAGGGGGTGAGGTCACGGTGATCGCACGTGTGCGCCCGGGTGAGCCGCTGCCGTCATCGGGCCGCACCGCTCCCGAGGGCCAGGTGCCGACCATCCACCTGCCGACCGTCGCAGAGCTGTCCGGCGCCGATGCCGAGACCGACTTCTACGGCCTCATGGTGAGCGAGGATCCGGCGCCCGCCCAACGGCCGGCCGAGCTGTCGCCGCCGACCGAGGATCCCGGCCCGCACCTGTCGTACGCGATCCAGTGGATCCTGTTCGCGATCATGGGCTTCGGCTTCATCGCTTACATGATCCGCACCGAGATCCGTGCGCGCCGCGAGGACGCGGAGGAACCCGACGACGAGCTCGCGCGCACGCCCGGCGCCGCTCCCGTTCATGCCGCGCGGCGGCATCGCCCGAAGCGGCCCCGCCGCCGCGATCGCGACGCAGACGAAGAGGACGCGCTTCTCGACGCCGACGCGTGAAGCGGGACGCACCGTGACGGTGCGCCCCGCTCCGGAGAACGCAGGGGGCTCAGGGCTCGGGCGTCTCGAGCGCCTGCGCGATGGCCGCGTTGAAGGCGTCGAGGTCGCCGGGGTTGCGCGACGTGATCAGCTGCCCGTCGACCACGACCTCCTCGTCGCGCCACTCGGCGCCCGCGTTGCGCAGGTCGGTCTCGAGCGACGCGTATGCCGTGAGGGTGCGCCCGTCTGCGAGGCCCGCATTGGCGAGGATCCACGGGGCATGGCAGATCGCGGCCACCGGCTTGCCGGTCGCGAAGAACTCCTTCACGAACTCGACCGCCCGCTGCTCGAGCCGCAGGGAGTCGGCGTTGAGGGTGCCGCCCGGCAGCACGAGCATGTCGTAGTCGTCGGCGCGGGCCTCCGCGAGCGGCACGTCGACGTCGAAGACGTCACCGTGCTCCCAGTCCCCCTGCATCGCCTGCAGACTGCCCTCTTCGGGCGAGATCAGCACCGTGGTGGCGCCGGCCTCGTCGAGCGCCTCCCGGGGGCTCGTCAGCTCGACCTGCTCGACGCCCTTGGTCAGCAGGAACGCGACCTTCTTGTCGTTCAGGGCCATGACTGCTCCTCTCTCCTTCGCGGATGGATCGACTCCATCCCACTCGGAGAGAGGGCGACGGGAAAGCCCCTCGACAGCCGCCCGCTCGGTCGCTACGTGCGCTCGGCCACGAGACGGCCCGTCGCGCTCCCGCGCGGCGGAGAGACTCAGGCCAGCGTGATGAGATCGAGGTACGACTTGTTCCAGATGTCCTCGACGCCGTCGGGCAGCAGCAGCACGCGCTCGGGGTTGAGCGCCTCCACGGCGCCCTCGTCGTGCGACACGAGCACGACCGCGCCCTCATAGTGCGACAGCGCGCCCAGGATCTCCTCGCGCGAGGCGGGGTCCAGGTTGTTCGTGGGCTCGTCGAGCAGCAGCACGTTCGCACTCGAGACCACGAGCGTCGCGAGCGACAGCCGGGTCTTCTCGCCACCCGAGAGCACGCCGGCGGGCTTGAGCACGTCGTCACCCGTGAACAGGAACGATCCGAGCACCTTGCGGGCCTCGGTCTCGTTCAGGTTCGGCGCGGCGGAGATCATGTTCTCGAGCACCGAGCGGTGCACGTCGAGGTTCTCGTGCTCCTGGGCGTAGTAGCCGATCTTGAGCCCGTGGCCCGGCTCGATCTTCCCCGTGTCGCTCTTGTCGACACCGGCGAGGATCCGCAGCAGCGTCGTCTTGCCGGCGCCGTTGAGCCCGAGGACGACGACCTTCGATCCCCGGTCGATCGCGAGGTCGACGCCTGCGAAGATCTCCAGCGCGCCATACGACTTCGACAGCGATGAGGCCATGAGCGGGGTCTTGCCGCACGGGGCCGGCTTCGGGAAGCGCAGCTTGGCCACGCGCTCGTCCTGGCGCACCTCATCCAGGCCGGCGAGCATCTTCTCGGCGCGTGCCACCATCTGGTGGGCGGCGGCGGCCTTCGACGCCTTGGCTCCGAACCGCGCGGCCTGCTGCTGCAGCACCGAGGCCTTCTTCTCGACGTTCGCGCGCTCCTTCTTGCGGCGCTCCTCATCGGCGACGCGCTGGCGCAGGTAGTGCTTCCACCCCATGTTGTAGATGTCGATGACCTGCCGGTTCGCATCCAGGTAGAAGACGCGGTTCACGGTCTCCTCGACCAGGTCGACGTCGTGGCTGATCACGATCAGCCCACCCTTGTACGACTTCAGGAACTCGCGCAGCCACACCACGCTGTCGGCGTCGAGGTGGTTGGTCGGCTCGTCGAGGATCATCGACTCGGCGTCCGAGAACAGGATGCGCGCGAGCTCGATGCGGCGCCGCTGTCCGCCTGACAGCGTCTTGAGCGGCTGGTCCAGGATGCGGTCGGGCAGCGAGAGGTTGTTGGCGATCGTCGCCGCCTCGGCCTCGGCCGCATAGCCGCCGAGCGATTCGAAGCGCTCCATGAAGTGGGCGTAGCGCTTCATGGCCTTGGCCGCGACCTTCTCGTCGTCCGACGCCATCGCGATCGACGCCTCCTGCATGCCCTGCTGCAGCGATCCGAGTCCGCGCGCGTTCAGGATGCGCGTGCGCGCGAGCTCCTCCGGGTCGCCGCTGCGTGGATCCTGCGGCAGGTAGCCGAGCTCGCCCGTGCGGTCCACGCGGCCGTTCGCGGGGATCAGATCCCCCGCAAGCACCTTCGTGAGCGTGGTCTTGCCGGCGCCGTTGCGACCCACCAGGCCGACCTTGTCGCCCGGTCCGACGCGGAAGGAGACATCCGACATGAGCAGGCGCGCGCCGACGCGGATCTCGAGGTCGTGCACGGCAAGCACAGGGCGGCATCCATTCTGCGCGCACGGAGCGCGGCGATCGGGTGGGAGCGTGGCCGAACGGCCAGCCTCCCAGTATAGGTCGCCGACCGGGGACGGCCGCGCGGGCGCTCAGGCGATGCCGCGGGCCGACAGCGCGTCGGCGACGTCGTCCGCGTGACGCAGCGACATGACCAGCAGCGGCACCACGGCGCGGAACCCGAGCCGCACCCCGCGGGCGCGCTGTGCCTCCCGGATACGTCGCGCGAAATCGGCGATGACGGGCACGAGCGCGATGGTCAGCGACACCACGAACGCCGCACGCCACGGATCGATGCCTGCGATGCGCAGCGGCCTGAGCCCGCGTTCCAGGGCGTCGATCAGATCGCTCGATCGCGTCGTGAGCGTGAGCAGGCCGGCGAGCATCACGACCGCGACGATCCGGACGGTCGTGACGAACGCCTCGGCCGGCCCCGCGAAGATCAGCTGCATCGCCGCGACGAACAGGATGATCCAGCGCAGCGACCACAGCTGAGCCGCCCACACGCGAGGCCCGAACCCGCCGAGCGCGAACAGCCCGATCACGGCGACCAGGGCGCCAGCGGCCGTGACGCCCGTGTGCGGCCACACGGACAGCAGGACCGCGACGCCCGCGAGACCGAGGATCTTCGGGCCCGCGGACATCCGGTGCAGCAGGCTGCCGCCCGGACGATAGAGCGAGATCACGCGGCGTCCGCTCGGTAGCGCGCGATGATCGGTTCGGGTGGGCCGCTCTCGAGAAGGCGCCCGCCTGAGAATCGCAGCACGACGTCGCAGCGCGCCGCGAGCTCCAGATCGTGGGTGACGATCAGGGCCTGCGCGTCGATGCCGCCGTCGGCCGGTGCTGCGGTGAGCAGGTGCGCCATCCGGGCGGCGTTGCGCCTGTCGAGCAGCGTGGTCGGCTCGTCGGCCACCACGAGCCGCGGCTCCCGGATCAGCACGGAGATCAGCGCGAGCAGCTGCTTCTGTCCCCCCGACAGGCTGTAGGCGGGCTGGTCGGCGCGTTCGCTCAGCCCGTACCGCTCGAGCTGCTCGGCGACGCGGCGTGCGACCTCGGCGCGCGCCAGGCCCGACCCGCGCAGCGACAGCGCGACGTCCTCCGCCACGGTCGGCATCAGGATCTGGGCGTCCGGGTTGGTGAACACGAACCCGACGCGCTCTCGCACCTTCGCGTCGCGCGCGGGGTCCAGCCCGTGCACCAGGAGGCGTCCACTGCTCGGCGTGACCAGCCCGTTCAGCAGCCGCGCGAACGTCGACTTGCCCGAGCCGTTGTCGCCGATCACGCCGATGCGGCGCTGCTCCAGCCGCACGGAGATGTCGTGCAGGATGCGCGCCCCGTCGAGCTCGACGGACACGCCGTCGACCTCGATCGTCGGCCGCACCGGCGTCATCGGGCCGCGCGCGCGGGCGCCGCATCCGCACGCGAGTCGAACGCGCGCGGATAGGCCCGGTGCAGCGCCAGCGCGAGCAGCGTCGCGACCACGACCTTGATGACGTCACCCGGCAGGAAGATCGCGCTTCCGGCGGCCGCGGCCGGGAGCGAGAGCCCCATGATCGCCGCCTGGAGCGGGATCCCCACGAGATAGACGACCATGACGCCGCCGACCGCGGCACCGGCCGCGATGCGCCACCAGGAGATGCGCCGGGCCGCGGGACGGGCGATCAGGCCCGCGACCACCACCCCCGGAAGCCAGCCGAGCAGGAATCCCACCGTAGGGCCGAAGAACACCCCGAGACCGCCGCGACCTCCCGACAGCACGGGCAGCCCGACCGCCGCGAGCAGGATCACGATCGCGACGGCCACGGCGCCCCGCTTCGGTCCCAGCACCACGCCGGCCAGCATCACGCCGAGGGTCTGAGCCGTGATGGGCACGCCGCCCGGCCCAGGAATGGATCCCGCGACGCCCAGCACCACGATGAGTGCCGCGAACACCGCCACTCGCGCCAGATCCCGCCCGTCGAACCCGTTGCCGATCGCCATGGCCGCTCCTCTCCCGCCGCACGCGGCGGCTCCTGAACACCGTTCACCTGAACGGCGTTCAGTATAGTGAGCCACATGGATGTCCGTGACACGCGCCGAGAGCGGAGTGACACGGAACGCCATACGCGCGACGGGATCGTCGACGCCGCGCTGACGCTCCTGAGCGAGGTCGGCCTGCCCGACCTCTCCATGCGCAGACTGGCCGGCGCGCTCGGCGTGCAGCCGAGCGCCCTCTACTGGCACTTCGACAACAAGCAGTCGCTGCTGGCCGCGGTCGCCGACCGCATCGTGGCCGCAGCCCGTCCGGTGGCGCGCGCATCGAGCGGCGCCGACGAGGTCGCCACCGTGGCGCTCTCGCTTCGCGAGGCGCTGCTCGCCCACCGCGACGGCGCGGAGGTCGTGCTGAGCACGCACGCCCTCGGGCTCGGTTCCGACGCCGCCCACCAGAGGCTCGTGACCGCGCTCTCCCCCACCCCGGATGCGCGCACCCGAACGGCGGCGACCGTGCTGCTGCAGTTCATCTTCGGCCACGCTTCGCTCGTGCAGCAGCGCATCCAGGCAGCGCGCTACGGCGCCTATGCGGGCGACGAGGCCGAAGTGGCCGCAGAGACCGCGGCCGACTTCACTGCCGGTATCCGGATGATCCTGAGCGGGCTGGGCCAGGAGCGCACGTCCTCGTGAGGCGAGGTCCGCACGGGATCGGGAGGCCTGACGGCTACCCGGTGCGCTCCGCGATGCCCCGACGCCAGTAGCCCATGAAGGCCACTCGGCGCCGGTCGACGCCATGGCCGGAGACCAGCAGCCGGCGCAGATGCTTGATGGTCGCGGCTTCGCCCGCGATCCACGCGTAGAACTCTCCCTCGATCGGCTCGGGGCTGTCCCACAGCAGGTCGCGGTCGACGTCCACGTCGGCGAGCTCCTGCGGCCGCGGCGCGGCCGCGAGAGCCAGCACATCGCGGTGCCCGTCCGCCCATGCCGTCACGGCCTCGATCAGCGCCTCGCCGTGCTCACGCTCGATGCCAGCGGCCTCCCGCGCGATCCAGCGCACGTCGGCATGCGCCGGAGCCTCGAACACGCCGCAGTCGGCCAGGCTCGGGACCTCGACGAACACGTCGGCGATCCGGTCCGCGGGCAGCGTCGCCAGGATGCCGGCGATCGCCGGTACGGCGGTCTCGTCACCGATCAGCAGCATCCGCGAGGCGTTCGCGGGCCGCCAGTCGATGCCGCCGCGGGCGTGCGGGCTGCGCTCGTCGGGCCCCACGATCACCAGCTCCTCGCCGGCTCGCGCATTCTCCGCCCACGTGCCCGCGGGCCCCGCGTCGTGATGCACCACGAAGTCGACTGTGAGCTCGCGGGCGACGGTGTCGATGCGACGCACCGTGTACGTGCGGAACGGGTTGCGGCGCGCGTCGTCGAGCCCGCGCCAGATGTCGTACCAGTCGCCCGCGAGCTGCCGCTCCTCGTCGTCCTGCCCCACGTCGCACAGCGATCCGTCGGCGAGCGGGAAGATCACCTTGATCCGCTGGTCCAGTCCCGCCGTGCCGAAGTGCTCGAGCTCGGGGCTCGAGAAGACCACGCGCGCGAAGTGCGGGCTCAGGCGTTCGACCGAGCTCACCGCGACGCGGTAGGGGCGGTAGGCGGGGCGCACGAGTTCGGGGGCGAGAGAGGTCACGCCCGAGAGTCTACGTTAGGTGAGCCTTAGCTTCTCTCCTGAGCATGTCCCAGCCGCAGGCCCGGCACGATGGCGGCCAGCGCGAGGACCGCCGCGATGCCGAACACCACCGGAAATCCGGAGCCGGTGGCCGCCAGCGAGGTGAAGGCCAAGCCCATGACCGCGATGGTGGCGGAGGCCCCGACGGAGTCGCTGATCTGCAGCGCCGACGAGTTGAAGCCCTCGTTCGCGCGGTCCGAGTACGCGAGCGTCAGCACCGTGAGCCGCGGATACATGAGCCCCATCCCGAAGCCCGCGAACGACCACATCGCGATGGGCACGACGGGAGACAGCGTCAGGATGGCCGACACCGCGCACGCCGCCGCGGCCGTCAGCAGCAGGAGCGAGCCGATGACCGCGATGCGCGCGTTGCCGATCCGGTCGCCATGTCGACCCGACACATGTGCGCTGATCGCCCACGCGATCGCGGCCGTCGTGAGGCCGAGCCCCGCCCATGCCGGCGAGAAGCCGTACCGGTCGATCAGCAGGTACGGCACGTAGATCTCCGCCCCGAACAGGGCCCCCGCGATCAGCCCGCGCATCAGGATGACACTGGGCAGCCCCGGCGCGCCGCGCAAGGTGCGCCGCGGCAGCAGCGGCAGGATGGCCACGCCCACGACGGCGAGTGCGACGACCGCGATCGCCCATCCGAGAGCGGCCGAGATCGACGCCGTCAGCTCGCCCGTGAGCCCCAACGCCAGGGCCGCGGCCGCGATGACCGTCGCGAACAGCAGCCGCCGCCCCACTCCGGGCTCACGGGGAGTCGCCGATTGCTCCGAGAGGTGCATCAGCCGCGGCGCGATCATCCCGAACGCGACGATCGTCAGCGCGGCGAGACCGCCGAAGACCCAGCGCCAATGCAGCTGTTCCGTGACGAGGCCGGCGAGGAACGGCCCGACGAGCGACGGGACGACCCAGGCGGCGGAGAACAGGGCCATGACACGACCGTGCAGGTCGGCCGGATACACGCGCGCCACCACGACGTAGAGTGCGACGATCTGCGCACCCGATCCGAGCCCCGTGATCAGGCGCCCCAGCACGAGCAGCTCCATCGACGGCGCCGCGGCGTCCAGCGCCAGACCCGCCACGAACAGCGCCACGGCAGTGGCGAGAGGCGTGACCGGCCCCGACCGATCCGACCAGGCCCCGGCCGCGACCATGCCGATCACCCCCGTCGCGAGCGTGCCGGAGAACGCCAGCGCGTAGAGCGCGTCGCCGTCGAGATCCGCGCTGACGATCGGCATGACGGTCGTCAGGGCGAGCGAGGTCAGCGCCGCGAGGAAGATCAGCGACACCGATCCGAGCGTCACCCAGAGCACGCGGGGGTCCCACAGGGAGCGGACGTGAGGCACGTGCGCGCCGACCACCGGCACGGGGCCGGTGAAACCCCGAGGGTCCGCGCTGAGCGGATCGGTCATCGGGCGAGCGCGCCGATGCGCGTGACCGCCTCGGTCAGGATCTCCGGCCCCGTCCCGACATTGATCCGCGCGTGCCCCCGCCCCTCGGCCCCGAAGTCCGGACCCGGGTTCAGCGCGACGCGCGCCTCGCGCAGGATCTTCCCGGCCGGGTTGTCTCCCCAGCCGAGCGCCGACAGGTCCACCCAGGCGAGATAGCCGGCGTCGCCCGGAAGGTAGCGGGCGCCCGGCACGTGCTCCGCGAGCAGATCGCGCAGCAGGAAGCGGTTCAGGTCGAGCCGGGCGATCAGTGCGTCGAGCCAGGCGTCGCCCTCGTCGAAGGCCGCGACGCCGGCGAAGACGCCGAACAGCGACGTGCGCCACTCGACCTCATCCGGGATGCTCGCCACGATGCGCGCCGGGCCGTCTGCGGCGGTCACGGCGAATGCGCACTTCAGGCCCGCCAGGTTGAACGCCTTGCTCGCGCTCGTGAGCGCGAAGCCCACCTCGGCGGCCTCCGGCGCGGCCGCGAGGAACGGTGTGAACGTCGCGCCCGGCAGCGTCAGGGGCGCGTGGATCTCGTCGCTGATGATCCAGGTGCCGTGCCGGTGCGCGATGCGCGCCAGCTCTGCGAGGGTCTCGCGGTCGTGCACCGTGCCGGTCGGGTTGTGCGGGTTGCAGAGCAGCATCGCCTTCGCGCCCGCGGCGAAGGCGGCGTCGATGCCGTCGAGATCCAGCGCCCACCCCCGGGCGTCGGCGCGCAGCGGCACGCGCACGACCTCGGTGTGCGACTCCTCGTTGACCGCGAAGAACGGCGGGTACACAGGCGGCGTCACGATCACGCGGTCCCCGGGCTCCGTGACGGCGCGCAGCAGCTCGGCCACCCCCATCATGACGTCGCATGTGGTGCGCACCCGCGCGGGATCGACCTGCCACCCGAACCGGCGCTGCGCGAACGCCGCGAACGCCTCGGGCAGCCGTGTGCGCGGGGGCGTGTAGCCCGTGTCACCGCGCTCGACCGCGGCGGAGAGAGCGCGCGTGATGGCCGGCGCCAGGGGGAAGTCGGTCTCGGCGACGAACAGCGGAAGCACATCCGCCGGGTACTTCGCCCACTTGGTGCTGCTGCGCTGCCGCAGCGCGTCGAGGGGCAGGGCGTCAAGAGGGGCGGTGCTCACCCGCTCGAGCCTACCGGCGCCGGACACCACGATGCCCCCGGCGGACCGGGGGCATCGTCTCAGGGCACCTCAGATGGCGAAGCCGAGTGCGCGCATCATGTCGCGCCCATCGTCGGTGATCCGCTCAGGACCCCACGGCGGCATCCAGACCCAGTTGATCCGGAAGCGCTCCACGACGTTGTCCAGCGCCTGCGCCGTCTGCTCCTCCAGCACATCGGTGAGCGGGCATCCGGCGCTCGTCAGCGTCATGTGGATGACCAGGGCGTCGTTCTCGTCATCCCACGCGAGGTCGTAGATCAGACCGAGGTCGACGACGTTCACCCCCAGCTCGGGGTCCATGACGTCCTTGAGGGCCTCGGTGACCTCGTCGTACTTCTCCGGGGTCAGGGTCGCGCTCATGCGGCGATCCTACGCCTCGAGCGGAGCGTCGGCAGGGAGGTAGGCGGCGTAGCCCTCCGCCTCCAGGCGCTCGGCAAGCTCGGGGCCGCCCTCTTCCACGATCTGGCCCTTGACCATGACGTGCACGAAGTCCGGCTTGATGTAGCGCAGGATGCGCGTGTAGTGCGTGATGAGCAGCACGCCGAGACCGGTGTTCTCCTTGGCGCGGTTCACACCCTCCGACACGATCTTCAGCGCGTCGACGTCGAGACCCGAGTCGGTCTCGTCGAGGATCGCCAGCTGCGGCTTGAGCAGCTCGAGCTGCAGGATCTCGTGGCGCTTCTTCTCGCCGCCCGAGAAGCCCTCGTTCACGTTGCGCTGGGCGAACTTGTCGTCCATGCGCAGGTTCTTCATGCCCTCCTTGACCTCCTTGGTCCACGTGCGCAGCGACGGCGCCTCGCCGTCGATCGCGGTCTTGGCCGTGCGGAGGAAGTTGGTAACCGTGACACCCGGGATCTCCACGGGGTACTGCATCGCGAGGAAGAGGCCGGCGCGGGCGCGCTCGTCCACCTCCATCTCGAGCACGTCCTCGCCGTCGAGCGTGATCGAGCCGCTCGTGACGGTGTACTTCGGGTGGCCCGCGATCGTCGACGCGAGCGTCGACTTGCCGGAGCCGTTGGGGCCCATGATCGCGTGGGTCTCGCCGGAGCGCACCGTGAGGTTCACGCCGTTGAGGATGGGGGTCGTGCCTTCGTCGGTCTCCACCGTGACGTGGAGGTCGCGGATCTCGAGGACAGCCATTTCAGATTTCCTTCTTCAGGGTGGGATCGATGAGCACGTCGTCGCCGTCGATCTGCACGACGAAGACGGGGACGGGCTCGTAAGCGGGGAGGTTGAGGGGCTTGCCGGTGCGCAGCGAGAACGCCGAGCCGTGGGCCCAGCACTCGAGCGTGTCGCCCTCGACGAAGCCCTCGGAGAGGGAGATGTCGCCGTGCGTGCAGGTGTCGCCGATGGCGTGCACCTCGCCGGCCGAGTCGAGCACGACGGCGATCGCGACGCCGTCGACGTCGACCTTGAGGGGCGTGTCCTGCTCGAGGTCGCTCAGCGCGCAGACGCGCGTCGCGCTCACGCGGACGCCCCCTCGGCGAGCTCCTTCTCGATGAGCGCCGTGAGCTCCTCCTCGAGCGAGGGGATGCCGATCTTCTGCACGGTCTCGGCGAGGAAGCCGAGCACCACGAGGCGGCGTGCCTCGTCCTCGGCGATGCCGCGGGCCTGCAGGTAGAACAGCTGCTCGTCGTCGAACCGACCGGTCGCCGACGCGTGGCCGGCGCCCTTGATGTCGCCGGTCTGGATCTCGAGGTTCGGGATCGAGTCGGCGCGCGCGCCGTTCGTCAGCACCAGATTGCGGTTGGCCTCGTAGGAGTCGGTGCCGGTCGCATCCGGTCCGATCAGCACGTCGCCGATCCACACCGTGCGGGCGCTCTCGCCCTGGAGCGCGCCCTTGTAGAGCACGTCGCCCGTGGTCTCGATGCCCTTGTGGTGCAGGTAGACCTGGCTCTCGAGGTGCTGGCCCGAGTCGCTGAACGCGAGGCCGTACATCTCGCCGTTCGAGCCGGCGCCGGCCAGCTCGAGGTTCGGGTTCACACGCACGACGCCGCCGCCGAAGCTGACGACGATGTGGCGCACGGACGCGTCGCGGTCGACACGGGTCTGATGGGCGGACGCGTGGACCGCGTCGTCGTTCCACTGCTGCACCGTCACGACCGTGAGGTTCGCCCCGTCGCGGGCGATGATCTCGACGTTCTGCGCGTACTGCGCGGAACCCGAGTGGCGCAGGACGACCGTGGCCTTGCTGTGCTCGAGCGCCTCGATCACGAAGTGGCCGTCGGCGCGGCGGTCGGCCCCCTGGCCGGTGACCTGCACCACGATGGGCTCGGCGACCTCGGCCTCCCGCGGCACGCGCACGTGCAGCGCCTCGGACGCACCCTGCCAAGCCACGGCAGCAGGCAGGTCCTCCGGCACGAAGAACTCGCCGCGCGGCGCCTGGCCGATCGCGAGCGGCGTCGAGACGTACTCGGATCCGGCCGTGATCTCGACCGTCACGCCGTCGTTCGCGGCGGCGGGCTCGAACAGCGGCTTCAGCCGCGAAACCGGCGAGTGCTTCCAGTTGACCTCGCGGCCCGTCGGCACGCCGAAGTCGGCGGGCTCGTACGAGCGGAGGCGCTCGGACCGGGTCTGCACCGGCACGGCGGTCGCCTCGCCGGTGCGCGCGACCTGCGCCGCGGGATCCACGTGGGCGTGCGCATCCTGCGCCGTCTCCGGCGCCTGCGTCGACATCGTCATCAGCCGACCGATCCTTCCATGCCCATCTCGATGAGCTTGTTCAGCTCGAGGGCGTACTCCATGGGCAGCTCGCGGGCGATGGGCTCGATGAACCCGCGCACGATCATCGCCATCGCCTCGTCCTCGGGCAGGCCACGGCTCATCAGGTAGAACAGCTGCTCCTCGCTGACCTTCGAGACCGTCGCCTCGTGGCCGAGCTGCACGTCGTCGACCCGGATGTCGATGGCCGGGTACGTGTCGGATCGCGAGATGGTGTCCACCAGCAGCGCGTCACAGCGCACGGTGTTGGCCGAGTGGTGCGCGTTGGCATCCACCCGCACTTCTCCTCGGTAGCCCGCACGGCCGCCGCCGCGCGCGATCGACTTCGAGACGATCGACGACTGGGTGTACGGGGCCATGTGGATCATCTTCGCGCCGGCGTCCTGGTGCTGACCGGGGCCTGCGAACGCGACCGACAGCGTCTCGCCCTTGGCGTGCTCGCCCATCAGGAAGATCGACGGGTACTTCATCGTGACCTTCGAGCCGATGTTGCCGTCGATCCACTCCATGGTGGCGCCCTCGTGCGCCACGGCGCGCTTGGTGACCAGGTTGTAGACGTTGTTCGACCAGTTCTGGATCGTCGTGTAACGCACGCGGGCGTTCTTCTTCACGATGATCTCGACCACGGCCGAGTGCAGCGAGTCGCTCTTGTAGATCGGGGCCGTGCAGCCCTCGATGTAGTGCACGTACGAGCCCTCGTCGGCGATGATGAGCGTCCGCTCGAACTGCCCCATGTTCTCGGTGTTGATGCGGAAGTAGGCCTGCAGCGGGATCTCGACGTGCACGCCCTTCGGCACGTAGACGAACGAGCCGCCCGACCACACGGCCGTGTTCAGGGCGGCGAACTTGTTGTCGCCCGCCGGGATGACCGTTCCGAAGTACTCCTCGAAGAACTCCGGGTGCTCGCGCAGGGCGGTGTCGGTGTCCATGAAGATGACGCCCTGAGCCTCCAGATCCTCGCGGATCTGGTGGTACACGACCTCCGACTCGTACTGGGCCGCGACGCCCGCGACGAGGCGCTGGCGCTCCGCCTCCGGGATGCCGAGCTTCTCGTACGTGTTGCGGATGTCCTCGGGCAGGTCCTCCCAGGACTGGGCCTGCTTCTCGGTGGATCGCACGAAGTACTTGATGTTCTCGAAGTCGATCTCGCTGAGGTCGGCGCCCCAGGTCGGCATCGGCTTCTTCCCGAACAGGTCCAGGCCCTTCAAGCGGGTCTTGAGCATCCACTCGGGCTCGGCCTTCAGGGCCGAGATGTCGCGCACCACGGCCTCGTTGAGACCGCGCTTCGCGCTGGCACCGGCGGCATCGGGGTCGTGCCAGCCGAACTCGTACACCCCCAGACCTTCGAGCTCGGGGCGGTCGATCAGCACATCGGACATGGCGTCACACTCTCCTCTTCAGGCCTCAGACGGTGTCAGCCGCTCCGACTCCCGCTCGGCGGTACCGGACGGTTGTCGTGGTGGGCCTTCAATGAGACGCGAAGAACTCGCGCCTTAGACTGGGAGCGGCGCGGCGAGACTCTCGCGCGCATCCGCAAGCACTTCACGATTCTACAGGTTCCGCCCCTCACGGGGCTCCGCCCGCCCCTGCGCACAGGGCCCTATCGGCCCGCACACAGGGCTCGCCAGGAGGGCTCACCGCCATGTCCGCCGCCACCACCACCGCCTCCGCCGCCACCACCACCGCCTCCGCCGCCTCCGCCGACGCCTCCGTCGTACACGGGCCCGTCCGGGATCGCCTGTTGCGCGTGCTCGCGTGGCTGTCGTTCCTCGCCGAGGTCACGATCATCGGCACCGGCGGCGCCGTGCGGCTCACCGGATCCGGGCTGGGCTGCTCGGAGTGGCCGCTGTGCACGCCGGAGTCGCTGGTGCCGACGGCCGAGCTCGGGGTGCACGGCTTGATCGAGTTCGGCAACCGCACCATGACCGGCGTGGTCGGTCTGCTCGCCCTGGCCGTGCTCATCCTGACCATCCGGCGCGGCCGGGCGCGCCGCGACCTCGTCGTGCTCGCGTCCGTCGTGCTCGGCGGCATCGTCGCCCAGGCCGTCGTGGGCGGCGTCACGGTGTGGACGGGGCTGAACCCGTTCATCGTCGGCTTCCACTACGTCGCGTCGGTCACTCTGGTCGCCCTGACAGCCGCGTACCTCGTGCGCGCCTCCGAGAGGTCGGGGCCGCGTGAGCGCGTGGTGCCGACCTGGTTCGCGATCCTGACCCACGTCACCACGCTGGCCCTGGCGGCGACCATCTTCTTCGGCGTGCTGACGACCGCGAACGGGCCGCACTCGGGCGACGCCGACGTGATCCGCACCGGCTTCGACGCCACCGTGCTCGCGCACGTGCACTCGTGGCCCGGGTACATCCTGCTCGTGCTTGTCGTCGTGCTCGCGGCGGCCGCCGCGGTGCGCCGGCTGCGCCCTGTGCGCTGGCTGGTCGCGCTGCTCGCGATCATCGCCGTGCAGGTCGTCGTGGGCGTCATCCAGGCGCGCAACGGCCTGCCCGAGCTGCTCGTCGGCATCCACATGGTGCTCGCGGCGCTCTCAGCCGCGGCTTTCACGGTCGTCGTGCTGCGCCTCAAGAAGCCGGTCGACTGAAGGCCGCCGCCGGCGCGTCCGCCGAGCGCCGTGCCGATTCGCGGCGTCTCACGGTCACCAGGGTGATCAGCACGCCGACGAACGCGACACCCAGCACGCCGCCGACGCCGAGCAGCAGCGCGGATGCCGCAGGCCGGTCCCCGCGTCCGCTGGTCGAGGCGCTGATGGCCGCAGGGGCCGGCACCGTGACGGTGGCCACCGACGGCTCCCCCCATTCGAACGCGCACGCCCACGACACCCAGTCGCCCTCCGGCCAGCGGTGCACGCACGACCCGTCGTCCGCGTAGCCGTAGGGGACGACGAACAGCGTGTGCTCGCCCTCACCGAGCGCAGCCACCGGGATCCGCACGCGCACGTGCCCCGTCGCCGGGTCGGTGCGGGCCGGCATCCGTTCCGGTGACCAATCGCCCTCGTCGGCGGGGACGCTCTCGCGGCACTCCCGCGTGAGCCGATCCTGCAGCACGGGCGGGGCCTGCCACGCGCCCCGCTCGTCGCCGTAGCGGCGGATGAAGACGTCGGGCGCCATCCGTGTGAACAGAGCGTCGGAGAGCCCGCGGAACACGCAGTGACGGCGCTCGACGTAGGCGCGCACCACGCCGCGCTCCTCGAGCGCGGCACGCGCCTCGTGCGCCGAGCCCCAGGTTCCCGCCTCGCGCTGCCAGGTCGCGACGTAGCCCGCCGCTCCGGGAGCCAGAGCCAGCTCGACCTCCCAGTACGCGCTGCCCCGCTCCAAGCCCTCGTCGTCCGCGTCGGCGGTGCGCAGCGCCACCTCGCCGGACGTCAGGATGCGCGCCGCGCTGTCCAGTCCGTTCTCGTCTGCCGCGGCGGCGGGCGTCAGGCCGGCCGCGAGCACGATGCCCACCGCCGCCGCCAGTGCCCAACGGGCGCGGCGACGATATGACGGCATACTGCCAGTATCGGCCGCTCTTCGCCTGCGCCCCGAGCCGCGACGGTGGGCAGATCTCCCCGACCGCCCGCGAACGGCACGGTCGTGAGCGGCCTGCTAGCTGTCGCTCGTCGCCGTCGACACCAGGATCCCCCGCGCGAGCGAATGGAAATGCCGGTTGAAGCCGAGCACCGCGGGCGTCGCGCTCTCATCGATGTCGAGATGCTCGACGTCCAGAGCGTCCACCACGAAGAAGTACCGGTGCACGCCTGTGCCGGGAGGCGGGCCGGCGCCGATGAAGCCGGGCACGCCGGTCTCGTTGCGCAGCGTGATGCCCGCCGGGGTCTCACCGGTCGGGAACTCCGTCACGTCAGCCGGGATGTCGTACACCGCCCAGTGCCAGAATCCGGATCCGGTCGGGGCGTCGGGGTCGAAGCACGACAGCGCGAACGACTTGGTCCCCTCGGGCGCCCCCGACCAGCTGAGCTGGGGCGAGGTGTCCGATCCTCCGCCCGCAGCGCCCCACTGCGCGCGCGGCAGGGGCTGGTCATGAGCGATGTCGGTGCTGGTGAGCGTCAACGGCGCGAAGTCGCGCAACGTGGCCAGCTGGGCGTATGGGTCATACGAGAACATGGAGCCTCCTTCCTCGCCCAGGCTATCGCCGCCGCGGGCGTGGCAGACCGCTCGGCGCCGGCTCGTCCAGCCCGCCTCGCTCGCGCACCTGCCCGCCGGTCGCCGACCCCTCGCTCAGCGGCCCCTCGCACAGCGGCCCCTCGATCAGCCGGCGCACCACCCCGTACGCGATCAGGCCCTCCCCCGCGCAGTACAGCGCCATGACCGTGACGTCCTGCCACGGATCCGGGAACACCGAGGCGAAGTCGGGCCAGAACAGGCGGAACGCCAGCAGCGAGTCCGACGCCAGGAACAGCGCACCGCCGATGCCCACGGCGGCACTGACGCCCGTCGACGTCGCCGCGGTGCCGGCGAGCACGAAGGCGTACAGCAGCACGACCACGGCCAGCTCCCCGAGATGAGGCCACAGCACCGGCACGAGCAGCGCCGTCCACGCGACGGGCGCCACGGCCCAGGCGGTGGGCCGGTGAGAGCGCGCCGGGCCCGTGAACAGCAGGATGTACGTGATATGGGCGAGTGCGAAGCCGCTCAGGCCGATCAGGAACGACATCTCGAGCAGCACGTCGCCCGCCCATGAGAAGGCGATGCCCACGCAGAGCAGCACGAGCCCCGTCCGCTCCCGCCGACCGTGGAACGCCGCTCGGTGGCGACCGAGCGCGAGCCACAGCACGACGCCGAGCAGCACCGGCATGAGCAGCGCCTTGCCGATGCCGCGGCCCGGGTCGCCGATCACGATCTGGGCGAGATGGATCGCGACGATCGCGCCGTACGCCAGAAAAGGGGGCCACGCGGTGATGCTCCGTTGCACGATCCTGACTCTAGAGGCCGCCCAGCGTCCGCACGTGCTCACCCCGCCGCGCCGGGACACCGGTCGGCACGGGCCGGGTCAGACCTCCGGCGGGCCGTCGGGTGCGCGGCGCCGCTGCGCGAGGTCGACCACGGCGGCGGCCAGCGCGATCAGGATGAACCCGCCCACGGCCAGCATGCCGAACGCGTAGGCGTCGTGATACACGACCAGCGTCGCCTCGTGATCCTGCTCCCGGTAGATCGTCGCGTAGAACAGCGACATGGCCACGGGCATGCCGATGGCGGAGCCGATCCGCTGCCCGAGCTGGCCCACCGAACCGGCGAGGCCCGCCTGCTTCACAGGGATGTCCGCGTACATCAGGGTCTGATTGGGCGAGACCACGAAGCCTCCGCCGAGCCCGGCCACCACCATCACGGCTCCCATGATCCAGCCCACGTGCTCGGGCGGTGCCAGCAGCGCGGCCGCCACGAGCCCCGCGATCCCCACCAGCATGGTCGCGACGCCGAACACGACCAGGCGCCGTCCGTGGTCGGCGACCATGCGTCCTCCCAGCCACGACGTCACCGCGCTCGCGAGCGCGAAGCCGATCACCACGAGCGCGGCGTCGAGCGCGGACATGCGCACGCCGCTCTGGAGGTACAGCGTCGTGATCAGGAACATCGCGGGCATGCCCATGAAATAGGCGCTGCCCACGAGCGCGCCATTGCGGAACGAGGCGGTGGCGAACAGCCCGAGGGGCAGCAGGGGCGTGCGTCCGCTGGCCGCATAGCGGCGCTCCCACAGGATCAGCACCGTCATCAGCGCCGCGAACAGCAGCAGCGACCACCACCGGGCCGGCGGGTCGTCCGGCGAGCCGGTGGTGAACAGGAACGGCAGCATGAGCGCGACCACCACGCCGCCGAACAGCAGGATGCCGACGGGGTCGAGCTCCAGTCGGCGTCGGGGGCCGCTCGCGCGCGGCAGCAGCCGGAGCGCGAACACGATGGCGACGACGCACAGGGGCACGTTCATCCAGAAGATCGCCCGCCAGCCCCACTCCTCGCCCGCCAGAGCGATGGAGATCCCGCCCACGACCGGTCCCAGCGCCGTGGCGAGTCCGACCGTGGCTCCGAAGAGCCCGAAGGCCCGACCGCGCTCGCGCCCCCGGAACAGCTGCTGGATGAGCCCCATCACCTGCGGCATGTGGATGCCTGCCGCCACGCCCTGCGCGACGCGACCGATCATCAGCACCGTCGCGTCCGGGGCGACCGCGCAGACGGCGCTCGCGACGGTGAAGAGCGAGAGCCCCACCACGAAGAGGGTGCGGCGGGAACGCTGGTCGCCGATGCGCCCCATCGGCACCATGAGCAGGCCGAGGGCCAGCACGTACCCCGACAGGATGAGCTGCAGCTCGGTGGATCCGACGTCGAAGCCGTGCTCGATCGACGGGATCGCGACGTTGACCTTGCTGAGATCCAGGAGCGTGACGGCGGCGACGCCGACGCAGACCCAGAATGCCGGCCAGCGCCGCTCGGCAGGCTCGCTCACGTCAGAACGGCAGCAGCGGGTCGATCGCGACCGCGACGAAGACGAGGGTCAGGTAGGTGATCGATGCGTGGAAGACGCGCATCGGCCCCGCGACCTCACCGCGCACGGTGCGGTTGTAGAGGCGGTGGGACTCGTAGAGGAACCACCCGCCGAACACGAGCGCCGAGACCGTGTAGACGACGCCCATGCCGGCGACCGGGATCAGCAGCAGCGAGCACGCCACGGTCGCCCACGCGTAGAGGATGATCTGCAGCCCGACCTGCACGCCGTTGCGCGTCGCGCCGAGCATCGGCACGTCGGTGTTGGCGTAGTCGGCCGCGTACTTGATCGACAGCGGCCAGTAGTGCGGCGGCGTCCACAGGAACACCAGCGCGAACAGGATGAACGGAGCCCAGTCCAGCGAGTTCGCGACGGCGGCCCAGCCGATCAGCACCGGGAAGCAGCCGGCGATGCCGCCCCACACGATGTTCTGCTCGGTACGGCGCTTCAGGATCATCGTGTAGATCACGACGTAGAAGAAGATCGCGGTCGCCGACAGCGCTGCCGTGAGCAGATTCGTCGTGACCAGGAACCACACGGTCGACACGATCGCGAGTGTCCACGCGAAGACGAGCGCATTGCGCGGCGAGATCTCGCCGGTGACGATCGGCCGCTTCTCTGTGCGCTGCATGTGCGCGTCGATGTCGCGATCGATGTACATGTTGAAGGCCGCCGCGGAGCCGGCGCTGAGCGAGCCGCCGATCACGGTCGCCAGCACGAGCCACAGGTTCGGCAGCCCGTCGGCGGCGAGGAACATCACGGGCACGGTCGAGACGAGGAGCAGCTCGAGCACGCGCGGCTTGGTCAGCGCGACGTAGGCGCGGATCTTGCGCCCCACCCCGGCCTTGTCGCGGCCGCTCGTGTCGCGCTCGGCGCCGATGGTCGTCGTGGCCATGCCTCTCCTCACCGCACCCATGTCCCGCTGCCTGCGCACACAGAGGCACAGGCCCGTCCAGTCTAGGGCATCCGGCGGGTGCGGCCGCCTCCGCGGGGTGCGCGCGGCGGCGCGGCGGGGCCCCTTTCGGCGGGCGTCAAGGGGGCACGTCCGGGGTGGGCCCCGGGACTATGCTGGGGGCACACGCGCGCCCGGGCCGGGCGCCCCGCGGTGGCCCCACACGGCCCCGCCGAGCGGCCCGCACAGGCGCACCACCCCACCACGAAAGGGCATCCGGTGACGGAACTGCGTTGGGATGAGATCGACAGGCGCGCCGTGGACACGGCCCGCGCTCTCGCGGCGGACGCCGTGGAGAAGGTCGGCAACGGCCACCCGGGCACGGCGATGAGCCTCGCGCCCGCCGCCTACCTGCTGTATCAGCGGGTCATGCGGCACGACCCGGCCGATGTGCACTGGGCGGGACGCGATCGCTTCATCCTGTCGGCGGGCCACTCGTCGCTCACGCAGTACGTGCAGCTCTACCTGGGAGGCTTCGGCCTCGAGCTCGACGACCTCAAGGCGCTGCGCACGTGGGGCTCGCTGACGCCGGGACACCCCGAGTTCGGCCACACGGACGGCGTCGAGATCACCACAGGACCGCTCGGCCAGGGCCTCGCCTCGTCGGTCGGATTCGCCTACGCCGCGCGCTACGAGCGCGGCCTGTTCGACCCCGACGCTCCGGCGGGCGAGAGCCCGTTCGACCACTTCGTCTACGTGATCGCGTCCGACGGCGACATCCAGGAGGGCGTCACCAACGAGGCATCCTCGCTCGCCGGCCATCAGCAGCTCGGCAATCTCGTCGTCATCTACGACGCGAACCAGATCTCGATCGAGGACGACACCAACGTCGCCTTCACCGAGGACGTCGCGGCCCGCTACGAAGCGCTCGGCTGGCACGTGCAGACCGTCGACTGGAAGAAGACCGGCGAGTACGTCGAGGACGTCGCCGCCCTGTACGACGCGATCGAGGCCGCGAAGGCAGAGACGTCGAAGCCCTCGATCATCGTGCTCAAGACGATCATCGGCTGGCCCTCGCCGGGCAAGCAGAACACGGGCAAGATCCATGGCTCGGCCCTGGGCGCCGACGAGCTGGCCGCCACCAAGAAGGCCCTCGGCTTCGACCCGGACGAGACGTTCGCCGTCGCGGACGACGTGATCGCCCACACCCGCTCGCTCGCGGAGCGCGGCGCCGCCGCCAAGGCCGAGTGGCAGGAGAGGTTCGACGCGTGGGCCGACGCGAACCCCGAGCGCAAGGCGCTGTGGGACCGCCTCCAGACCGGCGAGCTGCCCGACGACATCGAGTCGGCGCTGCCGGTGTTCGACGCCGGCAAGGACGTCTCGACGCGCGCGGCCTCGGGCCAGGTGATCAACGCCCTCGCTGCGCGGCTTCCGGAGCTGTGGGGCGGATCGGCCGACCTCGCCGAGTCGAACCTGACCACGATCAAGGACGCGCCGTCGTTCATCCCCGAGCAGTGGTCGACGCACGAGTGGTCGGGCAGCCCCTACGGTCGCGTGCTGCACTTCGGCATCCGCGAGCACGCGATGGGCGCGATCGTCAACGGCATCGTGCTGCACGGGCCGACGCGTGCCTTCGGCGGCACGTTCCTGATCTTCAGCGACTACATGCGTCCCTCGGTCCGCCTGGCGGCGCTGATGGACATCCCGAGCATCTTCGTCTGGACGCACGACTCCGTCGCCCTCGGCGAGGACGGCCCGACGCACCAGCCGATCGAGCAGCTCACGGCCCTGCGCGCCATCCCCAACTTCACGGTCGTGCGCCCGGCCGACGCGAACGAGACCGCCGCGGTATGGCTCGAGATGCTGCGACGCCGCAAGGGACCGGCCGGCATCGCGCTCACGCGTCAGAACATCCCGGTGTTCGAGCGCGCCAGCGACGATCAGAACGGCGGCGCGGCATCGGGCGACACGTTCGCCTCGGCGTCGCTCGCGGCGAAGGGCGCGTACATCCTCGCCGAGGCCCCGAACGGCACGCCCGACGTCATCCTCATCGCCACGGGATCGGAGGTGCAGCTGGCCGTCGCCGCGCGCGAGACGCTCGCCGCCGAGGGCGTGAACGCCCGCGTCGTGTCGGCACCCTCCCTCGAATGGTTCGCCGAGCAGGACGAGGCCTACCGCGAGAGCGTGCTGCCGGCGTCGGTCAAGGCGCGCGTGTCGGTCGAGGCCGGTCTCGCGCTCAGCTGGCGCCCCGTCGTCGGCGACACGGGCCGCTCGGTCTCGATCGAGCACTTCGGCGCGTCGGCCGACTACAAGACCCTGTTCGAGAAGTTCGGCGTGACCGCCGAGGCCGTGGTCGACGCGGCCCGCGAGACCATCAAGGAGAACGCATGACCACCCCCACCGCTGAGCTGTCCGCCGCCGGCGTGAGCATCTGGCTCGACGACCTCTCGCGTCAGCGCATCCTGTCGGGCAACCTGGCAGAGCTCATGAGGTCGCGCGACGTCGTGGGCGTGACGACCAACCCGACGATCTTCGCGCTCGCGCTCTCGAAGGGCGAGGCCTACGAGGGCCAGGTCGAGCAGCTGGCGCGCGCCGGCGCAGACGTCGACGAGGCGATCTTCACGATCACCACGGACGACGTGCGCAACGCGTGCGACCTGTTCCGGCCGATCTACGACGAGACGGACGGCGTGGACGGGCGCGTGTCGATCGAGGTCTCCCCCGATCTCGCGCACGACACCGAGGGGACCATCGCGCAGGCGAAGGACCTGGCCGCGCGCGTCGACCGCCCGAACGTGCTGATCAAGATCCCCGCGACGAAGGCCGGCCTGCCGGCGATCACCGAGGTCATCGGCGCCGGCATCAGCGTCAACGTCACGCTGATCTTCAGCCTCGAGCGCTACGACGCCGTGATCGACGCCTACCTCGCGGGCCTCGAGAAGGCGCGCGACGCGGGCATCGACCTGTCGGGCATCCACTCGGTCGCGTCGTTCTTCGTGTCGCGCGTGGACACGGAGGTCGACAAGCGCCTGGCGGCGATCGGCACCGACGAGGCCACGGCGCTCACGTCGCAGGCCGGCCTGGCGAACGCGCGCCTCGCGTACGAGCTGTACGAGAAGCGCTTCGCGGAGAGCCGCGCCACGGACCTCGTGGCCGCCGGCGCCAACGTGCAGCGTCCGCTCTGGGCCTCGACCGGCGTCAAGGACCCCGAGCTGCCCGACACGCTCTACGTCACGGGGCTCGTCGCGCCGGGCACCGTCAACACCATGCCCGAGAAGACGCTCGAGGCGACGTTCGACCACGGCGAGGTCACGGGCGACACCGTGACCGGCGCATACGCCGAGGCGCATGAGCTGTTCGACAAGCTGGCCGCCATCGGGGTCGACTTCTCCGACGTCACCGAGGTGCTCGAGTCGGAGGGCGTCGAGAAGTTCATCGCCTCATGGCACGAGCTGCAGGCCACCGTCGCCGGCGCGCTCGAGGGAGCGGCGAAGGGAACGGACGCGTGACCATCTCCATCCGCGTGTCGGGCGCTGCGGAGGCCGCGGTCGCGACGCACCTGCCGGCGCTCATCGAGGACATGGTCGCCTCCCGCATCACGAACCTCGACCCCACCCTCTGGGGCCCGGACGCCGAGGACGAGGCGTCGAAGCGCCTCGGCTGGGTCCAGGCGGTGTCCGTGTCGCGTCCGCTGGTCCCGGAGATCCTCGAGCTGCGTGACCAGCTGCGCGCGAAGGGAGTCGACCGCTTCGTGCTCGCGGGCATGGGCGGCTCGTCGCTCGCCCCCGAGGTCATCACGCAGACCGCCGGCGTCGACCTGACCATCCTCGACTCCACGGCGCCCGGCCAGGTGCTCGCGGCGCTCGACGGCGGCCTGGAGCGCACCGCGCTCGTGGTGTCGTCGAAGTCGGGCTCCACGGTGGAGACCGACTCGCAGCGGCGGGCGTTCGAGGCCGCGTTCCGCGACCTCGGCATCGACCCCGCAGAGCGGATCATCGTCGTGACCGATCCCGGTTCGCCGCTCGACGAGTCGGCGCGCGCCGCGGGCTACCGCGTCTTCAACGCGGACCCGACGGTCGGCGGGCGCTACTCGGCGCTGACCGCCTTCGGCCTGGTGCCTTCTGGCCTGGCCGGCGCCGACATCGACGAGCTGCTGGACGAGGCCGAGGCGTCGCTGCTGCAGGTGGCGATCGACGCCCCCGAGAACCCGGCTCTGGTGCTCGCGGCCGCGATCGCCGGCTCCTCCTCGCCGGACGGCGTCCGCCGCGACAAGCTGGGACTGATCACCGACGGCACCCACATCGTCGGTCTCCCCGACTGGATCGAGCAGCTCATCGCCGAGTCGACCGGCAAGCTCGGCACGGGCATCCTGCCCGTGGTGCTGCTGCCCGTGTCGCCCGAGCTCGAGAGCAAGCCGGGCGACCTGCAGATCGTGCGCCTGGTCGACGACGCCGACGAGGTCGAGCACCGCCATCCGGGCGAAGTGCTCGTCAGCGGCACGCTCGGCGCGCAGCTCGTGGTGTGGGAGTACGCCACGGCCATCGCGGGGCGCATGATCGGCATCAACCCGTTCGACCAGCCCGACGTCGAGTCGGCCAAGGTCGCCGCCCGCGGTCTGCTGGACGCGCGTCCCGAGCCCACCGCCCCGGCGTTCGTCGAGGCGGGCGTCGAGGTGCGCGTGAGCGACCCCGCCCTCGCGGCCGGCGGCACGATCCAGAGCGTGCTCGACGCGCTGTGGGCAACGCTCCCGCAGGATGGCTACGTCTCGATCCAGGCCTACGTGAATCGCCTGGAGATCCCGCAGCTGCAGGGTCTGCGCGAGATGGTCGCGGCCGACTCCGGTCGGCCCACGACGTTCGGCTGGGGTCCGCGGTTCCTGCACTCGACCGGCCAGTATCACAAGGGCGGTCCGGCGCAGGGCGTGTTCCTGCAGATCACCGAGCGCACCGAGGTCGATGTCGAGATCCCCGAGCGCCCGTTCACGTTCGGACAGCTGATCGAGGCGCAGGCCGCCGGCGACGCGGCCGTTCTCGCCGAACACGGCCGTCCGGTCGTGACGCTGACGCTCACCGACCCGCAGGCCGAGGTGCTGGCGCTGTTCGAGGCGGCGCAGTGACCCGGACCCACGCGTCCAGCACCCGGGAAGGTCGTACGCGATGACCGTCGACATCTCGCGCGGGCGCAACCCGCTGCGCGATCCCGGCGATCGCCGGCTGAACCGCATCGCGGGCCCGAGCGCGCTCGTGATCTTCGGCGTGACGGGAGACCTGTCGCGCAAGAAGCTCATGCCCGCGGTCTACGATCTCGCCAACCGCGGCCTGCTTCCGCCGGGCTTCGCGCTCGTCGGGTTCGCGCGCCGCGATTGGGAGGACCAGGACTTCGCGAAGGTCGTGCACGATGCCGTGAAGCAGTACGCGCGCACGGAGTTCCGCGAGGAGACCTGGCAGCAGCTGCAGCAGGGCATCCGCTTCGTGCAGGGCGAGTTCGACGACGCCGCGGCGTTCCGTCGTCTCCGCGAGACCGTCGACCGGCTGGACGTCGAGCGCGGAACCATGGGCAACCACGCGTTCTACCTGTCGATCCCGCCCAAGGCGTTCCCGGTCGTGGCGCAGCAGCTGCTCGACTCGGGCCTCGTGGACGACAATCCCGATGACGACCGGTGGCGCCGCGTCGTGATCGAGAAGCCGTTCGGGCACGACCTGGCGTCGGCGCGAGAGCTGAACGACGCGCTCGAGGCGGCCTTCCCGGCCGACTCGATCTTCCGAATCGACCACTACCTCGGCAAGGAGACGGTCCAGAACATCCTGGCCCTGCGCTTCGCCAACGAGCTGTACGAGCCGATCTGGAACCGCAACTACGTCGACCACGTGCAGATCACGATGGCCGAGGACATCGGCGTGGGCGGGCGCGCGGGCTACTACGACGGCGTCGGCGCCGCCCGCGACGTGATCCAGAACCATCTGCTTCAGCTGCTCGCGCTCACGGCCATGGAGGAGCCGATCAGCCTGTCGGCCGAGCACCTGCGTGCCGAGAAGGAGAAGGTGCTCGCCGCCGTGCGGCTGCCGGACGACCTGTCGACGGCCACGGCCCGCGGCCAGTACGCGGGCGGCTGGCAGGGCGGTGAGCGGGTGTGCGGCTTCCTCGAAGAGGAGGGCATGAACCCGCAGTCGGCCACCGAGACGTACGCCGCGCTCAAGCTCGAGATCGCCACGCGCCGCTGGGCCGACGTTCCGTTCTACCTCCGCACCGGCAAGCGACTGGGACGTCGCGTCACGGAGATCGCGGTCGTGTTCAAGCGCGCGCCCGAGCACCTGTTCTCGCGCGGTCAGACGGCCGAGCTCGGCCAGAACGCGCTCGTGATCCGCGTCCAGCCCGACGAGGGCGTCACGATCCGGTTCGGATCGAAGGTTCCCGGCACCGGCACGCAGGTGCGCGACGTGACCATGGACTTCGGCTACGGGCATGCCTTCACGGAGGCGAGTCCCGAGGCGTACGAGCGGCTCATCCTCGATGTGCTTCTCGGCGACCCGCCGCTGTTCCCCCGTCACGAGGAAGTGGAGCTGTCGTGGAAGATCCTCGACCCCGTCGAGGAGTACTGGGCCGCGCAGGGCGGCCCGGTCGAACAGTACGACCCGGGCTCGTGGGGTCCGCCGTCCGCTGACGAGCTCCTGGCCCGCGACGGCCGCGTCTGGAGGCGCCCGTGATCATCGATCTGCCCGACACCACCGTCAGCAAGGTCGCACGCCAGCTGATCGACACGCGCGAGGAGGGCGGCGCCGTCGCCCTCGGACGTGTGCTCACCCTGGTGATCAAGTCGAACCACCGGCTCAGCGAGGATGCGATCGAGGCGGCCAACGACGCGTCCCGCGAGCACCCGATGCGCGTGATCGTGCTGATGACCGAGCCCGGCGGGGAGGCACGCCTGGACGCGCAGATCCGCGTGGGCGGCGATGCCGGCGCGAGCGAGGTCATCGTGCTGCGCGCGTATGGCGACGCCGCGAGCAACGAGTCGACGCTGCTCACCGGACTGCTGCTGCCCGACGCGCCCGTGGTCGCATGGTGGCCGGACGATCCGCCCGTGCGGCCCGGCGCCTCGGCGCTCGGCCGTATCGCGCAGCGCCGCATCACCGATTCGTCGACCGCGCGGCACTCGGCCGACCGCCTGACCGAGCTGGAGAGCTCGTACACACCGGGCGACACCGACCTGGCCTGGACGCGACTCACGCGCTGGCGCGAGCAGCTGGCGGCTGTGCTCGATCAGCCGCCCTACGAGCCGGTCACCGCGGTGTCGGTGCGCGGCGCCTCCACGTCGCCCTCGACCGCGCTGCTGGCCGCGTGGCTCGGCCTCGCGCTCGAGCTGCCGGTCGACTGGCAGTACGAGGACCCGTCGGTCTGGGATCACGGGATCCACTCGGTGCGGCTCACCCGCCCCGGTGGCGACATCGTGCTCGAGCGTCAGACCGACTCGCTCGCGCTGCTCACCCAGCCCGGACAGCCGGATCATGAGCTGCACCTGCCGCGTCGCTCCCTGCGCGAGTGCCTCGCGGAGGAGCTGCGCCGCCTGGACCCCGATCGGCTCTACGGCCGTGTGATCAGCGAGGGCTGGTCGCGACTGGCCGAGCCGAGAGGATCCGCCTGATGACGGATCGCAGAGTGGTGGTGCTGCCCGACAAGGCGCAGCTCGCGGAGAACGTCGCGAATCGGTTCGTCGGCAAGATCGCCCAGCTGACCCAGGAGGGTCGCACGGTGCACGTCTCGCTCACAGGCGGCTCGATGGGGTCCGCCGTGCTGCAGGCCACGGCCGAGCACGGCTGGGCCGGCAACATCGACTGGTCGCTCGTGCACTTCTGGTGGAGCGACGAGCGGTTCGTTCCGCGTGACGACGCAGAGCGCAACGCGGGCCAGGCACGCGCCGCGCTGCTCGACAGGGTCGGGGTGCCGGCCGAGAACGTGCACGAGCCGGCGGCGACCGGCGAGGAGCTGACGCTCGACGAGGCGGCCGACGCGTATGCGGCCGAACTCGCGCGCTTCGGCACCGCCGAGCACCCGTGGCCGGCGTTCGACGTGTGCTTCCTGGGGGTCGGGCCCGACGGCCACATCGCCTCGCTGTTCCCCGACCGGGGCGAGGTGCTGGTCGTCGATCGCGCCGTGCTCCCCGTGCGCGAGTCGCCGAAGCCCCCGCCGGAGCGGATCACGTTCACCCTGCCCGTGATCAACTCGTCGGCGCACATCTGGATGGTCGTCGCGGGTGCCGACAAGGCATCCGCGCTGGGGCTGATGCTCGCCGGCGCCGGACATGCGGGCGTGCCGGCCGCAGGAGCCGAGGGCACCGCCGGCACGATCGTGTTCGTCGACCGGGAGGCCGCCGCGCACGTGCCCGAGGATCTCATCGACCCGGACTACTGAGGGTGCTCCCCCACGCATGACGAAGGCCCCCGCCATCGGCGGGGGCCTTCGTCATGCGGATCAGAGGCCGCGCTTCTCGCGGAGCTTCTGCAGCGCCTCGTCGAGCAGCTGCTCGGCCTCGTCGTCGGTGCGACGCTCCTTCACGTAGGCGAGGTGCGTCTTGTACGGCTCGTTCTTCGCCACGGCCGGCGGGTTGTCCTTGTCGCGACCGGCGGGAAGACCCGAGTTCGGGTGGTCGACGATGTCCGGGATCTCCTCCTCGGGCACCCCGGCGGCGTAGTAGCGGACCGTCTCATTGCCGAGGCCGTCCCAGTAGCTCACGGCGATGCGCTCGGCGTGGTGACCGTGGTCCTGCTCGCCCATCGGGCCCGAGCCCACACGGGTGCCGCGGATCGCGTTTCCTCCTACAGCCATGTCAGATCACCTGGAACTTGGTCACGAGGCCGAGGCCCACGATGGAGAAGAACCACACCAGCGCCAGCACGATGGTGATGATGTTCAGGTTGCGCTCGGCGAGGCCCGACGAGCCGATCGCCTGCGACATGCCGCCGCCGAACATGTCGGACAGTCCGCCGCCGCGGCCCTTGTGAAGCAGGATCAGCAGCGTCAGGAGCAGGCTGGTGATGCCCAGCAGCACCTGGAGGATGAATTCGATGATCTGCACCGGATTACCCTACACGCCCACGTGCTTCTGGAAGCGGATGATCGCCGCGAACTCGTCGACCAGCAGGCTAGCTCCGCCGACGAGCGCGCCGTCGACGTCGGGCTGGCGCATGAAGCTCGCGATGTTGGCCGCCTTGACCGAGCCGCCGTACAGGATGCGCGTGCGCGCCGCGGCGTCGTCACCCAGCTTCGCGCGCACGACGTCGCGCAGCGTGGCGCACACCTCCTGCGCCTGGTCGGGGGTGGCCGCCTGGCCCGAGCCGATCGCCCAGACCGGCTCGTACGCCACGACGATCTCCGCCGTCGAGGCGACGCCGTCGAGCGCCACCTCGAGCTGTCCGACCGGCACGGCGCTCGCGCCATGCTTCTCGAGATCCTCGGCGGTCTCGCCGACGCAGACGACGGGCACGAGCCCGTGCTTCAGCGCGGCCTTGACCTTGGCGGCGACCAGCTCATCGCTCTCCGAGTGGTATTCGCGGCGCTCGGAATGACCGATGATCACCTGGGCCACGTCGAGCCGCTTCAGGAACGCCCCCGAGATCTCGCCGGTGTACGCGCCCGAGTCGTGCGCCGACAGATCCTGCGCGCCGAGACCGAACGGGATCTTGTCGGCGTCGATCAGGGTCTGCACGCTGCGGATGTCGGTGAACGGCGGGAACACCGAGACGTCGACCGCGTCGAACTCGTGCTTGGCGTCCTTCAGGGCCCAGTGCAGCTTCTGCACGAAGGCGACCGCCTGCAGGTGGTCCAGGTTCATCTTCCAGTTCCCCGCGATCAGCGGGGTGCGCGTCGTCACAGCGACCATCCGAGCACCTCCAGGCCGGGAAGCTTCTTGCCCTCGAGGAACTCGAGGCTGGCACCGCCGCCGGTCGAGATGTGGCCGAAGCGGTCGTCGTCGAAGCCGAGCTGGCGCACGGCCGCGGCCGAGTCGCCGCCGCCCACGACGCTGAGGCCGTCGACCTCGGTGAGCGCCTGCGCGACGGCCTTGGTGCCGGCCGCGAACGGCGCGAGCTCGAACACCCCCATGGGACCGTTCCAGAACACCGTCTTCGAGCCGCGGATCGCGTCGGCGAAGGCGGCCGCGGTCTCCGGGCCGATGTCGAGGCCGAGACCCGACGCGCCGAACGCCGTCTCCTCGATCGCGTCGGCCGCCGTCACCTCGTGCTCGGCGTCGGCGCCGAAGGCCGACGCCACGACGACGTCGGTCGGCAGCACGAGCTCGACGCCCTTCTCCTCCGCCGCGCGGATGTAGCCGCGCACGGTATCGATCTGGTCCTGCTCCAGCAGGCTCGCGCCCACCTTGTGCCCCTGCGCCGCGAGGAAGGTGAACAGCATGCCGCCGCCGATCAGCAGACGGTCGACGCGCGGCAGGAGGTGGTCGATCACACCGAGCTTGTCGGACACCTTCGATCCGCCCAGGACGACCGTGTACGGACGCTCGGGGTTCTCGGTGAGGCGGTCCAGCACGTCGAGCTCGGCGGCGATCAGGAGGCCGGCCGCGCTCGGCAGCAGCTCGGCGAGGTCGTACACGCTCGCCTGCTTGCGGTGCACGACGCCGAAGCCGTCCGACACCATCACATCGCCGAGACCCGCGAGCTGCTCGGCGAAGGCACGACGCTCAGCATCGTCCTTCGCGGTCTCGCCCGCGTTGAAGCGCAGGTTCTCGAGCACCGCGACGTCGCCGTCCTCGAGCGCCTCGACCGCCTCGTGGGCGGACTCGCCCACCGTGTCGCGGGCGAAGGCGACAGGCTTGCCCAGCAGCTCCGACAGCCGCTGGGCGACCGGCGCGAGGCTGTACTGCGGGTCGGGCTCCCCCTTGGGGCGGCCGAGGTGCGAGCACACCACGACGCGAGCGCCCGCGTTGATCAGCGCGTTCAGGGTCGGGAGCGACGCGCGCACGCGCCCGTCGTCCGTGATGCGTCCGTCCGTGAGCGGGACGTTGAGGTCGCAGCGCACGATGACGCGCTTGCCGGCGACCGAACCGAGGGATTCGAGAGTTCGCAGAGACATCGATCCGACTCTACCCCGCGGGCGCCCACGGCGAAGGCCCGCCGGCTCCGGATCTCCGGTGCCGACGGGCCCTCACATGCATCGCGTCTGTCGCGTCAGAGACGCTCGCCGACGTACTCCGCGAGGTCGACCAGACGGTTCGAGTAGCCCCACTCGTTGTCGTACCAGGCCGAGACCTTGGCCAGGGGGCCGGCGACGCTGGTCAGGCCCGAGTCGAAGATCGACGAGAACGGGTTGAGCTGGATGTCGCTCGACACCAGCGGGTCCTCCGAGTACTGCAGGATGCCGTTGAGACGCCCCTCCGCAGCGGCGGCCGCGTACGCGGCGTTGATCTCGTCCTTCGTCAGCCCGTCCTTCGTCACGAGGGTCAGATCGACGATCGAGCCGGTCGGCACGGGCACCCGGTAGCTGGTGCCGTCGAGCTTGCCCTGCAGCTCGGGCAGCACGAGCCCGATGGCCTTGGCGGCGCCGGTCGACGTGGGGACGATGTTGACCGCGGCCGCACGCGCGCGACGGAGGTCCTTGTGCGGGCCGTCCTGCAGGTTCTGGTCGGCCGTGTAGGCGTGCGCGGTCATCATGAAGCCGCGCTCGATGCCGAACGCGTCCTGGAAGACCTTGGCCAGCGGCGCGAGGGCGTTCGTGGTGCACGACGCGTTCGAGATGACGTGGTCGTTCTCGGGGTCGTAGCGGTCCTCGTTCACGCCCATCACGAACGTGGGAGCCGGGCCGCTCGCCGGCGCCGAGATGAGCACCTTCCGGGCGCCGCCCTGGAGGTGCTTGGCGGCGTCATCGGGCTTGGTGAAGCGGCCCGTCGACTCGATGACGATGTCGGCGCCGATCTCGCCCCACGGCAGGGCGGCCGGGTCCTTCTCGGCGAAGGCGCGGATGGTCTTCCCGTCGACCGTGATCGACTGCTCGTCGTAGGTCACGTCCTTGCCCAGCGGGCCGCCCACCGAGTCGTACTTGAGCAGCTGCGCGAGCGCCTTGTTGTCGGTGAGATCGTTGACACCCACGATCTCGAAGTCTGCGCCCTGGGCGAGAGCGGCGCGGACGAAGTTGCGGCCGATGCGGCCGAAGCCGTTGATTCCGATCCTGACGGACACTGAGGTCTCCTGTTTGTCTAGCGCGCGGACGCGCGCGGTGGGTATGACGTCCGATCCCGGCGGGCACGCACCCCGCCGGGATCTGGCGTCGTTCAGCCGGCGACGAGCAGTCCGGCGGTCTTCTCGCGAGCGGCGTCGAAGCGGGCGGCGACATCCTGCCAGTTGGCGATGTTCCAGAACGCCTTGACGTACTCCGCCTTCACGTTGAGGTAGTCGAGGTAGAACGCGTGCTCCCACATGTCGAGCATGAGCAGCGGCGTGAGGCCCAGCGGCACGTTGCCCTGCTGGTCGAAGAGCTGGAAGATCGCGAGGCGCTGGCCGATCGCGTCCCAGGCCAGCACCGACCAGCCCGAGCCCTGGATGCCGTTGGCGACGGCGCCGAACTGCGCCTGGAAGGCGGCGAACGAGCCGAACTGGTCGGCGATCGCGGCGGCGAGCTCGCCCTCGGGCTCGCCCCCGCCGTTCGGCGAGAGGTTGTTCCAGAAGATGGTGTGGTTGGTGTGACCGCCGAGGTGGAACGCGAGGTCCTTCTCGAGCTTGTTCACGTTGGCGAAGTCGCCGCTCTCACGCGCGGCGGCCAGCTGCTCGAGCGCCGTGTTGGCGCCCGCCACGTAGGTGGCGTGGTGCTTGTCGTGGTGCAGCTCCATGATCTTGCCCGAGATGTGCGGCTCGAGCGCCGCGTAGTCGTAGGGCAGATCGGGGAGGGTGTAGACAGCCATGCGATGTTCCCATCCGCGCCGGGCTGCCGGCGCTATCGGTGTACCTCCGCGTCGCTCGCGCGACGGGACCGGACGATCCTCATCCTAGTGACGCCGAACCCCCTGGGGATGCCCCTTGACGGGACGCCGGACACCGACCGCGCCCGTCGGCCTCGTCAGGCCGAGCCCACAGCGGATACCCCGACCCGCGCCTCGCGCGGGCCCGCCGAGCGCGGGCGCGGGAACGGCTCAGGAGCCGGCGGGAACGGCCGACTCGGTGCCGGGCACGCCGTCCTGCTCGGCCCGCTTGTCGGCCATCGCGAGCAGCCGGCGGATGCGGCCCGCCACGGCGTCCTTCGTGAGCGGCGGCTCGGCGTGGTGACCGAGCTCGTCGAGGCTCGCATCTCGGTGGGCGAGGCGCAGCTCCCCCGCCTGGCGCAGGTGCGCGGGCACCTCGTCGCCCAGGATCTCGAGCGCGCGCTCCACACGCGCACACGCGGCGACCGCCGCCTGCGCCGAGCGGCGCAGGTTCGCGTCGTCGAAGTTGACGAGGCGGTTCACGCCCGCGCGCACCTCGCGGCGCTGCCGCAGCTGGTCCCACTCGTCGGCCGTCTGAGCCGCGCCCATCGCGACGAGCATGCCCCGGATGGCCTCGGCCTCGCGCACCACCACGCGCGGCACGCCGCGCACCTCCCGCGCCTTGGCGGCGATGCCGATGCGGTGCGCGGCGCCGACCAGAGCCATGCCGGCCTCCCCCGTCGGGCAGGCGATCTCAAGCGAGGCGGAGCGGCCCGGCTCGGACAGGCTCCCCGACGCGAGGAACGCGCCACGCCAGACCGCCGACAGGTCGTCGCGCGAGCCGGTGGTCAGGCGGTTGGGCAGTCCGCGCACGGGCCGCCGACGCATGTCAAGCAGGCCGGTCTGCCGGGCGAGCGTCTCGCCGCCGTCCACCACGCGCACCGCGAACGACTCGCCCTCACGGCTGCCAGAGCCCTGGATGCGGGCCAGCTCGGGGCGCACGCCGTAGATCTCGGCGATGTCGCGTGCCGTGCGGCGTGCCAGATCGGGGGTGTCCACCTCGGCCTCGACCGCCACGCGGCCGGCGATGGAGTGCAGCCCGCCGGCGAAGCGCAGCAGCGCCGTCAGCTCAGCGACTCGCACGGTCGGACGCGGGTCCCGTACCGCGATCAGCTCGGCCTTGACATCGGCGGTCAGTGACACCGTTCTCCCCACTTCTCAGACTGCAGCGCCACAGCGGGCGCGAAGGAACAGCCTACCGGGCAGGCGGGCGTCTCACCCGGGGGCTACTTCCCAGCCAGGGGCGCTACTCGGCGTGCGCTCCCTCGATCAGCGCGCCCACGACATCCTGGAGGGCGGGGACATCCGCCGTCGCGCCGAGGATGGCGGGCGCCGGGGGCGACCCCGGCACGGTGTGCCCGCCGCCTTCGACGCGGTACAGCACCACTTCCCCTGGCCCCGCGCCGTAGCGGATGCGCGACACCGCGGGGCGCTGCCGCGCCCGCCGGGCCGGCTGCACCATGCCCCGACGGGAGGGCACCTCAGCCTCGTCCGGAGCGGCGTCGATGCCGTTGCGGCGCGCGAGGTACTCAGCCGTCTGGGGCGCGGACAGGGCCGCTCCCGAGACCCGGAAGAGCCAGCGCGCATACCAGGGCATGGGACCGCCGTGGTACGGGACCACAGGGTCCGCCGTGCCGTGGACGACGACGACCGGGGACGGCCGCGGTGACGTCCCGCCCTGCTCGGAGAGCCAGTTCTCCGGCACGGGCTGCGTCGCCGAGATCACGACGGCTCCCGCGAGCGCCTCCGGTACGCGGTGCAGCAGCGTCAGCACCATCTCGCCGCCGTTGGAGTAGCCGACCACGTGGACCGGCCCGGTGCGATAGCGCTCGGCGGCGTGTGCGACGAGGGCGTGGAAGAAGGCCACCTCATCGATGCCGACACGTCGCGCCGCGAACCAGTTCTCGCGGCGGTCGTCATTCCAGTGGCCGCGCCAGCCATCCGGATACAGCACCACCGCTCGCCCTTCCGCGGCGAGCCGGTCGAGCGCGCGGCCGGTGAAATCGCGGAAGCCGGCGCCCGTCTGCGTGGAGCCGTGGAACGCGATCACGAGAGCGCGGCCCTCGGGGCCCTCGTCGGCCCCGACCGCCGTGAACGCGCGCAGCCGGCCGTCGATCCGCAGCTCGTGGCGCGTCGGCTCGTGGCGCGTCGGCTCGCGCATGGGACCGACGTCTACTCGCGACCCAGATCGCGGTGGCGGACGCGCACGGCGACGCCCGGCACGTCCTTGAGTCGCTCGGCGAGCGCGTTCGCCATCGCGACGGAGCGATGCTTGCCGCCGGTGCAGCCCACCGCGACGGTGGAGTGCCGCTTGTTCTCGCGCTGATACCCCGCGAGCACGGGGCGCAGCGCGGTCGCGTAGGCGTCGAGGAAGTCGGTGGCGCCCTCCTGGCCGAGGACGTACTCGCTGACCTCCGCGTCCTCACCGGTCAGCGCGCGCAGGTCGTCGTTCCAGAACGGGTTCGGAAGGAACCGCATGTCGGCCACGAGGT
Source organism: Microbacterium sp. NPDC096154 (assembly GCF_040302945.1). Lineage (NCBI taxonomy): Bacteria > Bacillati > Actinomycetota > Actinomycetes > Micrococcales > Microbacteriaceae > Microbacterium > Microbacterium sp. NPDC096154. The sequence continues at coordinate 59,466 of NZ_JBEOSM010000007.1, forward strand.
CGGCGTCGGGCGGTACGCCGTACTTGAAGCCGAAGCTCTGCACGGTGAGCGTGTGCGCCGGCGCCTCGGCATCCGCGAAGAGGTCGGACACCCGGTTCGCGAGCTGATGGATGTTGAACCGCGTGGTGTCGATGATCACGTCCGCGCTCTCGCGCAACGGCTGCAGCAGCGCGCGCTCCCGCTGGATGCCGTCGACGAGCGTGCCGTTGCCCTGCAGCGGGTGCGGACGGCGCACCGCCTCGAAGCGGCGCACGAGGACGTCGTCGGACGCGTCCAGGAAGACCACGCGGAGATTCCGGCTGTGCCGGATCGCCTGGGCCTCGGCGGGCAGCTCGGCGAACAGGTCTCGTCCGCGCACGTCGACCACCGCGGCGACGCGCGGAAGCCGGCCCCCCAGACGGCCCGCGAGGTCGAGAAGCGGCCGGAGCATCTGAGGCGGCAGGTTGTCGACGACGTACCAGTCGAGGTCCTCGAGGGCGTTCGCCACAGTCGACCGACCGGCCCCGGACATGCCGGTGACGATCAGCACCTCACCCGTGCCACCCGGCTCCTCGCCGCGCTGCCCCGCGTCGTCGATCATCAGCTCCACCCTATGCCGTCGCGCCGTCCGCCGTGGCGACGGCCGCCAGCCCGTCGATCGCGGGGGCCGACTGCCCGGCGGGCGCGTCGGGCGATTCGGCGGCCTGCAGGTGCCGGTGGACCGTCTCTGCCAGCTTCGGGCCGATGCCCGGCAGCTCCTCGATCTGGGCGACCGTCGCGCTGCGCAGCGCGGCGACCGATCCGAAGTGCCGCAGCAGCGCCTTGATGCGGGTCTCGCCGAGGCCCGGCACCTCGCTCAGCACACTGCGGATGTCGCGCTTGCGCCGGCGCCGCTGGTGCGAGATCGCGAAGCGGTGGGCCTCGTCGCGCAGGCGCTGGACGAGGTAGAGCGCCTCACTGGTGCGCGGCAGGATGACCGGGAAGTCATCGCCGGGCAGCCAGATCTCCTCGAGCCGCTTGGCGATGCCGCACAGGGCGATCTCCTCGTGCCCGGACTCGCGCAGCGCGCGCGCCGCGGCCTCGACCTGCGGCTTGCCGCCGTCCACGATGAGCAGCTGCGGCGGGTAGGCGAAGCGCCGGCGCTTCTTCGGCTGCGTCTCCACCACGACCCCGGCCTCGGCCGGGGCGACCTCCTGCGCCTCGGCCGGGGCGGCCTGCGCCTCGGCCGCATCGCCGGTTTCCTCCGGGCGGTCGAGGTGCGCCAGCCGGCGCGTGAGCACCTGGTGGATCGAGTCGGTGTCGTCGGTCGTCTCGGCGATCGAGAACGACCGGTACTGATCCTTGCGAGGCAGCCCGTCCTCGAACACGACCATGGAGCCGACCACGTTGGTCCCCTGCAGATGCGAGATGTCGAAGCACTCGATGCGCAGCGGCGCCTCGTCCATGCCGAGCGCCTCCTGGAGGTCGCTCAGAGCCTGCGTGCGCGCGGCGTAGTCGCTCGTGCGCCGCGTCTTGTGTCGCAGCAGCGCCTGCTGCGCGTTGAGCGTGGCGTTGCGCAGGAGCTCGGCGCGCTGACCGCGCTGAGCGACCGCGATCTCGACCGCCTTTCCGCGCCGCACGCGCAGCCACTCCTCGAGCTCGTCGGCGTCGGGCGGCAGGACGGGCACGAGCACGCGCCGCGGGATGTCCGCGGGCGCGGCGTCGCCGTAGACCCGCTGCAGGATCTGGTCGACGAGATCGCCGCCCGCGATGTCGAGCTCCTTGTCGATCGTCGTGGAGCTCACGCCCCGCACGCGGCCGCCGCGGATCACGAAGTGCTGCACCGCGGCCGACAGCTCGTCTTCGGCGACGCCGAACAGGTCGGCGTCGGTGTCGCTCGGCAGCACCAGCGCGCTCTTGTTCAGCACGGCCTCGATGGACGTCAGCTTGTCACGCAGCACCGCCGCCTGCTCGTAGTCCATGGCCGCTGCGGCGGCCTTCATGCGGGCCGTCAGATCGCGGGTGAAGCGCTCGTCGCCGCCCTGCATGAAGGCGATGAAGTCGTCGACGATCGCCCGGTGCTCCTCGATCGTCACGCGGTGCGAGCAGGGACCGCCGCACTTGCCGATCTGACCGGGGAAGCAGGGGCGCCCGGTCTGCATCGCCCGCTTGTACGACGCGTCGCTGCAGGTGCGGATCGGGAAGACCTTGATCATCAGGTCGATCGTGTCGTGCACGGCCCACACCTTCGGATACGGGCCGAAGTACTTGGCACCGGGGATGCGGCGGTTGCGCGTGACCATGACGCGAGGGGCCTCGTCACCGAGGGTGATCGCCATGAACGGGTAGGACTTGTCGTCCTTGTAGCGCACGTTGAACGGCGGATCGAACTCCTTGATCCACTGGTACTCGAGCTGCAGGGAGTCGACGTCGGTGGGGACCACGGTCCACTCCACCGAGGCGGCCGTGGTGACCATGCGCCGCGTGCGCTCGTGCAGGGTGTGCAACGGAGCGAAGTAGTTCGACAGCCGCTGACGCAGGTTCTTCGCCTTGCCGACGTACAGCACGCGTCCATGCGCGTCGCGGAAGCGGTAGACCCCCGGATTGGTGGGGATCTCCCCCGGCTTCGGCTTGTAGGGAAGCTGCCCCGCCATGCCTAACCGGCCTTGCGGTGCCGCTCGCGAAGCCCCAGCACCTCGGCGAGGAACGCGCCCGTGTGGCTGCCCTCGACCTCGGCGACCTGCTCCGGCGTGCCGGTCGCGACGATCTGGCCGCCGCCCGAGCCGCCCTCGGGACCGAGGTCGACGATCCAGTCGGCCGACTTGATCACATCGAGGTTGTGCTCGATCACGATCACCGAGTTGCCCTTGTCGACCAGGCTGTTCAGCACCTCCAGCAGTCGTCGCACGTCCTCGAAGTGCAGGCCGGTGGTCGGCTCATCGAGCACGTACACGGTGCGGCCGTTGCTGCGACGCTGGAGCTCGGTCGCGAGCTTGACGCGCTGCGCCTCGCCGCCGGACAGGGTCGTGGCCGACTGACCGAGCCGCACGTAGCCGAGACCCACATCCACGAGGGTCTTCATGTAGCGGTGGATGGCCTGGATCGGCTCGAAGAACTCGGCCGCCTCGGCGATCGACATCTCGAGCACCTCGGCGATGTTCTTGCCCTTGTAGTGCACCTGCAGCGTGTCGCGGTTGTAGCGCTTGCCGTGGCAGACCTCGCAGTCGACGTAGACGTCGGGCAGGAAGTTCATCTCGATCTTCAGCGTGCCGTCGCCCGAGCATGCCTCGCACCGGCCGCCCTTGACGTTGAAGCTGAAGCGCCCCGCCTGGTAGCCGCGCACCTTCGCCTCGGGCGTCTCGGCGAAGAGGCTGCGGATGCGGTCGAAGACGCCCGTGTACGTGGCGGGGTTGGAGCGCGGGGTGCGACCGATCGGCGCCTGGTCGACGTGCACCACCTTGTCGAGGTGCTCGAGACCCGTGACCCGCGTGTGCTTGCCCGCGACCCGGCGCGCGCCGTTGAGGCGCGTGGCCAGCACCTCGTACAGGATGTCGTTCACGAGCGTCGACTTGCCCGATCCGCTCACCCCGGTGACCGCCGTCAGCACGCCGAGCGGGAACTCGGCCGTGACGTCCCGCAGGTTGTTCTCGCGGGCGCCGACGACCTTGAGCGCGCGCTTCCGATCGATGCGGCGTCGCTTCGCGGGAGTCGGGATCTCACGGCGGCCCGACAGATAGTCGCCCGTGATGGAGCCCGTGTCGGAGAGAAGCTGCTCGTAGGGCCCCGAGTGGACCACCTCGCCGCCGCCCTCGCCGGCGCCGGGACCGATGTCGACGATCCAGTCGGCGGCCTCGATGGTCTCCTCGTCGTGCTCGACCACGACGAGCGTGTTGCCGAGATCGCGGAGGGTGATCAGGGTCTCGATGAGCCGGCGGTTGTCGCGCTGGTGCAGACCGATGGAGGGCTCATCGAGCACATAGAGCACCCCCGTGAGCCCCGTGCCGATCTGCGTGGCCAGGCGGATACGCTGCGCCTCGCCGCCCGACAGCGAGCCGGCGGCGCGGCTGAGCGTGAGGTAGTTCAGGCCCACGCGGATGAGGAAGTCGAGACGCACGCGGATCTCGCGCAGCACCTGCGCGGCGATGTGGGCCTCGCGGTCGGTCAGCGTCAGCAGATCCATGAAGCCGCGCGCGTCCTCGAGGCTCAGGTGCGACACCTCGGCGATCGAGCGGTCGTGGATCTTGACCGCGAGCACCTCGGGCTTGAGGCGGTCGCCATCGCACACGGGGCAGGGCACCTCGCGAAGGTACTCGCCCCAGCGCTGCCGCTGGCTGTCGCTCTCGGCCTGCGACCACTGCCGCTCGATGTACGGCACGACGCCCTCGAAGCCGCTCGCGTAGCGCACCTCGCGGCCCCAGCGGTTCTTGTAGCGGACGTTGACGTTGTAGCCCTCGCCGTAGAGCACGGCCTCCTTGACCGACTTCGGCAGCGCGCGCCACGGGGTGTCGAGCGAGAAGCCGAGATCGTGCGCGAGGCCGACGAGCAGACGCTCGTAGTACTGGAAGAGGCCCTTGCCCTGGGTCGTCCACGGAACGATGACGCCCTCGCGGATCGACAGATCCTCGTCGCCGAGCATGAGCTCGACATCGACCGACATGCGGGTGCCCAGACCGGAGCACGCCGGACACGCGCCGAACGGCGCGTTGAACGAGAAGGTGCGCGGCTCGATCTCGGTGAGCTGCAGCGCATGGCCGTTCGGGCAGGCGAGCTTCTCGGAGAACGACTGCCACGCGTCGTCGCCCTCTTCGTCCACGAGGTTGACCTGCACGACGCCGCCCGCGAGCCCCAGGGCCGTCTCGACCGAGTCGGTGATGCGCCCCAGCATGTCGCCGCGGGCGACCAGCCGGTCGACGACGACCGCGATGTCGTGCTTGTAGCTCTTCTTCAGCGTGGGAGGCTCGGCCAGCTGGATGAGCTCGCCGTCGACGATCGCGCGCGAGTACCCCTTGGCTCCCAGCTCCTTGAAGAGGTCGACGAACTCCCCCTTCTTCTGGCTCACCACGGGGGCCACGACCTGGTAGCGGGTGCCCTCGGGCAGAGCGTGCAGCTGGTCGGCGATCTGCTGCACGGTCTGCCGCTGGATCCGCTCACCGCATTCGGGACAGTGCGGCACGCCGATGCGCGCCCACAGCAGACGCATGTAGTCGTAGATCTCGGTGATGGTGCCCACCGTCGAGCGCGGGTTGCGGTTCGTCGACTTCTGGTCGATCGACACGGCAGGGCTCAGGCCCTCGATGAAGTCGACGTCGGGGCGGTCGACCTGACCCAGGAACTGGCGCGCGTACGCGCTCAGCGACTCGACGTAGCGGCGCTGACCCTCGGCGAAGATCGTGTCGAACGCCATGCTGGACTTGCCGGAGCCCGACAGGCCCGTGAAGACGACCATGGAGTCGCGCGGGATCTCGAGATCGACGTTCTTCAGATTGTGCACGCGGGCACCGCGAACACTGATCTTTCCGGGGCTGGAGACAGGGACGATCGGCACGATTCCAGTCTAGGCGCCCCCACCGACATCCGGACGTTTGTTCGAACCGGCGGGAGCGATGCTCAGCGGAAGCCCAGGCTCACACCGTCCGGTCGAGGCGACCCGAGAACGGCCTCAGCGCGTCTCGCAGGGCGGCGACCTCGTCGACCGTCATCCCGACGCGGTTCATGATCTGCTCGGGCACCGCGAGAGCGCGCTCGCGCAGCGCGAGCCCCTCTTCCGTCAGATCGATGTCGAGGCGGCGCTCGTCGTCGACGCGCCGCGTGCGGCGCACCAGCCCCTGAGCCTCCAGACGCTTCACGAGCGGCGACGCCGTGGCCGGATCGAAGGCCAGCTCCTCGGCGATCTCGCCGAGTGAGCGGGGCGCGCTCTCCCAGAGCGCCAGCATCACCAGGTACTGCGGGTGAGTGAGCCCCAGGGGCTCCAGCACCGGCCGGTAGATGGACACGACGTTCCGAGCCGCCGTCACGATCGCGAAGCAGAGCTGGTTCTCGAGCTTCAGCAGATCGTCCTTCGAGTTCTGCACGGGACCATCCTAACCACCGGGCATTTAGTACACTAAGCGTTATGGCAGAGAAGACTCCCCTGCGAGACCGCATCCGCGAGGCGGGCGGCCTCTACCAGTGGGCCAACACGACGCTGATCCGCCTGGCCGGCCCGCCGCACGTGAGCCCCAACCTGCCCCGCAACCGCGACGCCGACCCGTGCGCGAACTGCGGGCGCCGCCGCGACGAGCACACGCAGGACGCCGCCGGCGCGCTGGTCTGTCCCACGAGCTGACGCTCGCGCGAGCCTGCCCGTCGCCGCGGAGTCCGCGGACTCACGCGTGCCCGGCCTTCTCCATCTGCCGCAGCTCGCGCTTGAGGTCCTGCACTTCGTCTCGCAATCGCGCCGCCAGCTCGAACTTGAGCTCCTCGGCCGCCGCGAGCATCTGCTGCGTGAGATCGGCGATCGCGCCCTCGAGCTGCTGAGCACCCTCGGCGGCGATGCCCTCGCGCTTGCGCACGGGCGTGGGGCTCTTGCCCTTGCCGCTCTTGAGACGCGACGCGTCGCGCTGGGAGAGCAGCGCGTCGGTGTCTGCGCCCTCCCGTGCCAGCTGATCGGTGATGTCGGCGATGCGCTTGCGCAGCGGCTGCGGGTCGATACCGTTCTCGCGGTTGTACGCCATCTGGATCTCGCGGCGCCGCTCGGTCTCCTCGATCGCGTTCTTCATCGAATCGGTCATCGTGTCGGCGTACATGTGCACCTGACCCGAGACGTTGCGCGCCGCGCGTCCGATGGTCTGGATGAGCGACGTGCCCGACCGCAGGAAGCCCTCCTTGTCGGCGTCGAGGATCGCCACGAGCGAGACCTCGGGCAGGTCGAGCCCCTCGCGCAGCAGATTGATGCCGACCAGCACGTCGTACACGCCCTGACGCAGTTCGGTGAGGAGCTCGACACGGCGCAGCGTGTCGACGTCGGAGTGCAGGTAGCGCACGCGCACGCCATGCTCGCCGAGGAAGTCGGTCAGCTCCTCTGCCATCTTCTTGGTGAGCGTCGTCACGAGCACGCGCTCGTCCCGATCCACGCGGATGCGGATCTGCTCGAGCAGATCGTCGATCTGTCCCTTCGACGGCTTCACCACGATCTCGGGGTCGACGAGCCCCGTCGGACGGATGATCTGCTCGACCACTCCGTCGGCGATGCCCATCTCGTACTTGCCCGGCGTCGCCGACAGGTACACGGTCTGGCCGATGCGGTTCTTGAACTCGTCCCAGCGCAGCGGGCGGTTGTCCATCGCGCTCGGCAGACGGAAGCCGTGCTCCACCAGCGTGCGCTTGCGCGAGGCGTCGCCCTCGTACATCGCGCCGATCTGCGGCACGGTCACGTGCGACTCGTCGATGACCAGCAGGAAGTCGTCGGGGAAGAAGTCGAGCAGCGTGTGCGGCGGCTCGCCCGCCATGCGACCGTCGAGGTGGCGCGAGTAGTTCTCGATGCCCGAGCAGAACCCCAGCTGCTGCAGCATCTCGAGGTCGAACGTCGTGCGCATGCGCAGGCGCTGCGCCTCGAGCAGCTTGCCCTGCTGCTCGAACTCCTTCAGGCGCTCCTCGAGCTCGTGCTCGATGGTCTTGATCGCGCGCTGGACCGTGTCGGTTCCCGCGGCGTAGTGGGTGGCCGGGAAGATCGCGACCGCGTCCATCCGCTCGAGCACGTCGCCCGTGAGCGGATGCAGCTTGTACAGCGCCTCGATCTCGTCGCCGAACAGCTCGATGCGGATCGCGTGCTCCTCGTACACGGGGATGATCTCGATCGTGTCGCCGCGCACCCGGAAGTTGCCGCGCGAGAAGTCGACGTCGTTGCGGTTGTACTGCATCGCGATGAACTGCCGGATGAGCGCGTCGCGGTCGTACCGCTCCCCCACCTGCAGGGCGACGAGCGCGCGGAGGTACTCCTCGGGCGAGCCCAGGCCGTAGATGCACGAGACGGTGCTGACCACCACGACGTCGCGCCGGCTGAGCAGCGAGTTGGTCGTGGAGTGGCGCAGTCGCTCGACCTCGGCATTGATCGACGAGTCCTTCTCGATGAAGGTGTCCGTCTGCGGCACGTACGCCTCGGGCTGGTAGTAGTCGTAGTACGACACGAAGTACTCGACCGCGTTGTTGGGCAGCAGGTCGCGGAACTCATTGGCCAGCTGCGCCGCCAGCGTCTTGTTGTGCGCCATGACCAGCGTGGGCCGCTGCACCTGCTCGATGAGCCATGCCGTCGTCGCCGACTTGCCCGTGCCCGTCGCGCCCAGCAGCACGACATCCGTCTCGCCCGCGTTGATGCGGGCCGCGAGTTCCGCGATCGCCTTGGGCTGGTCACCCGACGGCATGTACTCGCTGATCACCTCGAACGGGCGCACACTGCGGGTGGTGGTCTGCATGTCTCCAGCCTAGAAGGGGCCACCGACACGCCGGCCCGTGCGCACACCGCTCGCGGCCGACACTCAGCCGGTGACGCGGCCGGTCAGCATCCGGAACCGGATGCGCGCCCCGGCGGGAAGCTGGCCGGCGAGGTCGAGGTCGGCGTCGACGACCGCCGCGATGACCGGGTAGCCGCCGGTCAGCGGATGATCCGCCAGAAAGAGCACCGGCTGCCCGTCAGGTGGAACCTGCAGGGCACCCGCAACCGTGGCCTCGCTCGGAAGCTCGCCGACCACCGCACGCGCGAGCGGCGTGTCGCCCTCCAGGCGCATGCCCACGCGATCCGACCGCGGCGTCACGGTCCACTCCCGCCCCACGAGCGACTCCCGCGCCGAGGGCGTGAACCAGTCGTCGCGGGGGCCGAGCACGATCCTCAGCACGACCACGTCGCCCGGCGCCGGGAGCGAAGGCGGCGGTGGCGGCGCGGGCTCGACCGCCGTGCGCACCGCCGACGGTCCGCGCAGGGGCAGCACACACCCCGCCGCGAGCGTGGCACCGCCGACCTCACGCGCGCCGATGTCGGCGAGCGTGTCGCTCGAGAGGCTTCCGAGCACGGGCGTCAGAGCGAGGCCACCGCGGATCGCGATGGTGGCGCGGAGGCCGGCGCGAGCCGGCCCCAGGTGCAGCTCGTCACCGGTCTGCACCGGCGCCGGAGCCGCATGCGAGAGCGGCAGCACGTCGCCATCCGGATGGACGAGCACGGGGTCCATCGCCGCCCCGGAGACCGCCACGACGCCCGGTCCGCGGAACCGCAGCACCGCGCCCCCGCCGGCGAGCTCGAGCGCCGCGGCGTGCGGCGGGTTGCCCACCGCCTCGTTCGCCGCCCGCAGCGCGCGCCGATCCGCGGCGCCCGATCGCGACACGCCCCATCGCGCGTGCCCGGAGCGTCCGCCATCCTGCACCGTGAGCTGGGCGCCCGGCGACACCACCTCGACCGCGTGCGGGCCGACCACGGGCATGCGCGCTCGAGATGGTGTCGGCGCCGGCACCATGCGGCCGGTGGGCATCGGTCGCTCGACGGCCTCGAAGCGCACGCGGGTGCCGGGGGCCAGCAGCGCGGGCGGCTCGCGTCGAAGGTCCCACATCGGGACGTCCGTGCGGCCGATCAGCTGCCATCCGCCCGGACTCTCGCGCGGATACACGCCCGAGTACGGACCGGCGAGCGCGACCGATCCGGCCGGGATGCGCGTGCGCGGCGAGGCGCGGCGCGGCACGTCGAACAGCGGGTCGTCGCCGACGAGGTATCCGAATCCCGGTGCGAACCCCGTGAACGCGACCCGCCATGACGCTCCGGAGTGCCGCGCCACGAGCTCGTCGACGCTCACGCCGAGGGCGGCCGCGACGTCGGCCAGATCCTCCCCGTCGTAACGCACCGCGATCGCGATGGTCGGTCCGTGCCCGGCAGGGACATCCGGCGCCGGAAGGGTCTCGAGGATCTCGCGCAGGCGCCCGGCCGTGACCCTCAGCGGATCGAAGCGCACGAGCACCGTGCGGGCGGCCGGGACCAGCTCGTGCACGCCCGGCACATCGGCCTCCGACAGCGCGGCGTGCAGCCGCATCGCGCCCGCGAGATCGGCCTCCTCGACCAGCAGCGCACGGTCGGAGACCGGAAGGATGCGCCTGGGTGCAGTCATCCCGTCGCGCCCGCGAACGGAGCCAGCCGCACGCCGGCGACCTCGAGGCGCGTGCGCACGGCCCGCGCCATCGCGACCGCCCCCGGGCTGTCGCCATGCACGCACACCGAGTCCGCACGGACGTGCACGTCGCTGCCGTCGACCGCGCGCACCGTTCCCTCCGTCGCGAGCCGGAGCATGCGCCGCGCCACCGCGTCGGCGTCGTGCAGCACGCCTCCCGGCTCGCCGCGCGGCACGAGCTCGCCCGAGGGCGCGTAGCCGCGGTCGGCGAAGGCCTCGGCCGCCGTGGCGAGGCCCGCTCGGTGCGCGACGTGGAGCACGACGCTGCCCGCCAGTCCGAGCAGCACCAGCGAAGGATCGACCGCGCGCACCGCGGCGACGACGTCTCGCGCCTGCCGTTCGTCGCGCGCGATCGCGTTGTACAGGGCGCCATGGGGTTTGACGTAGCGAACGGGAACCCCCGCCGCCGACGCGAGGCCGAGCAGCGCGTCGAGCTGCCGCTCCACCTCGGACTGCAGAGCCGCCGACGACAGTGCCAGGGCGCGACGCCCGAAGCCCTCCCGGTCGGGATAGCCGGGGTGGGCTCCCACTGCGACGCCGTGCGCGGCGGCGTCGGAGAGCGTCCGACGGATGCCCTCCGGCGTGCCCGCGTGCGCCCCGCACGACACGTTCGCGCTCGTGACCACCCGCAGCATGGCCTCGTCATCGGCCACCACGCGCGCGGGCTCGTTCTCGCCGAGGTCGGAGTTCAGGTCGATCGAGGTCATCGCGCGTCCCGGCTCAGCGGTGGAGCGAGTCCCACAGCGCGTCGGTCTGCGCCAGCGTCTCCTCCATCGTGCCCGACGTGTCGATCACGACATCGGCGAGCTTCAGACGCTCCTCGTCGGGCACCTGGTTGGCGACCCGCGCGCGCGCCTCGTCCTCCGACATGCCGCGGTGCGCCACCATGCGCGCCACCCGCATGTCGACCGGGGCGTGGGCCACGACGATGCGGTCCCACTCCCCCGCCCCCCGCGCCTCGGCGAGCAGCGGCACGTCGTACACGACCACCGCGCGCGGATCGGCGTCGAAGGCGGCGCGGAACCGGCGCTGCGACTCCTCCTTGACCGCGGGATGAACGATGCCGTTGAGCCGCCCGAGCTTGTCGCGGTCGCCGAACACGAGCGTCCCCAGCGTCCCGCGATCCAGCTCGCCATCGGCAGTCAGCACCTCCGGCCCGAACTCGGCGGCGATCGCGGCGAGCACCGGCTGGCCCGGCTGCTGCAGTTCGCGCACGAGCGCATCCGCGTCGATGACGACGGCGCCGTGCTCGGCGAGCCGCCGCGCGATCGTGGACTTGCCGGACGCGATCCCGCCCGTGAGAGCGACAAGGGGCATGGCGACAGTCTTCCATGCCCTCACCGCCGCACTGCGCCGGAGGCGTTGCCCACGGTTCGCTCAGAGCACGACCGTCTCGCCATCCGCCCGGCGCACGACCAGCCGGAAGCGGGCAGGCGACCCCTGCACGACCTCGGCCGCCGCCCCGTCCGGAAGCCCGAGCGCGTCGTACGCGCGACGGAGGGGCGCGGGATCCGGCTCGATGCGCTGGAACGACACGATCTCGAGGGTCGGGATGCGGCTCAGACCTGGTTGCTCGGTCGCGCCCCAATCGATGAGGAAGGGCCTGTCGAAATCGGCGTCACCGCGCGTGAGCCGCCATTGCAGCAGCGTGCCGTCGGGCCTGCGGCGCGAGAGCTCCCAGACGTCGCCCGGGTCGACGCCGCGCCGGCGCGCGCCCGCGACCACCGCGTCGATGTCGTCGGGATGGATCGCGTAGGTCACGATGGCGGGGCCGTCGAGCCGATCGATGCCGAACGTCGTGACCGGCTCCTCGCGCGCGGCATCGGGGTCCGGCCCGATCAGCTCGACGTAGTGCGGCGCTCGGTTGCCGTCCACCGTGAGCGCGACGAGCGCGTTCGCGGTGCCGGTCGGGTGGGCGCCGCCAGGCGCCGCGGTGACGCCGGTGCGCTCGGCGAACCACCCGACCAGCTCGGCGAGATCCGGACCGGCGATGACGACGTGGTCGAGCAGCCGCGGCACGCTCATCCGTCGGCCTTCGCCGCGCGACGAGCGGGCACCTCCGGCTCGCCGAGCGACAGCATGAGCCGGTTGGCCCAGTTGAAGAACGCCGCACCTCCCAGGACGTCCGCGATGGCCGCGTCGTCGAGCCCCGCGCGGCGCAGTCGCGCGATGTCGTCGGAGCCGAACGCGAGGGGCGTGTCGGCGAGGGCCACCGAGGCCGCCACCACGGCGTTCCATCGCTCATCGCCGAGATCGGCGCCCACGCCCTCGTCGAGCAGCCGCTGCACGTCGTCGCGACGCCCTGATTCGCGCGTGGCGGCCGCGGCGTGCACCGAGGCGCAGAACACGCAGCCGTTGTGGCGCGACGTCGCGGCCGCGGCGAGCTCGCGCTCGGCACGGGCCGCCCCGCCCTCGGTGTTGAAGAAGATGTCGAGATCGGTCAGCGTGCGCGCCTCGAGCGCCGCGGCATCCCGCGCGAGCAGCCGGAAGTACGGCATCTTCGCGCGCGCCGGCTCGATCAGCGCGGTGCGCTGCTCGTCGGTCAGCTCGTCCTCCGGCACGGGGGCGAGCCACGGCACCCACCCCAGGCCCTCCTGGGTGAAGCGATCGGGCCGCGCCAGCTCGGGGTACTCGGTCACGAGCTCGGTCATCGCACTGCTCCTTCGGTCGTGGCGGAGCCGGCCGTCTCATGGCCGGTGGCCGGGTTCTGGTCGAGCGCACGCAGGCCCCACGCCAGGCGCAGCTGGAAGCTCAGGAAGGACACGAGCTGCGACAGCGTCACGATGTCGTCGGCGCTCCATCCGGCCTCGACGAGCGCACGGATCGCGGCGGCGCTCGCCTCACGCGGGCGGAAGACCAGCAGGTGCGCGTGCGTGAAGGCGGCGGCGAGGCGAGGCCCGAGGTCGTCGGCCGGCGCGCTCCACGCGGGCCCCGACGCGCTCTCCCGCGCGAGCCCCGGCTCCCGGTAGACGCCGTAGGGCCCCGAGCTCGCTCCGTCGGCCGCCGCGGCCGCGACGACGCCGACGAGAGCCGGATCCTCGTCGGCCAGCAGGTCGGCATAGAACTCCGCAGCGCGGTCGAACCCGTGCAGGTCTGCCACGAAGGCGGCCACGGCGTATCGCTCTCCGAGCGGGAAGGCCCCCGGTTCGGCGGGCTCGAGAAGCGCCGCGAAGCTGCGCTGCGCGTTCTCGCGCGCCTGCGGGCGCTGCGCGCGCACCGCGTCGAGCCGGCTGCCCGGCGCGATGCCGGCCAGCAGATCGACGATGTCGGCCTGCGGCGCGGTGCCGCCAGGGGTCTGCTGCGTGGTCATGCGGTCGCCTTTCCGTGGGTGAGATGTGCGGCACCGAGCGCGTCGAACGCCGCGGGCCCTGTGACATACCCGAGGCGCGGTGCGACCTCGGTGGCGAGCAGCTCGAGCGAGCGCAGCGTGATCTCGTGCGGCGCGTCGATCGAGTGCACCTGGAACGACACGTCGGTCGAGGCGGCGATCGCCCGGTCGGCGGCGAGCGAGGCCGCGACCTCGTCGGGCGTGCCCACGTGCGTGTCGGTCAGGCGCGCGACCTCGTCGATGCCGAGACCGGCCGTGTCGACCCCGAGCATGCCCTCGGCCAGCTCGCGCAGCCCGCGCTCGGCCAGCTCCAGCACGCGCGTGCGGTTCTCCTCGTCCACGACCACGGCCGTGCGCGACGCCAGCACGCGGAAGGGCGCGCCCTCGGGGAGCGCCTCGCGGTACGCCTCGATGATCGGCAGCTGCAGATCGTGCAGCGGCAGGTCCTGACCCCCCGGACGTGGCTGCGTGCGCGAGAGCAGCAGCCCGTCGCCGTCGCGGCCCGCGCGCACGCCGCCGTCGACCGAGAAGGTGGCCTGCCAGATGCGGCGGTCCAGGTCGCCGCCCGCGGGGTAGATGCGCGCGTCGGTGCCGCGGATGCCGCGACCGGAGAGCGCGTCGCGGAACACCGCGAAGTGGTCCGCGAAGATCTCCCGCCGCCGATCCGCCGCGCGCCCGAAAGGCGCGAACGACGAGGGCGTGCCGCCGGATGCCACGCCCAGCTGCACGCGTCCGCCGCTCAGCGCGTCGAGCACGCTCGCGTCCTCGGCCGCCCGCAGCGGGTCGTCGATCGGCAGCGTCACCACCCCGGTCGCGAGCGCGATGCGCGACGTGCGCTCTGCCGCGGCCGCGAGCAGCACGAACGGCGAGGGCAGGCCGCCCTCATGCTCGCCGAAGTGGTGCTGCGCGACCCAGGCCGACGCGAAGCCGCATGCCTCGGCCTGGGCGATCTGCTCGATCGCGAAGCGGTACCGGTCGGCGGCCGGGGCCTGCTCCAGCAGCCGGCTGAAGAATCCGATGCGCGGTCCGTCGGGGGCGGGAGTCATTCGGCGTCCTCCTGGGAGACGAGGGCGGGCCGGAAGGCCACGCCGGGGATGGCGGCGATCAGCCGCCGCGTGTAGGGGTGCTCGGGCGCGTCGAACACGCGCGCCGTCGCCCCGTGCTCGACCTGCCGGCCGCGCTGCAGCACCGACACCGTGTCGGCGATCTGCCGCACAACCGCCAGGTCGTGGGAGATGAAGACGTAGGTGAGCCCCAGCTCATCCTGCAGCCGCGCCAGCAGCCGCAGGATCTGCGCCTGCACCGTCACATCGAGCGCGGAGACGGCCTCATCCAGCACGACGAGCTCGGGCTCGAGGATGAGCGCGCGTGCGATCGCGACGCGCTGCCGCTGCCCGCCCGACAGCTCGCTCGGACGGCGATGGGCGATCTCGGGCGCGAGCGCCACCTGCTCGAGGTGATGCGCCACCTTCTCGGCTCGGTCGGCGCGCGAGCCGAGGCCGAAGTTCTCGAGGGGCTCGGCCAGGATGCGTCCGATCGACTGCCGCGGATCCAGCGACGCGTACGGGTTCTGGTACACCAGCTGGGCGACGCGGCGGAACGCGCGCGCCGAGTGCGCGCCGGTGACGTCGACGTCGCCCACCCGGATCGACCCGGCGGTGGGCCGGTTCAGGCCCGCGATGCTGCGCCCCGTCGTGGTCTTGCCCGAACCCGACTCGCCCACCAGCGCGTGCGTGGTGCCGCGCGCGACCGTGAACGACACGTCGTCGACCGCGACGAACGGCTCGCGCGCGCCGCCACGGTACTCCTGACGCAGGCCGCGCACCTCGACGAGCGGCCGCTCCCCCGGCGCCGGCTGGTGCGGCGCGCGCTCGACGATGCGGGCCAGCGACGGCGCGTCCGACAGCAGCGTGCGAGTGTAATCGGCCGACGGCGCGGTCAGCACCTGAGCCGACGGCCCGGTCTCCTCCACCTGCCCGCCGCGCATGACGACCAGGGCGTCGGAGTGGTCGGCCGCGACGGCGAGGTCGTGCGTGATGAACAGCACACCGCTGCCCGACTCCTCCCGCAGCCGGTCGAGCAGGTCCAGCACGCGCCGCTGCACCGTCACGTCCAGCGCGCTCGTCGGCTCGTCGGCGATCACGAGCTCGGGCTCGAGCGCGAGCGCCGCGGCGATCAGCACGCGCTGCCGCATGCCGCCCGACAGCTCGTGCGGGTACTGTCGCGCGCGCCGTTCGGGGTCGTCGATGTCGACGCGTTCGAGCAGCTCGAGCACGCGCGCCTCGATCTTGCGACGGTCCTTCCACCCGTGGATGCGCAGCGCCTCGCCCACGCTCGCGCCGATCGTCGCGACGGGGTTCAGCGAGGTGCCCGGATCCTGCGGGATGAGCGCCACGCAGCGACCGCGCAGGCCACGCCAACGGCGCTCGGACAGTCCCACGAGCTCCGTCACTCCCTCGCGCCGCTCGTTGAGCAGGATGCTGCCACCGGCCACGCGTCCGCTGCGCGCGAGCAGGCCGATCGCGGTCTGGGCGACCGTCGACTTGCCCGATCCGGACTCGCCGACCAGCGCGGTCGTGCGGCCCGCCTCCACCTCGAACGAGACGCCGTCGACGGCCGTCACCTCGCCGTGGCCCGTCCGGTACGCGACCCGCAGGTCGCGGATCTCCAGCAGCGGGCGGGTCATCCGCGATCCTCTCTTCCGATGGCCTGGCTCAGGCGGTTGGTGGCCAGCACGACGAGCGCGACGATCGCGCCGGGCAGCACCGTGAGCCACCACGCGGTGGCGACGTAGCTGCGCCCCTCGGCGATCAGCAGCCCCCATTCAGGGGTCGGCGGCGGGGCGCCGTATCCCAGGAAGCCGAGCGTCGAGATCTGCAGGATGGCCGATCCCAGCTGCAGGGCCGCCAGTGCGATCACGGGCGTGAGCGAGTTGGGCAGGATGTGCCGCCACAGCACGCTGAAGAAGGTTCCGCCCGAGCCGTAGGCGGCCTCGACGAACTCGGAGCCGCGCACGCTCACCACCTGCGAGCGCGCCAGACGGGCGAACACCGCGATCGATGTCACCCCGACCGCGATCGCCGCGTTCGTGGTGCCGAAGCCGAGCAGGATCACGACGCTGAGCGACAGCAGCAGGGCGGGGATCGCGAGCAGCACGTCGACCACGCGCATCAGGGCCTCCTCGACGGCGCCACCCACCGCACCCGCGGTCACGCCGAGGGCGGTGCCCGCCACGAGCCCCACGAGCACCGCGACGAGCGCGCCGGTGATCGACTGCGAAGCGCCGTGCACGACCCGCGTGTACAGGTCGCGGCCGGTGGCGTCCGTGCCGAAGAGGTGAGCGGCGCTCGGAGCCTGCAGCGCCACCCCGGTCGACTCGGTCGGGCTGCCGGGCGCGAACACGCCCGGCGCCAGCGCCCAGGCGAGCGCCGCGAGGATCACGACGACCGGCACGAGGGTGCCGGGACGCAGCAGCGCGCGCGGGTCGATGCGGCTGAGGCCGCGGGGAACGGAGACGGCGAGCGTCACGGGACGACCTCCCTCGGTGCGGGCGACAGGACCTCATCGGGACCGGCCGGGGCGCGGCGCCGCGACGACCGCGACGGTCGCAGCCGCGGATCCAGCACGGGATACAGCAGATCGACCACGAGGTTGATGAGGACGAACACCACGGTCGACAGGATCACGACCGCCAGCAGCACCGGCGTGTCGCGGTTGGCCACGGCCTGCGCGGTGAGCTGGCCGATCCCCGCCCGCGCGAACACCGCCTCGGTCACGACCGCGCCGCCCACCAGCTCGCCGAACAGCAGTCCCGCCATGGTCAGCGTCGGCACGAGCGCGTTGCGTGCGACGTTGCGCCACAGCAGCCACGATGTGCTCGCCCCGCGGGCGCGCACGACGGAGACGAAGGGCTGCTCGCGCACCTCGTCGATGCTGCGCATCAGCACCTGCGCGAGCGGCGCCGCGATCGGGATCGCGAGGGTCGCGACCGGCAGGATGAGCGCCTCGACGGGGTCGGCCCCGATGACGGGGACGAGCCCGAGCCGGAACGAGAAGACCTGCACGAGCACGATCCCGATCCAGAACACCGGCAGCGAGACGAGGAACGGCGGGATGCCGCGGAACAGCCGGCGCAGCCACGCCGCGCCGCCGTACGTGGCGGTGAACGCGATCGTCACGGCGAGGAACACCGCGACGGCCAGGCCGAGCCCCGCGAGCACGAGAGTCGATGGCAGCGCGGTGGCGATCAGGGCGCCGACCGCCGCCCCGCTCGCCACCGAGTAGCCGAACTCGCCGCGCAGCACGCCCAGCGTCGAGTCGACGTAGCGCTCGACCAGGCTGCGATCCGCGCCGTAGGCGGCCCGGATCTCAGCCAGCTGCTCCTTGGAGAGGCCGAGCTCGGGGCTGCCGTACCGCGCCAGCACCGCATCGCCCGGCAGCGCCGCGAGCAGCAGGTAGGCCACGGTGTAGGTGAGCGCCAGCACGAGAAGCGCCCGGCCCACCCGCCGCAGGATGTACGCCATGCGGACCGTCAGCGGTTCAGCCACGTCGCGTAGAACGACGGGCGTCCCACGGACTCGGTCTCGAAGCCCTGCACGTCGGCGCGGAGCCCGAATACCTGCGGCTCCTCGAAGATCGGCAGGAAGTAGGCGTTCTCGGCGATGTGCCGCTGCGCCGCCTCCGAGGCCGTCTGTCGCTCCTCGGTCGTCGGGGCTGAGGCGATTGCCGCGAGGAGCTCGTCGAGCTCCGGGTCGCCGACGCTGTCGTCCTCGTTCGAGCGGTTCAGCAGGGCGTTGCGGTTGTCGCTGTGGAACTGCGACTTGATCACGTCGAAATCGGCGCGCCCGACCATCGAGTGGTACACCTGGATCGTGTCGGCCGAGAGCGAGGCCTCGGTCTGCGCGGCCTGGTCGCCCGGGAACAGCTCCACCTCGATCCCGAGCTGGGCCAGCTGCTCCTGCACGAGCGTCACGACGTCCTTCGAGCGCGGCTGGGGCAGAGCCTCGTTGAAGGTGAGGTGCAGGCGCTCCCCGTCCTTCTCGCGGATGCCGTCCGGACCCGCCGTCCATCCCGCGTCGTCCAGCAGCTGTGCCGCCTTCTCGGGGTCGTATGCGTAGTACTCCGACGTGTCGAGGTAGCCGAGCGCGGTCTTGGCCAGCGCACCGGTCGCCAGCGGGTAGCTCTCGGTGAAGAGCGTGTCGACGATCGCCTGACGATCCACGCCCGCGATGATCGCCTGGCGCACCTTCACGTCGGACAGGATGTCGTTGCGGAAGCGGAAGCTGAAGCCGTTGTTGACGCCGTTCGTGGCCGCCGAGTGCAGCGCGAGCCCGTCGGCCGCGAACTGCGGCTCGTCGGGAGCGTCGATGCCGCGCGCGACATCCGCCTGTCCCGCGACCACCGTGCCGACGCGCACGCTGCTCTCGCCGGCGACCACGAGGTTCACGCCGTCGAGCAGCGCGCGACCCTGGTGGGCGAGGGACGGCGGCGCCCAGTCATAGTCCTCCCGCGCCTCGAGCGAGACCTCGGTGCCGATCTTCTCGTCCGAGATGACGAACGGTCCGGACCCGATGACCGTCGTCGCGTTGCCCGGGCCGAACTCCTCGCCCGTCTTGTCGAGCGTCGCGTTGGACAGCAGGCCCGAGTTGATGGTCGAGGTCGCCTGGGCGAAGCCGGGCGCCGGAGCCGAGAAGTGGAAGGTCACGGTGTGGTCGTCGACGACCTCGGCGCGGTCGTAGTTGTTGATCGCCTCCGACACCGGCAGTGCGCGCTCCGCGTCGCCCTTGCCGAACAGGTCGAAGTTCTTGGCCACGTTCTCGGCGTCGACCGGCGTGCCGTCCGAGTAGGTCACGCCTTCGCGCAGCGTGAACGTGTACTGCGTGGCGTCCTCGTTGACCTCGGGAAGCTCGGCCGCGATCCACGGCTCGAGCTCCAGCGTCTCAGGGTTCTGGTACAGCAGGCGGTCGGTGATGTTGTTCACGATGCCGCCGTTCGGATAGAACCCGGCGGACGGCGGGTACAGAGTCGTCCAGGTCTGGGGCTCGAGATAGGTGAGGCTGCCGCCGGCGACGGGGTCGCCGACCGGAGCACCGCTGTCTCCGGACTGCCCGGCCGCGCAGCCCGCGACGAGCGAAGCGACCGCGGCGAGCATCGTGGTGGCGCGGATCGCGCGACCGACACGACTGCGGAGGGACCGGGGGTTCCGGGGCATGTGAGCGTCTCCTCTGGTAGGGGGACGGCCAGTCCAGCATCACCAGACGGATCGAGGGGCCGTGGCGTTCACACAGCGTCATACGGCGCTTCATAGAACGTCACACACGGCGTCCGGGCCGGTCCGCGGCGACCCTTGCCGCTGTCGGCGGCCGGCACTACGGTGAGCGCGTCCGCCCATCCACCGATGCAGAAAGGCCTCTCATGGCACACGGCGACGTCACCCACCTGGAGATCCCCGTCGGCGACTTCGAGCGCGCGAAGGAGTTCTATTCGGCGCTGTTCGGGTGGGAGTTCCAGGCCCCGCCCGGGTTCGAGGAGTACCCGATGTGGCAGGCGCCCAACAGGGTGTCGGGGGGCGCGCTGACCCCGCGCGAGGACGGGTTCACCCAGCCGCGCTCGATCGTCGAGGTCGACTCGATCGACGACACGCTGGCCAAGGTCGCCGCTTCCGGCGGCACCGTGCTCAAAGAGCGCGAGGCGATCAGCGACACCAGCTGGTGGGCCCTGTTCGAAGACCCGGACGGCAACGTGATCGGCCTGTTCGAGGGCAGCTACGAGGGCTGACCTGCCGCCGGCTCAGCGCGCGCCGAGCTGACGCTTCGAGCTGATCACGCCCGTGTCGAAGCCGGCCAGGTGCAGTCCGCCGTGGAACCGCGCGTGCTCGATCTTGACGCAGCGGTCCATCACGACGGCCAGGCCGGCGCCCTCCGCGATGGCCGCGGCCTCCTCGTTCCACGAGCCGAGCTGCAGCCACAGCGTCTGCGCTCCCGCGTCGACCGCCTCCTGTGCGACCGCGGGGAGGTCCTCGTGCCGCCGGAACACGTCGACGAGGTCGGGCGTCACAGGCAGGTCGGCGAGCGACGCGTACGCGGGCCGGCCGAGGATCGTCGTCGCGCGCGGATTGACGAAGTACACGTCGTACGGCGAGCTGCCCAGCAGGTACGTGGCGACGAAGTAGCTGGCGCGCGCCGGGTTGTCGGACGCGCCGACGATCGCGATCGACTTCGTGCGCCGCAGGATGTCGTAGCGCTCCTGGGCGTTCGGCCCGGACCAGGTGCGTCCCGGCGCGGCCGCGGCGGCCCGCGGCAGCTCGCACGCGACGATGCCCGCGCCGCCCGGGGTGATGCCTGACGTCGTCTCGCTCATCGAACTGCTCCCGTCGCCTGCGTGAGGGCCTGATCCAGGTCCCAGATGATGTCCTCTGCGTCCTCGAGACCGACCGAGATGCGGATGAGGTCGGCCGGCACGCCGGCCGCCACGAGCTGCTCGGGTGTCAGCTGCTGATGCGTGGTGGATGCGGGATGGATCACCAGAGTGCGTGCGTCGCCGATGTTGGCGAGGTGCGAGGCCAGGCGCACCGACTCGATGAACGCCTCTCCGGCCCGGCGCGCCGCCGCGACGCGCTCCGCCTCGTCCGCGTGCTGCCCCGCGGGCGCGACGCCGAACGCGAAGACCGAGCCCGGGCCGAGCGGGAAGTAGCGCTGCGCGCGCTCGTGGTGCGGATGCCCCTCGAGTCCCGCCCAGGTCACGAACGAGACCCGCGGGTCGGTCGAGAGCCACTCGGCCACGACGCGCGCGTTGGCCACGTGCGCGTCGATGCGCTGCGGCAGCGTCTCCACGCCCTGCAGCAGGTTGAACGCGGCCTGCGGGCTGAGCGCCGGGCCGATGTCGCGCAGCTGCTCGGTGCGCAGCTTGGTGAGGAAGCCGTACTCCCCGAAGTTGTCCCACCAGCGGATGCCGCCGTACGACGGCACGGGCTCGGTCATGGTGGGGAACTTCCCGTTGCCCCAGTCGAACCGGCCGGCCTCGACCACCACGCCGCCCAGCGTCGTGCCGTGGCCGCCCAGGAACTTCGTGACCGAGTGGATCACGATGTCCGCTCCGTGCTCGATCGGGCGCACGAGGTAGGGCGTCGCGAGGGTGGCATCCACCACGAGCGGCACGCCCGCGGCGTGCGCGACGTCGGCGAGGCCTGCGATGTCGGCGATCTCGCCGCCGGGGTTCCCGATGACCTCGGTGTAGACCACCTTGGTGTTCGGCCGGATGGCCGCCGCGAAGTCGGCCGGGTCGCTCGAGGCGACGAACGTCGTGTCGACGCCGAACCGGCGCAGCGTGACATCGAGCTGCGTGATCGTGCCGCCGTACAGCTGCGCCGATGCGACCACGTGGTCGCCCGCGCCCACGAGCGCGGCGAAGGTGATGAACTCGGCGCTCATCCCGCTGGCGGTGGCCACCGCGCCGATGCCGCCCTCGAGAGACGCCAGGCGCTCCTCGAGCGCCGCGACCGTCGGGTTGCCGATGCGCGAGTAGATGTTGCCGTACTTCTGCAGGGCGAACAGGTTCGCGGCATCCTGCGCGTCGTCGAACACGAACGACGTCGTCTGGTAGATCGGCACGGCGCGCGCGCCCGTGGCGGCGTCCGGGGTGCCGCCCGCGTGCAGGGCACGCGTGCGGAAGCCGAAGCGGTGCTCGTCAGCCATCGGTTCTCCTTCCGGCCGCCGCGGCGGCCTCGTTCTGTCGCAGGGCGACGCGCACGCCGTCGACGGCCCAGGGGTTCTGCAGCGACGTCGTGTCGCCGAGCGCATCCCCCTGCCAGAGCTGCGCGAGCAGGCGGCGCAGGATCTTCCCCGAGCGGGTCTTGGGCAGCTCCGGCACGAACACGATGTGCTTCGGCTTCGCCACCGGTCCGATCTCGCGGGCGACCTGGGCGCGCAGCTCGTCGGCATCCACCTTGCCACTCAGGGCCACGAAGGCCGCCACGGCCTGGCCGGTGAGGGGATCCGCGACGCCCGCGACGCCGGCCTCGCCCACAGCCGGATGCGCGACGAGCGCCGACTCGATCTCGATCGTGGACAGCCGGTGTCCCGACACGTTCACCACGTCGTCGAGACGGCCGAGGATCCACACGTGCCCATCCTCGTCGACCGTCGCGCCGTCGCCCGCCACGTAGTACGCGCCGTGCTCGCCGTGTCCCGCGTACGGCGCCCAGTACGAGTCGCGGTAGCGCGCCGGGTCGCCCCACACCGTGCGGGCCATGCCGGGCCACGGGCGACGCACGACGAGCGTGCCGGCGCGGCCTGGCGCGACCTCGCGGCCGTCCTCGCCGACCACGGCCACGTCGATGCCCGGCAGCGGCACGCTGGCCGATCCGGGCTTCAGCGTCGTCGCACCCGGCAGCGGCGCGATCATGGCCGCGCCCGTCTCCGACTGCCACCAGGTGTCGACCACGGGCACCTCGTCGCGACCGTGGTTGCGGCGGAACCACACCCACGCCTCGGGGTTGATCGCCTCGCCCACCGTGCCCAGCAGCCGGATGCTCGACAGATCGTGCCCTCCGGGCAGCCGGTCGCCCCACCACGTCATGAACGTTCGGATGAGCGTGGGCGCTGTGTAGTAGACGGTCACGCCGTAGCGCTCGATGATCTCGAGGTGCCGCTCCTGCGTGGGTGTGTCGGGCGTGCCCTCGTAGATCACCTGGGTGAGGCCGTTCGAGAGCGGCCCGTAGATCTCGTACGTGTGGGCCGTGACCCAGGCGAGGTCGGCCGTGCACCAGTGCACGTCGTCGGGCTTGGCGTCGAAGTGCGCCCAGTGCGCCCAGCTGGCATGCGTGAGATAGCCGCCGGAGGTGTGCACCAGTCCCTTCGGCTTCCCGGTGGTGCCGGAGGTGTAGATGATGAAGAGCGGATGCTCGGCGTCGAAGGGGCGCGCCTCGTGCTCCTCGCTCGCGGTCTCGACGGCCTCGTGCCACCAGACGTCGCGACCCTCGGTCCAGGGCACATCCTGCCCCGTGCGGCGCACGACGAGCACGTGCTCGAGGTGCGACACGTCTTCCGCGGCGGCGTCTGCGGCCGACTTCACCTGGACGGCCGAGCCTCGACGCCACTGTCCGTCCGAGGTGACGAGCAGCTTCGCGCCCGTGTCCTGGATGCGGAAGCGCACCGCCTCGGCGGAGAACCCGCCGAACACCAGCGAGTGCACCGCTCCGATGCGCGCGCACGCCAGGGCGACCACCACGGTCTCGACCAGCACGGGAAGGTAGACCACCACGCGGTCGCCCGGCCCGATGCCCAGCGACGTCAACGCGTTCGCCGCCTGCGCGACGCGCCGCCGCAGGTCGGAGTAGGTCACGGTGATCCGGTCGCCCGGCTCGCCTTCGAAGTGCAGCGCGACCTTGTCGCCGCGCCCGGCGGCGACGTGCCGGTCGACGCAGTTGTGGGCGACATTGAGGCGCCCGCCGTCGAACCACCGCGCAGCCGGCACGCTGAGCTCGCCGTCCGCGCCGGGCACCGGCGGTCGCCACTCGTGCGCCGTGTGCCACGGCTCGGCCCAGTCGAGCCGGCGCGCGGCCTCCTCCCAGAACCCCACGGGGTCGGCGGCGGCTCGCTCATAGGCCTCGGCGCCGACGTTGGCCTGCGCGGCGAACGCCTCGGGCGCCGGGTACGAGCGGGTCTCCACGAGGCGAGCCTCCTGGTCGATCAGCGTCTCGGCCATCACAGCCACCTCCTCAGCACCGCCCGCTCGAACAGCACGAGCAGCGCGTTCGTGAGCGTGCCCAGCAGCGCGAGCAGCACGATCGCGAGCAGGATGCGGTCGACCCGGCCCGTCTGCTGCGAATCGGTCAGCAGCCATCCGAGGCCCATCGACGACGCGATCAGCTCGGCGGCCACCAGGAACAGCCACGATTGGGCGAGGGCCAGGCGCAGTCCCGCCACGAGCGAGGGCACGACGGCCGGCAGCTGGATCGTGCGCAGCAGCGACCAGCCCCGCAGCCCGAACGAGCGTCCCGCCTCCACCAGGTGGGGATCGACCCGCCGCAGCGCGCTCGCGACGGTCGTGTACACGGGAAAGAAGGCGCCGATCGCGATCAGCGTGATCTTCGACTCCTCGCCGATCCGCAGCCACAGGATCAGCAGCGGCACCCAGGCGAGGGACGGCACGGCGCGCAGCGCGACGAGCGTCGGGCTGAGCAGGATGTCTCCCGCTCGCGACAGGCCCACGGCCGCCGCTGCGGCGAGACCCACCACGGCCCCCGCCAGGAAGCCGATCACGACGCGCTGGGTCGAGATCGCGATGTGCAGCCAGAGGCTTCCGTCGGCGAGGAGCTGGCCCCCCGCCTGCACCACCGCGCCCGGTGCGGGAAGGCGGTAGGCCGGCACGAGGCCCGCGGTGGACGCGAGATGCCAGACGAGCAGCACGGCCACGGGCAGCACGAGCCCGCCCGCGACGCGCGCCCACGTGCCGCGCGGCGCGCGCGCCTCGACGCCGCGTCCGGGCCGGCGGCGTGCGGCACGCACGGTCGCGACCGACGAGCCGAAGCCGCCGATCGCGACGTGCGCCCGATCCGTCTCGCTCACTCGCCCGTGGCCCGCGTGGCGAACGAGTCGTCGATGATCGAGGCCAGCGCGTCGTCCACCGCCTTCTGCCCGCCCGCGACATCGCCCGAGTCGACGATCACGGGCGCGATCTTCTCGAGCACGGCGAGCTGGTCGGCTCCGGGCACGCCAGAGACGTCGAGGTTCGAGCGCTCGGCGATGACCGTGGTGGCGACCTCGGGAGCGATGCCCGCGGCGTCCGCCAGAAGGGCAGCGGTCTCCTCAGGGTGAGCGAGAGCCCACGTACGCGCCTCCTCGTACGCGTCGACGACCACCTGCGCGACGTCGGCGTGGTTGTCGATGAAGTCCTCCGTGGCGTTGAGGAACCCGTACGTGTTGAAGTCGACGTTGCGGTAGATCAGCTCGGCGTCCGACTCGACCTCGGCGGCCGCCATGATCGGGTCGAGACCCGCCCACGCGTCCACCGATCCGCCCTCGAGTGCCGCGCGCCCGTCGGCGTGCTGCAGGTTCTGCACCTCGACGTCGTCGAGGGAGAGCCCGGCCTCCTCGAGCGCCTGCAGCAGGAAGAAGTAGGGGTCCGTGCCCTTGGTCGCCGCGACCGACGCGCCCTCGAGGTCGGCGACCGACGTGATCCCGCTGCCTGGCGCGACCACGATCGCCGACCACTCCGGCTGCGAGTAGATGTCGATCACCTTGATGGGCGAGCCGTTGGCGCGCGCGAAGAGGGCCGCCGAGCCCGCGGTCGAGGCGATGTCGGCCGAGCCCGAGCGCAGCAGCTCGTTCGCCTTGTTCGATCCCGCCGACTGCACCCATTCGACGGTGACGTCGTCGCCGAGGGCGGCCTCCACGAGACCCTGGTCGCGCACCACCAGACTCAGCGGGTTGTACGTGGCCCAGTCGAGGGTCACGGTGTCGGTCGACCACTCCCCCGCGCCGGCGTCCCCGGCGGCACCGGCAGCACCGGATCCGGCGTTCTCGCCCGCGACGCAGCCCGTGGCCAGCATCGCCATCGCGCCGAGCAGGGTGATCGTGGGCGCGGTACGGCGGATGACGGTGCTCATCGGTTCTCCTTGGGGGCGAGCGGGTGATGGTGGGTGGGCACGCCGAGCCCTTCCAGCAGGCTGGCGCGCAGGTCCGCGAGCGCGCGGTCCGCGCGGTCGCGAGGTCGTCTGCCGGGCACGGCGACGATCCGGGCGAGGGAGCCCGGTGCGCCGGGCGCCACAGCCGGGACGGCGTCGTGACGCTCCACCGCGGCGGGGAGCGAGGCGCCCGATGCCCCGATGCCGGCGTCCGAGCCGAGCGCGACCACCCGTGCCCGGTGCTCCGGAGCGGCTGTCGGCCGTGCCGGCTCGTCGTGGAGGCCCGGCCCGTGCAGCGAGCGCAGCAGCAGCACGCGGTCGCCGAGATAGAGGGCCTCTTCCACGTCGTGCGTGACGAGCAGGATGGTCAGCGGCTGGGCCGCATGGATCTCGAGCAGCAGGTCCTGCATGCGCAGGCGGGTCAGCGCGTCGAGGGCTCCGAACGGCTCGTCGAGCAGCAGGACGCCGGGATTGCGGGCGAGCGCGCGGGCGAGCGAGGCGCGTTGGGCCATGCCGCCCGACACCTCGCGGGGGCGCTGATCGGCCGCGTGATCGAGGCCCACCAGGTGCAGCAGCTCGCGCACGCGCTCGCGCCCGGCCCGACGACCGACGCGTCCGGCGAACGCACCACGCGGCAGTCCGAGCTCGACGTTCTGCGCCAGGGTGCGCCACGGCAGCAGGCGGGGCTCCTGGAACGCGACGGCCGTGCGCTCGTCGGTGTCGGACAGCGCCGTGCCGTCGAGCGCGATGGAGCCCTGCGTGGGCTGGTCGAGCCCCGCGACGAGGCGCAGCAGGGTCGACTTGCCACAGCCCGACGGGCCGATGACCGTGACGATCTCGCCGGGGGCGAGGTCGACGTCGACGCCGCGCAGCACCTCTCGGGCTCCGCCGGGCGCGAGGAACGTCCGCCCCACGCCGGAGAGGCGCACGGCACCGACCGAGGCCGTGTGGTCGCGTGCGGTGAGGGCGGGCATGCCCCCATGCTCCCGGCCCCTGGGCGACCGGCCGAATCGGGGCGAAACGAAGCGACACATTCGCTCCGCGCGGACGGGCGCGCTCCGATCGAGAGCACCGTGCCAACAGAGAACGGGGCCGGATCCCGAGGGATCCGGCCCCGTTCTGCGGGGGTGTCAGCTGAGGATCAGCGACCGGCCAGCTTCTCGCGAAGCGCGGCCAGGGCCTCGTCGTCGGCGAGGGTGCCGGCACCGGCCGACTCCGAGCTGAACGAGCCGGCGGCGCCGCCGAACTCGTCGCCCGCCTCCGCCTCGGCCTCGAGGGCCTTGGCGACCTGGGCCTTGTGCTGCTCCCAGCGGGCCTGCGCGGCGGCGTACTCCTGCTCCCACTTCTCGCGAGCCTCGTCGAAGCCCTCGAGCCACTGGTTGGTCTCGGGGTCGAAGCCCTCGGGGTACTTGTACTCGCCGTTCTCGTCGTACTCGGTGACCATGCCGTACAGCGCCGGGTCGAACTCGGTGCCGTTGGGGTCGACCATCTCGTTCGCCTGCTTGAGCGACAGCGAGATGCGGCGACGGTCGAGGTCGATGTCGATCACGCGGACGAAGACCTCCTCGCCCACCGACACGACCTGCTCAGCCAGCTCGACGTGCTTCGACGACAGCTCCGAGATGTGCACGAGGCCCTCGATGCCGTCGGCGACGCGGACGAACGCACCGAACGGAACCAGCTTGGTGACCTTGCCCGGCGTGATCTGACCGATCGCGTGCGTGCGGGCGAAGACCTGCCACGGGTCCTCCTGGGTCGCCTTCAGCGACAGCGAGACGCGCTCGCGGTCCAGGTCGACCTCGAGGATCTCGACGGTGACCTCCTGGCCGACCTCGACGACCTCGGAGGCGTGCTCGATGTGCTTCCACGACAGCTCCGAGACGTGCACGAGGCCGTCCACGCCGCCGAGGTCGACGAACGCACCGAAGTTGACGATCGACGAGACGACGCCCTTGCGGACCTGGCCCTTGTGCAGGTTGTTGAGGAACTGCGTGCGCGTGGCCGACTGCGTCTCCTCGAGGAGGGCGCGGCGCGAGAGCACGACGTTGTTGCGGTTCTTGTCGAGCTCGAGGATCTTGGCCTCGATCTCCTGGCCGAGGTACGGCGTGAGGTCGCGGACACGGCGCAGCTCGATGAGCGACGCGGGCAGGAAGCCGCGCAGGCCGATGTCGACGATGAGACCGCCCTTGACGACCTCGATGACGGTGCCGGTCACGACGCCGTCGTTCTCCTTGATCTTCTCCACGTCGCCCCAGGCGCGCTCGTACTGCGCGCGCTTCTTCGACAGGATCAGACGGCCTTCCTTGTCCTCCTTCTGGAGAACCAGGGCCTCGACGACGTCGCCGACGCTGACGACCTCGTTGGGGTCGACGTCGTGCTTGATCGAGAGCTCGCGCGAGGGGATGACGCCCTCGGTCTTGAAGCTCACGTCGAGCAGAACCTCGTCGCGGTCGATCTTGACGATCGTGCCCTCGATGATGTCGCCGTCGTTGAAAGACTTCAGGGTCTTCTCGACCGCGGCCAGGAAGTCCTCAGCAGAGCCGATGTCGTTGATCGCGACCTGCTTGGTGGCCGGGGCGGTCGTTGCGTTAGTCATGTAGTGGGTTGTCCTTGTTGGATGTTTACTCGGGCCGTGGCTCAGCCCCTCACCTCCGGTCTCCCGGACGCGCGAGGCCACGATGCGAACCGCGGCAGTTGGATTGTCTTCGTGCATCCCGCGGTGGTCCCTCCCGGAAGACTCCGGGCGACGCGCACACGCGTGACACTCCAGGGTACCAGAATCAGGGCCTGGCGCGGGAGCCGTCCAGCGCGCTCCATGCCACGACCGCGGCGGCCGCGGACCAGGCCTGCGGACGGCACGCGGCGGGGTACGGTGTCGGCGCCCCGGTCTCGGAGAGGGGGTCCCCGCTGTGCAGCTCCGGCACACGGTACCCGAATCCCTCCGCGGCGGCGAGCAGGCCCTCCGCCGCTGCCCGCGCCTCGTCAGCCAGGCCCGCGCGCAGCATGCCGTGCACGGCGATCGCGGTGTCGTGGGTCCAGACGCTGCCGCCGTGATACGACAGGGGCCAGTACCCCGCGGCGCCGGTCGACATCGTGCGGAGGCCGTAGCCCGACGCCATCGTCTCCCGCAGCAGCAGCGACGCGACGTGCCGCTCCTCGTCCGGGTCCAGGATGCCCGTGCCCAGCAGGTGCCCGATGTTGCTGGTGAGCGCGTCGACCGGCCGCTTATCGCGGTCGAGAGCCACCGCGGGGTATCGCCCCTCGGGGGTGTGCACCCAGTACGCCTCGCGGAAACGCGCGCGCAAGGCCGACGCCCACTCGCGCAGCTCTCCGGCGTCCTCGCCGAAGTGCGCCAGGATGTCCGCCCCTGCCAGGGCCGCCTCGTACGCGTAGCCCTGCACCTCGCACAGCGCGATGGGCCCCTGCGCGAGCCTGCCGTCGCGCCACTGGATCGAGTCGCCCGAGTCCTTCCAGCCCTGGTTCGCGAGGCCCCGCCCCGATCTGTCGAGGTAGTCCACGAACCCGTCGCCGTCGCTGTCGCCGCGCTCCGTCAGCCACGCGAGGGCTCGCCGCAGGGCGGGCAGCAGCGCCCGCACCTCGTCGTCCGGCATCCCCGCTCGCCAGGCGTCCGCCAGCAGGCATATCCACAGCGGGGTCGCATCGACGCTGCCGTAGTAGAGCGGCGGCAGGCTCACGTCCTCCCCCGGGATCTCCAGCACGGTCGCGCGCAGCTCGTGCAGGATCTTGCCGGGCTCCTGCGCGGCATCCGGGTCGTCCTGCGTGCCCTGCAGCCGCGCGAGCACCCGCAGGGTCGATGCCGCCACACGCACGTCGATCGGCAGCAGCAGGCGGGCCGCCCAGAGGGAGTCGCGCCCGAAGAGCGTGAAGAACCACGGCGCGCCCGCCGCGTAGAACTCGTCGTCGGGATGGTCGGGCAGGGCGAGCCGCAGCGCGTCGAGGTCATCGAGCGCGGTCTCGAGCCACCGCGCGAGCCGCGGCTCGGAGCGCGGGACCGACGCCGCGAGGTCGCCCACGTCCCACGGCGCCGGGCGCGAGGGGGCGCGCACCACGAGCGTCTGGTCGGCGAGAGCGACCGACCACGCCGCGGTCGCCTCCCCCCGCGCGTCGGCACGCAGACGCCACTCGAGCTCGATCTGCTCCTCCCCGGTCCGCGCCCGGCCGCGCTCGGCGCTGACGACGAAGCGCTGAGCCCCGGAGCTGACGGCCGCGGATCCGTCGGCGGGGAGCATCTCGAACGCGACGGCACCGGCGCGGCCCGCCTTGACGTCGTGCAGCGACGCGAAGTCGGGTCTGAGGCGCACGCGGAGCGTGGCGGCGACCGCGGTGTCGCGCCCGTTGCGCAGGGCCAGGCGCTCCCGCACGACGCCCGCTTCGACGATCCGCTCGCGGATCAGCCGCACCCGCGGGTCGGGCGTCGCGTCGTCGATGCCACGCAGCAGCGCCGAGAACACCGCATGGGAGGCACCGTGTCGGGCGGTGCCGACCCACTCGATCGCCGACTCGTCGCACGTGAGCGCGAGCGCGCGGATGTGGCGCACATCCCCGTGGTAGACGCCGTCGATCGGAGCGGCGCCGAGATCGCCGCCCGGTCCCGACCACACCTGGGTCGGGGCTCGCAGCGCGATCTCGCGATCGTGCAGCAGCGGCTGCAGCGGCGGCTGAGCCTGCGGCTCGTACGACATCATTCCTTCACGGCTCCCTGGCTGGCGTTCATGATGCGACGCTGGAAGACGAAGAACAGCACCGCGACGGGGATGGTCATGATGGCGGCCGCCGCGAGCTTGAGCGGGTACTGGCTGCCCTGGCTCAGCTGCCCGCTCGCGAGCGAGGCGACGCCCTTGGTCAGTGTGGTGAGCTCGGGAGACTGCGTCGACACGATGAAGTGGCTGAGCTCGTTCCACGATCCCTGGAAGGACAGGATCACGATCGTGACGAGCGCGGGCCGCGCCATCGGCAGCACGACCGACCAGAACGTGCGGAACACTCCGGCGCCGTCGATGCGCGCCTGTTCCTCGACCGCGGTCGGGATCGACTCGAAGAAGTTCTTCATGATGAACACGCCCGCCGCATCCACCAGGAGCGGTAGCACCATGCCCGTGTACGAGTCGTACATGCCGAGCTGGTTGATCACGAGGAACTTCGGGATGAGCAGCACGACGGTCGGCACCGACATCACCGCGATGACGGCGGCGAAGACGATGCCGCGGCCGGGGAATCGCAGCCGCGCGAGCGCGTAGCCGGCCAGCGAGTTGAAGAACACGCGCCCGAGCGTGACGAGCACGGTGACCACGGCGGAGTTCGCGAACCACACCGGGAAGTCCGAGTTGAGGAACAGCCGTTCGTACGCCGCCCACGTGACCGTCGCGGGGAACAGCGAGACGGGCGAGACGGCCGCCTCCGCGTCCGGCTTGAACGATGTGGCCACCTGCACCAGGAACGGGTAGATGTACACGACGGCGAGCGCGATCAGCAGCAGGTACAGCGCGCCCTGTCGGGCGATAACGCCGCGCGACCTGCCCACACGCATCGCCGCGCCGCTCATCGGGCACCGCCCCGGCGCGCGACGCCCTCGTACATCCGCATCCGCCGGCGCGACACCGGCCGCTCTCGCAGCGCCCACCGCTGGACGAGCGTCATGACGACGATGATCGCGAACAGGATGAACGCGATCGCCGAGCCCTGGCCCCACTCCTGCGACCGGAACGCCGCGTGATAGCTGAGGTAGGCGGGCGTGAGCGTCGTCTTGCTCGGGCCGCCCTGCGTGCCGGTGTAGATCTGCTCGAACACCTGCCAGCAGCCGATCAGGCCGAGGGTCAGCACGGTGAAC
The DNA here is from genome assembly GCF_040302945.1 of Microbacterium sp. NPDC096154. NCBI lineage: Bacteria > Bacillati > Actinomycetota > Actinomycetes > Micrococcales > Microbacteriaceae > Microbacterium > Microbacterium sp. NPDC096154. The sequence continues at coordinate 91,409 of NZ_JBEOSM010000007.1, forward strand.
AGGGTCGGTCGCAGCTGGGGCAGGGTGACGCGCCAGAACCGCTGCCACGCGCCGGCGCCATCCACCATCGCGGCCTCCTGCACGTCGCCGCCCAGGTTCTGCAGGGCCGCGAGGAACAGCAGCATGAAGGTGCCCGACGTGGTGAAGACGGCCATGAGGATGAACGCGCTCATGGCGACCGAGGGGCCCGCGAGCCAGTCCCACCAGCTGATGCCCAGCATCCCGCCCTCCGTCAGCGCACCGGCTGGGCGCGTCACGCCGATCGCGGCGAGTGCGTGGTGGATGACCCCGCGCGGCTCGTTGAACCAGTTCGGTCCCGCCACTCCCGCGTACGACAGCACGCGGTTGACGACGCCGTTCGTGGAGAACAGGAACAGCCACAGCACGGTGATCGCGACGGAGCTGGTCACCGACGGGAAGTAGAACGCGGTGCGGAAGAACCCCTTTCCCCGGAGGGCCGCGCCGTTGACGAGCACCGCGAGCAGCAGCGAGAGCGCGGTCTGCAGCGGCACGACCAGCACGACGTACCAGACGTTGTTGCGCATCGCGGTGCCGAAGTCGCGCTCGGCGAGCCCGCCTCCGCTCGTGACGGCGGCGTAGTTGTCGAGCCCGACGAACGACACCGACGAGGACAGCGGGCTGCCGCGGCCCGTCCAGTCGCTGACGCTCACCCAGAGCGCCATCAGAACGGGCACCAGCAGGAACACGCCCAGGATGAGCACCACCGGCAGCGTGAAGATCCAGCCGGCCGCGGCCTCGCCGCGCCGGATCCCGGAGGATCGGGCGCGGCGAGGCGCGCGGGTCGTCGCCGCGGTCATGACCGTCGGCTCAGCCGAGCGCGGCTTCGAGGTTGCCCTGCACCGACTCGAGGATCGCGGCCGGATCCCCCTCGCGCAGGCCTTCCAGCTGCGCGTTGAAGTCGGTGATGATGTCAGCGGCGCCCTCGATGTTCGGCGGGAACTGCGCGCTCTCCGCACCGTCCAGGAACGGCGCCAGCTCGGGGTTCGCCTCCTGCCAGTCGGCGGCGGCGGACTGGATCGACGGCATCGGACCGAAGGCCTCCGAGAACGCGAGCTGCTGGTCGGTGCTCGTCAGGTGCTCGACCAGCTCGAGGGCCGCCTCCTGGTTCGGGCTGTCGGCCGCCATGCCCCAGCAGTTCGTGAACTGCAGCGTGCCCTCGCCGGCGGGGCCCGCCGGAAGCGGCGCGACCATGTAGTCGACGTCGGGATAGTCGTTGGTCATGGCGCCCGTGATCCAGTTGCCCTCGATCACCATGGCGGCGGCGCCCGTGCCGAAGGCCTCGCCGCCCCAGCCCGCTCCGATGTCGGTCGCATAGGCGAACGAGCCGTCGCTCAGGTGGTCCTTGACGTACTGCAGGGCCTCGACGTTCGCGTCGCTGTCGGCGATCGCCGCGCCGTCCTCGATCAGCCCGCCGCCCGCCTGGGCCATAAAGACGCCCACGCGCTGATACTCCGCTCCGAAGGCCAGTCCCACGCGATCGCCCGTCGTCAGCTGCTGGGCGACGTCAGCGAGCTCGTCCCATGTCGCCGGCACATCGTCCTCGGCGAGACCGGCCTCCTCCCACGCGGCCCGATTGATGACCAGCGCCAGGGTCGAGAAATCCTTGGGCGCGCAGTAGAACTCGCCCTCGTACGTGAAGTTCTCCACGAGCGACGGGTAGAAGTCGTCCTTGTTCTGCAGCTGGTCGCCGTACGGCGCGAGGGAGCCGTTCGCGGCGTAGCCCGCGAGCGCGTCGGTGGACAGGTAGAACAGGTCGGGCGGCGAACCCGCCGCGAAGCCCTGCGACAGCTGCTGCGGCAGGTCGTTCGCGACCTGCACGTTCGCCGCGACCCCGGACTCCTCCGACCACGCGGCGACCGCATCCTGCACCGCCTGGGTCTCGGCATCGCCCGACGAGCCGATCAGCAGCGTGAGCTCACCGGTGGGCGACGGGTCAGCACCGCCCGTGCCGCCTCCCCCGCCGCCGTCGTCGAAGCCGGAGCCGCAGCCGGTGGCGAGCAGCGCCGTGGACGCCGCGATGGCCGCGGTGCCGAGGACCCGGGATGTCGTGTGCCGTGCCATGCGTCTCTTCTCCTTTGATGAGGGCTGACATCGCACCGACCCGAGGATTGGAACGTTCCACTTGGCGGTGCAGGGTCAGTGTATGAACGTTCCAATCGCCGTGTCAACGGCTCCGCGATCGGCCCTAGGATGAGTCGCGCGCCCGCGCTCGCAAGCCGGGCGCGAGAGGGGGATGACGTGGAACGAGCGCCGCGACTGCAGGACGTCGCCGCGGCCGCAGGGGTGTCTCGGCAGACGGTGTCGAACGTGATCAACTCCCCCGGGCTGGTCCGGGAGGACACCCGAGAGCGGGTCAGCCGCGCGATCGCCGACCTCGGCTACCGCCCCCACGCCGCGGCGCGAAGCCTGCGCACGCGGCGCAGCTCGACCATCGCGATGCATCTCGACCCGTACGCCGGCGGCATCTCGGGTGTGGTCTTGGACCGGTTCGTGCACGCGCTCACCGACCTCGCCGGCGAACGGGGCATGCGGGTGCTGCTCTACACGGGGCGTGACCACGATGAGGAGATCGCGCGCCTGGCCGAGCTGCTCGACGGCGGCGAGGCAGACGCGACCGTGATCACGGGCACGTTCCACGGTGATCCGCGCACCCGCTGGCTGGCCGCGCGCCGCACGCCGTTCGTCGCCTTCGGCCGCCCGTGGGGTGAGGACGATCACCACTCCTGGGTCGACGTCGACGGCGCCGCGGGCACCCGCAAGGCGACCGCGTGGGCGCTGGACGCTGCCGGGCCCCGCGTCGCGTTCCTCGGCTGGCCCGCCGGGTCGGGCACGGGCGACGACCGCGAGCTCGGCTGGCGCTCGGCGCTCCCCTCACAGGCGGGCCTGCGGCTCGTGTCGGAGGAGAGCGTCGGCGACGCGCGCGCCGTCGTCGCCGACGTGCTGGCGTCCGGCGCCGCGATCGACGCCCTCGTGTGCGCGAGCGACTCGCTCGCGATCGGTGCGCACCTCGCGGCGGTCGCCGCGGGCCGGGCCGACCTGCCGATCGTGGGGTTCGACAACACTCCCGCCGCCGAGGCGATCGGCCTCAGCAGCGTCGAGCAGCTTCCGGAGCAGGTCGCATCGGCGGCGCTCGACCTGCTGCTGGATCCGTCGGGTTCGGCCACAGCACCCGACGGCGCGCGCCACGTGCTGGTCGAGCCCCAGCTGGTGCTCCGCTGACCGGGGCGCTTCGGCCGCATCGATCGAGGCCGACCTCCGCGCTAAGGTTCCCCCATGTCGCTTCCTCCGAACGAGCCCCCGCACCCGCACGAGCCCCAGCGGCCCCAGCAGCCCCAGGATCCGCAGCATCCGCAGCATCCGCAGGACGGCGCCACCCCGCCGGTTCCGCCGCCCGCGGGGGACGGGTCCGTTCCGCCGCCCCCGCCAGGCTTCCCCGGCGCGCCTCAGCCGCCGTATGGCGCGCCTGCAGGACCGGGTCATCCGGGAGCGCCCGTGCCGCCGTACGGTTCCGACCAGCCGGCCCCGCCCGCCGATCCGGGCTCCCCGTACGGCGCGGCCCCCTATGCAGGCGCCCCCTACGGCGGTGCGCCCTACGGCGCGCCGCGCCCGGCGGGCAAGGGGCTCGCCATCACAGCCCTCGTGCTCGGCATCGTCGGCTTCCTCGGCTCGCTGTTCCCGTACGGCGTGCTCTTCGCGGGCCTGCTGCTGATCGCCGCGATCGTGATCGGCATCATCGTGCTGGTCAAGAAGAACCCCGGCAAGGGCATGGCCATCGCCGCTCTGATCCTCGGCGCCGTGGGACTCGTCGCCGGAACCATCATCAGCATCGCCTTCACGAGCTGGGTCATCGGCAACGTCGAGCAGTACGGCACCGACAACCCCGACTTCATCCAGCAGGTGTGCGAGGACGCGGGGCTGACGCCCGAGGAGTGCGACGAGTACTACGGCTGAGCGCAGCGCACACAGCGGGTCGCCGTGGGGCGCGCCTCGAGCCGCCCCTCGGCGATCGGCTGTCCGCACACCTCGCACACGCCGTACGTGCCGCCGTCCACGCGCGCGAGCGCCGCGTGGATGTCGGCCAGCTCGCGCCGCGCCGCCGCGCTGAGACCCGCGAGCCGCGACCACTCCCCCGAGAGCGTCGCGCCCTCCGGGTCATGCTCGTCGTCGGCGGTCGCGTCGCCGCGTGCGGCGGCGACGCCCGAGAGGTCTGTGGCCCGCGCCGCGAGCCGCCGTTCGGCCTCCTCGCGCGCGGCGACCAGCCGCTCGCGCGCCCGCCGCAGGATCTCGTCGGTCACGGGAGGCATCCCGTCAGCGTACGCCGGTCGTCCCGAGAGACGGAGCGACCCCCGCACCGGCTGGGTGCGGGGGTCTGATCCGGCTCTGGTGGAGCGGTCTATGGGGAAGGTCAGCGCGCAGCCGAGCCCTCGACGTAGTCGTCGTCGGTGTTCTTCCACGAGAACAGGGCGCGCAGCTCCTTGCCGGTCGCCTCGATCGGGTGGCCCTGCTCCTTCTCGCGCAGCGCGAGGAACTCCTGCGCCCCGTTGTCCTGGTCGTCGATGAAGCGCTTGGCGAAGGCGCCCGACTGGATGTCGGCGAGGATCTCCTTCATGCGCTCCTTGGTGCCCGCGTCGATCACGCGGGGGCCCGACACGTAGTCGCCGAACTCGGCCGTGTCGGAGATCGACCAGCGCTGCTTCGCGATGCCGCCCTCCCACATGAGGTCGACGATCAGCTTGAGCTCGTGCAGCACCTCGAAGTACGCGATCTGCGGCTGGTAGCCCGCCTCGGTCAGCACCTCGAAGCCGGCCTGCACGAGGTGGCTCATGCCACCGCAGAGCACGGCCTGCTCGCCGAACAGATCGGTCTCGGTCTCCTCGGTGAACGTGGTCTTGATGACGCCCGCGCGCGTGCCGCCGATGGCCTTCGCGTACGACAGGGCGACGTCCCAGGCCTGGCCCGACGCGTCGCGCTCGACGGCGATGATGTCCGGGATGCCGCGACCCGCGACGAACTCGCGGCGCACCGTGTGGCCCGGCGCCTTGGGGGCGACGAGGATCACGTCGACGCCCTCGGGCGCGTCGATGTAGCCGAAGCGGATGTTGAAGCCGTGGGCGAAGGCGAGCGTCTTGCCCTCGGTCAGGTTCGGCGCGATCGACTCCGAGTAGATGCCGCGCTGGTGCTGGTCGGGGGCGAGGATCATGATGAGGTCGGCCCAGGCGGTGGCGTCCGCGACGCTCTTGACCTCGAAGCCCTCGTCCTGCGCCTTGGCAGCCGACTTCGAGCCGTCCTTGAGCGCGATGGCGACCTCGACGCCCGAGTCGCGCAGGTTCTGGGCGTGCGCGTGGCCCTGCGAGCCGTACCCGACGATCGCGACCTTCTTGCCCTGGATGAGCGACAGGTCGGCGTCGGCGTCGTAGAAGATCTCGGTGCTCACTTGGTGGTTCTCCTTGGTGGGGTTGGGGTCTGCAGAGTTCTAGCCGCGCAGGACGCGCTCGGTGATGGACTTGGATCCGCGGCCGAGGGCGAGCAGGCCCGACTGGGCGAGCTCGCGGATCCCGAACGGCTCGATGGCCCTCAGGAACGCGTCGACCTTGCCCTTGTCGCCGGTGATCTCGATCACGAGCGCGTCGGGCGCGTAGTCGACCACGTTCGCGCGGAACAGGTTCACGACCTCGAGCACGTTGGACCGCGACGCGTTGTCGGCGCGCACCTTCACGAGCATGTGCTCGCGCTGCACGCTCGAAGCCGGATCCAGCTCGACGATCTTGATCACGTTGATCAGCTTGTTGAGCTGCTTGGTGACCTGCTCGAGGGGCAGCTCGTCGACGTCGACGACCACCGTGATCCGGGACAGGCCCGGCACCTCGGTCACGCCCACCGCGAGCGATTCGATGTTGAAGCCGCGGCGCGCGAACAGACCTGCGACGCGGGTCAGCAGACCGGGCTTGTCCTCCACGAGGAGGCTCAGCACGTGCGTCGTCATATCAGTCCTCCTCCGAGAACGCCGGGGCGTGGTCGCGCGCGTACTGCACGTAGCTGTTGCTCACGCCCTGGGGCACCATGGGCCACACCATCGCATCGGCGCTCACGACGAAGTCGATCACGACGGGCCGGTCGTTGGTCTCGAGCGCGGTCTGGATGGCGGCATCCACGTCCTCCGGCTTCTCGACCCGGATGGCGAGGCATCCGTACGCCTCCGCGAGCTTCACGAAGTCGGGGATGCGGATCGAGTCGTGACCCGTGTTGAGGTCGGTGTTCGAGTAGCGGCCGTCGTAGAACAGCGTCTGCCACTGCCGCACCATGCCGAGCGACGAGTTGTTGATGATCGCGACCTTGATGGGGATGTTGTTGATCGCGCAGGTCGCCAGCTCCTGATTGGTCATCTGGAAGCAGCCGTCGCCGTCGATCGCCCACACCACGCGGTCGGGCTGGGCGACCTTGGCGCCCATCGCGGCCGGCACCGAGTAGCCCATCGTGCCGGCGCCGCCCGAGTTGAGCCACGAATTGGGACGCTCGTACTTGATGAACTGCGCCGACCACATCTGGTGCTGGCCCACGCCCGCCGCGTACACGCCCTCGGGTCCGGTGAGCTCGCCGATGCGCTGGATGACGTGCTGAGGCGCGAGCAGGCCGTCGCTGGTGGGCGCGTACCCCAGCGGGTACTGGTCCTGCAGCCCGCGCAGGTACGCCCACCACTCGGAGATGTCGTTCTTCTCGCCCGCGGCACGCAGGGCGCCCTCGAGATCGACGAGCACATCCTTGAGGTCGCCCACGATCGGCACGTCGGCCGTGCGGATCTTCGAGATCTCGGCGGGGTCGATGTCGACGTGCACGACCTTGGCCTTGGGAGCGAACAGCGCGGCCTTGCCGGTCACACGGTCGTCGAATCGCGCGCCGAGCGCCACGATCAGATCGGCCTCCTGCAGCGAGAGCACCGCCGGCACCGAGCCGTGCATACCCGGCATGCCGAGGTGCTGCGGGTGCGAGTCGGGGAATGCCCCGCGCGCCATGAGCGTCGTGACGACGGGCGCGCCGCTCGCCTCGGCCAGCACCTTGAGCTCCTCGGCGGCGCGGGCGCGGATCACGCCGCCGCCGACGTAGAGCACCGGACGCTCGGCCTGCGCCATGAGCGCCGCGGCCGCCTGGATCTGCTTGCCGTGCGCCTTGGTCACGGGACGGTAGCCCGGCAGATCGATCTTCGGCGGCCACACGAACGGCGCCTCGGCCTGCTGCGCGTCCTTCGTGATGTCGACGAGCACGGGGCCGGGACGTCCGGTCGAGGCGATCTCGTAGGCCGCCGCGATGGCGCCGGGGATGTCGGCGGCGTCCTTCACCAGGAACGAGTGCTTCGTGATCGGCATGGTGATGCCGACGATGTCGGCCTCCTGGAACGCGTCCGTGCCCATGAGGGTCGAGAACACCTGGCCCGTGATCGCGACGATCGGCACCGAGTCCATGTACGCGTCGGCGATGGCCGTGACGAGGTTGGTCGCACCCGGGCCGGACGTGGCGATCGCGACGCCGACCTTGCCGCTGGCCGAGGCGTAGCCCTCGGCCGCGTGGCCCGCGCCCTGCTCGTGGCGCACCAGGATGTGGCGCAGCGTGGCAGCCGACATCAGCGGGTCGTAGACGGGCAGGATGGCGCCGCCGGGCAGCCCGAACACGTCGGTGACGCCGAGCAGCTCGAGCGAGCGGACGACCGCCTCCGCGCCCGTGATGACGGGCGCGGCGGGCGTCGCCGAGCGGGAGGCGGGAGGCCGCGGCAGGACCTTGGCCGCGTCGAAGGGGGTATCGGACGGCATGGTGATGCTTCCTTGAGTCGGGTCGAGGATCCGCGTGGGGACGCGCGGATGTCAGCCGGTCGTCGCGCCCTCCGCAGCGGAGCGCACGAGTCGCGAGTACTTCGCCAGAACGCCTCGGGTGTAGCGCGGGGGCAGGGGCTCCCAGCCGGAACGGCGGGATTCGAGCTCTGCGTCGTCGACGAGTAGGTCGAGAGTGCGAGCCGCGATATCGACCCTGATCAGATCACCATCGCGCACCAGGGCGATCGGACCTCCGTCCACCGCCTCGGGTGCAACATGGCCGATGCACAGTCCGGTTGTGCCGCCTGAGAATCGACCGTCCGTCAAGAGTAGTACATCCTTGCCGAGGCCGGCGCCCTTGATGGCCGCCGTGATGGCGAGCATCTCGCGCATGCCGGGGCCGCCCTTGGGGCCCTCGTAGCGGATCACCACCACGTCGCCCGCGTTCACGCGCCCCTCGGCGAGGGCGTCCATCGCGGCGCGCTCGCGCTCGAACACGCGCGCGGGGCCCTCGAACACGTCGGCGTCGAAGCCGGCCGACTTCACGACCGCACCCTCGGGCGCGAGCGAGCCGTGCAGGATCGTGATGCCGCCGGACGCGTGGATGGGGTTGTCGAACGTGTGGATCACGTCGCCGTCGACCGGGTCGGGATTCAGGTCGGCGAGGTTCTCCGCGAGCGTCTTGCCGGTCACTGTCAGGGCGTCGCCGTGCAGCAGGCCCTCGTCGAGCATGGCCTTCATGATCACGGGGATGCCGCCGTGGCGGTCGACGTCGTTCATGACGTACTTGCCGAACGGCTTCATGTCGGCCACGTGAGGCGTCTTGTCGCCGATGCGGTTGAAGTCGTGCAGCGTGAGGTCGATCTCGGCCTCGCGCGCGATCGCGAGCAGGTGCAGCACGACATTGGTCGAACCGCCCAGGGCCATGGCGAGGGCGATCGCGTTCTCGAAGGCCTCCTTGGTCAGGATGTCCCTGGTGGTGATGCCCTGGCGCAGCAGGTTCACGACCGCCTCGCCCGAGCGGTGGGCGAAGTAGTCGCGGCGGCGATCGGCCGAGGGCGGCGCCGCCGAGCCGGGAAGGCTCAGCCCCAGGGCCTCGGCGACGGACGCCATCGTGTTGGCGGTGTACATGCCGCCGCAGGCACCCTCACCCGGCGCGAAGGCGCACTCGATGCGCTTGAGGTCCTCTTCGCTCATGAGCCCCGCGCGGCACGCGCCGACGCCCTCGAACGAGTCGATGATCGTGATGTCCTTCTCGGTGCCGTCCGAGAGCTTGACCCATCCGGGGGCGATCGAGCCGGCGTAGAGGAACACGCTCGACAGTCCGAGGCGCGCGCTGGCCATGAGCATGCCGGGGATGGACTTGTCGCAGCCGGCGAGCAGCACGGTGCCGTCCAGGCGCTCGGCCTGGATCACGGTCTCGACGCTGTCGGCGATGACCTCGCGCGAGACGAGCGAGAAGTGCATGCCCTCGTGGCCCATCGAGATGCCGTCGGAGACCGAGATGGTGCCGAACTGCAGCGGGTAGCCGCCGCCCGAGTGCACGCCCTCCTTGGCGCCCTGCGCGAGGCGGTCGAGGCTGAGGTTGCAGGGGGTGATCTCGTTCCAGCTCGACGCGATGCCGATCTGCGGCTTCTCCCAGTCAGCGTCGCCCATGCCGACCGCGCGCAGCATGCCGCGGGATGTGGTGGCCTCGATGCCGTCCGTGACGACGCGACTGCGGGGCTTGATGTCAGGGGAACCGGCGGGTGTTGCGAGGTCGACCATGTGGGAAGTCTATGCCCGCGCCGCAGGGCGCCCCGACGCGCGCGCAAACCGCTCCACGGCCCGCCCCGGAGCGGCTCAGGATGCTCGCGCGACGGCCAGCGCGGTGAGCAACTCGCCGAGCTCGGACGGGTCGGCCACGCGCACGCGCGCGGCCGTCTCGCCCTCGCCCACGCGCACCCCGAGATCTCCGTCTCCGAGGCTGCGCAGGGCGTCCTCGTCGGTCACGTCGTCTCCCGCGAACAGCACGGCCGTGGCGCCCGTCTCCCCGCGCAGCCGCGCGATGGCCGCGTCCTTGCCTTCATGCCGCCAGGCGTATTCGAGGATGTCCTTGCCCGTGCGGCGGCGCCAGTCGGGCGCCCTCTGGGCCACCAGCGCGTCGACGAGCTCCTGCGCGCGCTCGGCGTCGCCCCTCTCCGCCAGGCGCGTATGCAGCGCGAACCCGTATGCCTTGCGCTCGATCCATGCCCCGGCGATGCCGTCGAGGGCACGCTCCGCCTCCGCCGCAAGGGCGTCGGCGCCGGCCGTGTGCTCCGCATCGTCGGCCATCGTGCTGCGCTCGACCTCGGCCTCGAACTCCGCCACGGCCACACCGGACGGACGCCAGTGCTCCGCCCCGTGCGAGCCCGCCAGCCAGACGAGCGAGTCGTCCGCGTGCTCGCCGATGACCCGCAGGTCGGCGAGCTGACGCCCCGACACGAACGCGACCGTCGTGTCGGGAAGGGCGACCAGGCGCCGCACGGCCGCCGCCGTCTCGGGCAGCGCCCGCACCGCCATCGGGTCGTCGCCGAGCGGAGCGAGCGTGCCGTCGAAGTCGAGCGCGACCAGAAGTCTCTCGGTGCGAGCCAGCTCGTCCACCTCCGCGGCCCAGGAGCGTGTCATGGCAGAGTGCCCTCCGTTGCGGTTCGGCGCCGTGGGCTCAGCGCCCGGTGCGCGCGGTCCGGACCTTGTCGATGTCGCTGAGGAAGTCGTGCGACCAGTCCTCGACGTCATGGTCGAGCACCCGTCGGCGCAGGGCGCGCATGCGGCGGGACTGCTCTCCGGGCGACATCTGCACGGCCCGCATGATCAGGTCCTTCATGCCGTCGATGTCATGCGGGTTGACCAGCAGGGCGCTCGTGAGCTCGTCCGCGGCGCCCGCGAACTCGCTCAGCAGCAGCACGCCGCTGTGGTCGATGCGCGAGGCGACGTACTCCTTGGCGACGAGGTTCATGCCGTCGCGCAGCGCCGTGACCAGCATCACGTCGGCGGCCAGATAGAGGGCCACCATCTCCTCGCGCGGGAAGCCCTGGTGCAGATATCGGATGGCCGTGTGGTGCATCGTGTCGTAGTCGCCGTTGATCCGCCCGACGGTCAGCTCGATCTCGTCGCGCAGGTCGGAGTAGGCCTCGACGCGCTGGCGCGACGGACTGGCGACCTGAACCAGCGTCGCGTCGCCCACCGAGAGGCGGCCATCCTGCAGCAGTTCGCCGAACGCCTTGAGACGGTGGCGGATGCCCTTCGTGTAGTCGAGCCTGTCGACGCCGAGCAGGATGGTCTTCGGGTCGCCCAGCTGCTGCCGGATCTCCTTGGCGCGCGCCTGCACCTTGGGGTCCTGGGCGAGCTCGATGTACGACTGCGCGTCGATGGAGATCGGATACGCCTTGGCGATCGCGACGCGCGACTCGTCCTTCCCGTCCTGCGCGGAGGTGACCACGATCTCGTTCGAACGGGTCGTGTAGTGCAACACGCGGCGCACCGAGCGCTGGAAGTTGCCCGCATCGGCCTGGCGCTGGAAGCCGATGACGTCGGCGCCCAGCAGCCCCTCCAACACCTGCCGCCGCCACGGCAGCTGCGAGTAGAGCCCGTATGCGGGGAACGGAATGTGGTGGAAGTATCCGATGGTCACGTCGGGTCGCAGCTCGCGCAGCATCTTCGGCACGAGCTGCAGCTGGTAGTCCTGCACCCACACGACGCCGCCCGGCTCGACCGTCTCGGCGGCGGCCTCGGCGAAACGCCGGTTGACGCGCACGTACGACTCCCACCACGAGCGCCGGTACACGGGCGTCGCGATCACGTCGTGGTACAGCGGCCAGATCGTGCCGTTGGCGAATCCCTCGTAGTACGACTCGATCTCGCCCGCGCTGAGCGGCACCGGCACGAGGCGGGCACCCTCGAAATCGAAGGGCTCGATGTCGAGGTCGGGCTGGCCGCCCCAGCCCACCCATGCGCGATCCGGCTTGCGCATGACGGGCTCGAGGGCCGTGACGAGACCGCCCGGCGAACGGCGCCAGCTCTCCTCGCCGTCGGGCGTGATCACCCGATCCACGGGGAGACGATTGGCGACGACGACGAGATCTGCACGGGACATGGGGCTCCTCCTCGGGGGCTGGTTTCACCGTATCAGCGGGCTTTTCGCGGCTCGACCCGGGGGCCGGGGGTTGACGGTGCATGCCCGGGCGGTTATGGACCGCTGCCACGGGCGACGGTGCCCGCGCAAGCCCCTGCGCCGCGCGGGCGTGAGCGCTAGCGTGGACGCTATGGCACTGCGCAAATACCTCAGCGGAACGGGACTGATCGGCACGATCACGAGCGGCTACGCCCTGCTGCGGGGCGCGAACGCACAGACGTTCACGTGGCGCACCGCGCTCGGGTGGGTGAGCTGGGGCATCACCTTCGCGCTCACGATCGGGACGATCCTCGACATCCGCAAGGCAAGCCGCGGCCGGCCTGTGTCGGACGATTCGCCGATCAAGGGCAAGGAGTCGAAGTACTACTCCCCTCAGGCGGCGGACAAGGACGTCGCGAAGCGGACGCGCCGCTGACGCCGCAGACTGCAGACCTCTCGGACGCCGGATCTCGCGATCCGGCGTCCCTGCTGCGAGCAGCCGCGCGATCAGGTGATGCAGCGGGTGAATTTCGCCGGGGGAACCTGAGGATGGTCCGGACCACGACCGGGATCCGGACCATCCGGCATATCGTGGCCTGACCGCACGTGGCCGGATGCCGGATCCCCCCTCCCCCGTCCCACCTTCGCCTCCGCCCCGTGCACCGGCACGACGACCGTGACGCGCACGCCTTCCGGCTCGCGCACGTCCGCACCCAGGACGCACGTCCGTCTCCGGACTCCCCCGCAACAGGATTCAGGAGCAGACGATGATCGACACCCTCGAGATCACTCCCGTACGGCTCAGCGACATGGTCGCCGAGCGCATCGCGTCGGCCATCATGGACGGCACCATCCCGGCCGGATCGCGCGTGCGCGACCACGACCTCGCCGAGCAGCTGGGCGTCTCCCGCATGCCCGTGCGCGAGGCGCTGCAGCGACTGCAGCGCGTGGGCCTGATCGAGACGGCCGCGAGCCGCTACACGCGCGTCACCGAGGTGACGCCCGACCTCGCGGAGGCCACACGCCAGTTCTCGGGCCACTACTCGGTCTCGCTCGTGCGCATGGCCCTGGCGCGGATGACCCCCGACGAGCGCACGGACGCGGCCCGGGCGATCGACGAGATCGTCTCGCACCTCGAGCGCGACGGCAGCACGGCTGTGGCACGCCGCGACCTGCACGCGCTGCTGGTCGCTCTGGCGGGCAACGCCTTCATGTCGATGATGTCGAACGACGTCTCAATGGCGATCCAGCGCAACCTCGCGGCCACCACCATGCCGCTCGACACCGTCGAGGAGCTCGCGGAGAACATCCGCACGCTGCGCGACGCGGTGCGGGACGGCGACGCCGACGCGGCGGAGCAGGCGCTCCGCGCGCAATACGGCATCAGCGACGAGTGACGCTCGCCTGAGCGCGCGCGGTCCGCTCAGAGCAGACCGTGCTCGCGCGCCACGCGCAGCATGTCCGAGCGACGCGAGACGCCGAGCTTGCGGTAGATCGAGCGCAGCTGCGTCTTGACCGTGTTGGCCGAGACGTCAAGCCGGACGGCGACATCCTGCACCGAACGGTGCGCCCCCATGGCCTCGACCACACGCAGCTCCTGCGCCGTCAGCGGCGCGGGAGCGGCGACGGGCTCGGGGCGGCGCATGGCGTGCGTGCGCAGCGCGGCGAGGCTCGGGCTGTGCGCTCGCCCCTCGAGCAGCGTGAGCAGCGCCTCGTGGTCGGCCGTCGAGATGAGGCCCAGCGCCACGGGCAGCCCGTTGCGGTCGGCCAGATCGACGGCGCGACCGAACGCCTGCCCGGCCGCGTCGGGCGATCCCGACCGGAGCCGCACGGCCGCGATCGTGGCCCAGGCCTCGACCGCGAAGCGTGGCATGGCACCGCCCTCCTCGATGGCCGCCATGGCCGCGAGCTCGGCCCCGCGCAGGTCGCCGCGCTGCAGCAGGGCGGTGCCGCGCCGCGCCTCGGCGTACAGCGGCAGCCGGCCGCCCGGGGCCGAAGCGAGCAGACGCAGCGCCTGGGAGGGGCGCTGCTCGAGCAGCAGGCGGTACGACTCGGCGTAGGCCAGAGCCCCGCTGTTGAGCGGTGCGCTGCGCGCACCCTCCGGCGACGCCTCGCACACGCGCGCGAGCTCCTCCCGGCTGCGCGCGATGGCGGTGCCGCCCAGATGCACCGCGTACATCGTGGCGGCGCCGGCGACGAGGATGCGGTGGTCGTAGAGGTGGTCGCCCGACAGCGTCGCCACGGTCTCCAGCGCGCCCTCGAAGTCGAGGGCGTCGCTGCGCCGCATCGAGCGCGCCAGGCGGGCGGGCGTCGTGGTCTCCCGCTGCCCGGCCGCGGCGCTCATGAACGACGCGCGCTCCATCCACTGCGCCGTGCTGTCGGCCCGACCGGCGAACGCGTGCAGCCAGGCGAGCTCGGCGGCGCAGCGCGAGGCGATCTCGCGATCATCGCAGGCCACGGCCCACGAGAACGTCTCCTCGAGCTGAGACTCGGGATGCGTCTCCCAGCCGGCGCGCGCCACGGGCCCTCCGACGACGAACGCGAGGGCCCATTCGAACATGAGCCGGGGGGCGGATGCAGGCGCTTCGACGGCGGTGCGCGTGCGACGGAAGATGTCGCGTGCCTCGAACGCGCACTCGAGCGCCCGGGCGATGTCTCCCGAGATGCGAGCCGTGCGGCTGAGGGCCGTGAGATCGGCGATCCTCTGCCACGCGGGGTGGGCCGGGGGCCGGGCGGCGCGCCCCGGCGGCGGCGCCGGGCGGTACGGCGTGTGCGCCTGCAGCTGCTGCCACCGCGCACGCCCGGCGATCAGCTCGGCCGGCACGGCCTCGGCGATCACGCGCAGCACCGTCGCACGCGAGTCCAGCAGGGCGTCCCAGTTGTCCTCGGCCAGCGCGACGGCCCGCTGCCACTGCGCGTCCGCCAGCGCGAGGTAGGCCTGGGCGACGAGCGGGTCGGGGCTCACAGCAGGCCCCGCTCGCGTGCGACGAGGAGAAGCGCCTGCCGGTCGTGCACGCCCAGCTTGCGGTACAGCGATCGCAGCTGCGTCTTGACGGTGTTCGCTGACACGGTCAGGCGCCGCGCGGCCTCGGGCACCGTCACTCCCTCGGCCAGCACGCCCAGCACCGTCCGCTCGCGCGCCGTCAGCCGCTCGTCTTTCCCGCCGGCGGGGAACGCGATGCGGGCCTCGGCGACAGCGAGGGCGAGCTGCGCGCGTTCATCGTGCGCGGGCAGCAGGTCGGCCAGCTCGCGCAGCTCGGACGGCGGCAGGATCGCGAGGCCCACCAGCAGGCGGTTGTCCGCGACGAGGTCGAGGGCGTCGGCGAATGTCCCGGCCGCCTCGGCACGCTTCCCGCGCCGGAGCAGGACGGCGGCACGCACGACGAGCGCATCCACCCGCATGCGCGGCCAGGGCGTGCCCTCGGCGGCATATCTCGTGGCGATGGCGTATGCCCGGTCGTGCTCGCCGAGCTGATAGAGCACCGCGGCGGCGCGCCCCGATTCGATCGGGCGCTCATCCGCCCTGGCGCTCTGGACCCCCTGCACGGCGTGCAGGGCGCGTTCGCCGTGGCCCGTCCGCAGATGCAGGCGTGCGCGTGCGACGGCGATCATGTTCGCGTTGAGGTCGGCCGACGACCAGCCGTCATGGAACGCCTCGACGTCGGCCTGCAGCTGCGCCAGGATCGTCGCGGGGTCGAGGTCGGGATCGTGCGCGTCGATCATGCTCCGCACGGCGCACCGCAGCAGCTCGTGCTCGTGCGCGTCGCCGACGGCCTCGAGCTCGGCGCGGGCGCCGACGAGGTCGAGCTCGCTGAGCAGCAGGTGGGCGCGGGCGATGCGGTCGGTGCGGCGCGTCTGCTGCACGGCCGGGTTCGCGGCGCGCAGCTGCTCGATCAGACGCAGCCATCCCAGCGCCTGGCCGCGATGACCGGCGAAGGTGACGAGCCACGCCAGCTCAGCGGCGGCGTTGATCGCCGCCCGGGGATGGTCGAGCTGCTCGGCCCAGTCGAACGACTGCTCGAACAACCCGATGGCCTCGTCGCCGCGTCCCGCGAACATGGCCACCAGGCCCCACTCGTGGTGCATCTCGGCCAGCGCGCAGCTCGCGCCCTCGCGCTCGGCGGGCGTGCTGGCCGCCAGCTGACGCCGCGCGCGCTGGACCCACGCCAGCGCCTCGTCGAGGCGTCCCGCCGAGCGGGCCGCGGAGGCATGGGCCGTGTGCACCGCCAGGCGATCGAACAGGTTCGCATCGGGTGCGAGCGGCGGCAGCGATGCGGCCCACATCGTGGGGCGCAGCCGGCCCAGGAAGGTGTGGGCCAGCGAGAGCTTCACGACGGCCCACGCCGGTCGGCGGGCCAGCACCTCGTCGGGCAGCGAATCGGCCACGGCGCGCTTGACCTCGCGGCGGAAGCTCGTGACGAACGCCCAGTGCCGCTCGCTCAGGTCGATCGCCTCGTCGTAGTCGCCGGTCGCGAGCGCGCGGAAGATCGCGCTGACACGGGGATCCTCCCCCACCATCGTCGACATCCGATTCGTCCTCCGAGCGAAGGGTCGCACGCCCGCTCCGCACGGCCATTCTGTCCGCAGTTCCGCACGGGAAGGGCATCCGCGCCGACGGCGGGTACCTCCGTCGCGGGCGCCGCCGCCAGACAGAGCGAGACCCCCTCGCGATCGCGACGATCTCGAGGGGGTCTCGGGTGGTGCACCCCCAGGGACTTGAACCCTGAACCCACTGATTAAGAGTCAGTTGCTCTGCCGATTGAGCTAGAGGTGCATGATCCGGAGGTTTTTCACTCTCGCGAACCGAGGGACTACGTTACCAGGCACTGCGCTCGGGCGCGAATCGGGGCCAGAACCGCGCCTTCCGGGCGTGTCACACAGAATTCGCCCTCGTGGGGATCGCACCGCGCGGGGATAAGATAGCCGCCCCCGCATACGACGCAGACGACCGCCCCTCCCCCTCCCCCCGAAGGCAACCGCAGGCATCCCCCGGAAGGCAGTCACGTGGCCGCTCTCATCCACATCCTCGTGAGGCAGGGTGCGCTGCCGCGCGAGCGCGCGCTGCAGCTGGCCGGCTCGGAGCGGGACGAGCTGCAGCGCCTGCGCGAGCTGCTCGAGTCGGGCGAGCTGTCGGAGCAGGCGTTCGCGCGGGCCCGGGCGGTGCAGTTCGGTGTGCCGTTCGTGCAGCTCGAGGAGGAGAGCGGCGACCCCGAGCTGCTGTCGCGGCTGTCGGTGTCGTTCGCGCACGCCAATGAGATCGCCCCGCTGTCGGTGCGCGACGGCTCGCGGCTGGTGCTCGCGATGGCGAACCCCGAGAACGTCGTGGCGCTCGATGACGTGCGCGTGGCGTACGGCATGCCCGTGACGATCGTGGTGGCCACGGCCAGCGACATCCACGCGTACATCGACCGGCATCACCGCGCCGACGAGGAGCTCACGGCCCTGTCGACGAGCTTCGAGACGAGCGACGAGGACACCACCGACGACAGCACCTTCGTCGTCTCGGGCGGCGCGGGCGACGACGACGCGCCGATCGTGCGCTTCGTGAACCTCGTGCTGGGCCAGGGCATCCGCGACCGCGCGAGCGACATCCACATCGAGCCCACGGCCGACCGCGTGCGCGTGCGGTATCGCATCGACGGCGTGCTGCACGAGATGCCCAGCGCGCCGAAGTCGATCCAGTCGGGCGTGATCTCGCGCCTGAAGATCATGAGCGACATCGACATCGCCGAGCGGCGCATCCCCCAGGACGGCCGCATCTCGGTGCAGCACGAGGGGCGCAAGGTCGACCTGCGCGTCGCCACGCTGCCCACGGTGTGGGGCGAGAAGATCGTCATGCGCATCCTCGACCAGTCGGGCACGGCGCTGTCGCTCGAGAGTCTCAACCTGTCGCGGCGCAACCTCGAGACCTACCGTGCGGCGTACACCAAGCCGTACGGGATGATCCTGGTCACCGGTCCGACCGGCTCGGGCAAGTCGACCACCCTGTACTCGACCGTGAGCGAGCTCGCCAAGCCCGAGGTGAACGTCATCACCATCGAGGATCCGGTGGAGTACCGGATGAACGGCGTGAACCAGGTGCAGATCAACACGCAGGCGGGCCTGACGTTCGCCAACGCGCTGCGCGCCATCCTGCGCTCCGACCCCGACGTGATGCTCGTGGGCGAGATCCGTGACGCCGAGACCGCGAACATCGCGATCGAGTCAGCCCTGACCGGCCACCTCGTGCTGTCGACCCTGCACACCAACGACGCGCCCAGCGCCGTGACCCGTCTGATCGAAATGGGCGTCGAGCCGTTCCTGGTGGGTTCGGCGCTGGATGTGGTGGTCGCGCAGCGACTGATCCGGCGCTTGTGCGACCGGTGCAAGCAGCCGGATGCCGTGACCGACGACGAGCTGGCCGTCAACGGGTTCCAGCGACCCGAGGGCGACGGCCGCCCCGTGTACCGCCCGGTGGGATGCCAGCACTGCGCCGAGACCGGATACCGCGGGCGCACGGCGATCCACGAGGTGATGGCCGTGACCGAGGAGATCGAGCGGCTGGCGGTCGCCCGGGCGTCGAGCACCGAGATCGCGCACACCGCGCGCAGCCAGGGCATGCACACGCTGCGCGAGGACGGCTGGCTCAAGGCCCTCGACGGCATCACCTCGATCGAGGAGATCCTGCGCGTCGTGGCGTAGCGGCCGCTCTCTCAGAACGGCGCGGGCTCGCCGATCGCGAGGTCGGGCATGGGGATGTCGTCGAGTGCCTGGAACCGGACGGCCGGCGTGGGCTGGTGGGCGTATCTGCGGCCGAGCGGGCTCGTCCAGTGGATGACCCCGCCGGGGCCCTGACTCATCTGCCAGGGCGTGTGGTGTTTCAGCCGGTGGTGCGATTCGCACAGGTGGGCGAGGTTGCCGACATCCGTGGGCCCGTGTTCGGCATGCGGGATGGTGTGGTCGATGTCGCACCGGGTGGCGGGCTGACGGCATCCAGGGAACCGGCAGTGCTCGTCGCGCGCTGCGAGGAACCGGCGCTGCGCCGCCGTCGGCGTGTACGTGTCGGCGGTGCGGAGGCATCCCGTGTCGCGGTCGGTGAACAACCGCACCCAGGTGGCGGTGTTGCCGGCGAGACGGCGAGCCGTGTCGGGGTCGACCGGGCCGTACCCGGCGAGGAACGCCGACTCGTCGCCGAGGCCGGTGACCGTGTCGACGGGGATGGTCACCTGCACGGTGGCCCTGATCGCATCCAGCCCCTCACCCGCAGTGGCGGTGCCGGTGAGCAGCAGGTCGGCGAGGAGATCGGCGCGGAGGTGATCGACCGTCCGGTCGTCACCATCGTCGGCGGTGCGTTTGAGGGTGCGGGCCATCTGGGTGAGCCGGTCATGCACCCCGAACGCGAGCACGGCGGGCAGGACCACCCGCAACTCACCCATCCCCTCCTCCAACGGGGTCACCCACACGCCCCGCTGGGTCATCGCCTCGGCGTGACGCTCGACCAGAGGCAGGGGTTCGATCTTGTCCGCGACGGTCTTCGCGAGCGAGCGCAACCGGCCCGCCGTCATCCTCTCCGCCCGCGTGAGCACGACCGTCTCGTACTCGGCGCGGGAATCGTCGTCCTCGATCCGCTCACCCGCCGCCACGACCACCCGGGCATGCTCCTGGCCGATCCGCCCCTCCTCGAGCGCGGCGAACGTCGCCGGGAACCGGGTCACCAGGGTCACCGCCTCGGCCATTCGCGCCCGGATCGTCCCATCCGGCACCCGCACTGCGGCGCCCACCTCGGCGGCCATCGACCGCGACGCGAACTCGTACTCCGACTCCGACCCGCTCCGCCGGGCCTGCACCGCCGCGACCTCCGCCAACCCCGCCAGCACGGCCGCAGCCCGGGCCTGGAGTCGCGAGATCTGCTGCTGCACATCCACGAACTCATCCAGCAACGCCCCGGCCCGCGCGCGCTCACCGGGCGTGGGAACCCACGAACCCGGAGCGGTCGCCTGCGTCGTCATACCCCCATCGTCCCAGCCACCACCGACATTCCCGACGCCACGAAACCGCCGACCCCGCACCCAATCCGCACCTGTGGACAACGCCCATCCGGCACCGCCTGTGGACGAGACACACGACCCGCAGGCGCCCGCGTGCCGGCGCCCCGTCCCGGTCAGCGCGGCAGCGTCCGCGGACGGCACGGATGCCCCGATACAGTGAGCCCGTGGACATGGTCTCCCCCGCCGCGTCCGAGCCCTCGTTCGGACGCCCCTACGCCCCGTCGTTCACCGTCGTCGACGCCCTGCACCGGGTGGTCGCCGACGGCGGCTCCGATCTGCACATCACGGCGGGCGTGCCGCCCATGATGCGCCTGCACGGGTCGCTGCGGCCGATCGACGACGCGCCGGTGTGGACATCCGACGACGTGCTGCGCGAAATCCGCACGCTGCTGACGCCCGCGCAGCGCGAGCAGTTCGAGTCGACGCACGAGCTCGACTTCGCGTACCCGCTGTCGCCGGGCGCGCGCTTCCGCGCGAACATCTACCAGCAGCGCGGCACGGCCGGCGCCGTGTTCCGATTCATCCCGACCAAGATCAAGTCGCTCGCCGAACTCGGCATGCCGCGCGCCATCCAGCGCTTCGCCGAGATGCCCCGCGGCCTGGTGCTGGTCACGGGCCCCACCGGATCGGGCAAGTCCACGACGCTCGCGGCGCTGATCGACCAGATCAACAAGACCCGCGCCGACCACATCATGACGATCGAGGATCCGATCGAGTTCCTGCACCCGCACCAGCGTTCGATCGTGAACCAGCGCGAGGTGGGTCACGACACGGCGTCGTTCCAGGTGGCGCTGCGCCAGGTGCTGCGACAGGACCCGGATGTCATCCTGATCGGCGAGATGCGCGACCTCGAGACGATCTCGGTCGCCCTCACCGCCGCCGAGACCGGTCACCTCGTGTTCGGCACGCTGCACACGCAGAGCGCGCCGCAGACGATCGACCGCATCATCGACGTGTTCCCGCCGCACCAGCAGCAGCAGGTGCGCACCCAGCTCGCGGCGACGCTGCGCGGCGTGGTCTGTCAGACGCTGGTGCCGGATGCGAGCGGCACCGGCCGCGTGGCCGCCACCGAGGTGCTGGTGATGACGCCGGCCGTGGCGAACCTCATCCGCGAGGAGCAGATGCACCAGATCCCCGGCGTGCTGCAGGCCGGGTCGATCCACGGCATGCACACGCTCGACCAGAACCTGGCCGAGCTGGTCGACGCCGGACGCATCACGTACGAGGCGGCCCAGGAGCGCGCGCAGGACAAGGACGGCTTCCGCCAGCTGGCCCGCCGCTCGACCTCGGGCGGCGCCGCCGAGCCCGACTACGGCGACCTGTACTCGCGTCGCAGCCGCAGGCAATGAGCAACGCGCAGGCGTTCGACTACGTCGGGCGCGACACCACCGGCAAGCGCCGCCGGGGCACGGTCGACGCCCCGAGCAAGGCCGCCGCGATGGTGCGCGTGCGTGAGATGGGCATCACGCCCGAGAAGGTCAGCGAGTCGAGCATCCTGACGCGGGAGCTCGAGTTCTCGTTCCTGCAGAAGAAGATCGGCCTGCGCGAGGTGTCGCTGGCCATCCGGCAGCTCTCGACCATGATCGACGCGGGCCTCACCCTGGTGCGGGGTCTGTCGATCATCGTCGGCCAGCTCGAGAACGCGCGGCTGCGCGACGTGTTCACCACGGTGCTGCGCGACATCGAGCGCGGCAGCCCCCTCTCGGACGCCTTCGCGAAGCGACCGGATGTCTTCCCCCCGCTTCTCGTACACCTGGTGCGCGCCGGTGAGGCCGGCGGATTCCTGGCGGAGTCGCTGAACTCGGCGGCCGACGCGTTCGACTCGGATCTCGAGATCCGCGACACGGTCAAGGCCGCACTGACCTATCCCGTGATCGTGCTGTGCGTCGCGGTGCTCGCCGTGATCGCCATGCTCATCTTCATCGTGCCGGTGTTCCAGAAGATGTTCGACGACCTCGGTGGCGAGCTGCCCCTGCCGACGCAGATCCTCGTCGTGCTGTCGCAGAACATGGTGTGGCTCGGGCCGCTGCTCGTCGTGCTTGCGGTCGGAGGGACGTTCTGGTTCCGCCGCTACGGGCACACCGACGCCGTGCGGCAGGCGATCGACACCGCGCGCAGCAAGATCCCTGTGCTCGGCCCCTTCTTCCGCAAGGCCGCGATCGCGCGCTTCACCCGCACACTGTCGACGACCCTCAGCGCCGGCGTGCCCATCCTGCAGGCCCTCGCGATCGTGAAGCAGACGGCGGGCAGCGCGTCGGTCGAAGACGCGGTCGGGCGCATCGCCGAGGGCGTGCGCCGCGGCCGATCGCTCGCCGCGCTCGTGGTCGCCGAGCCGATCTTCCCGCCGCTCGTGAGCCAGATGGTCGCGGTGGGAGAGGACACCGGCGCACTCGACGCCATGCTGAAACGCGTGGCCGATTTCACTGATCGGGAGGTCAAGCAGACAGCGCAGCGACTTACTGCGATGATCGAACCGGTCATGGTCGTCATCGTTGGAATCATCGTCGGCGGCATGATACTTTCCCTCTACCTGCCGATCTTCGGAGTTTTCGACCAGATCCAGCAGACGGGTTGACACCCACCCACCGGTTTCAGGGCGCAGAGATCCTCCCCCCGAATTCTTCGCCACCGCTGGGCGTGTCATTGCTGTTTCTGCCAGACTTTCTTCGACGCCGGCAGGTGTCTCAACACAGTCATATTTCCTGAACAGGAGCGCCCCCACATGTTCGCTGCCGCCCCCCGGACGACGAACCGCGTCATCGACGCACTGGTTCGCCGCCGCACCGAACTCAAGAACAACGACGAAAAGGGCTTCTCGCTCATCGAGCTGCTCGTCGTCGTCCTCATCATCGGCGTCCTCGCCGCGATCGCCATTCCGGTGTACCTGAGCTCGGTTGACAACGCCGAGAAGTCGGCCGTCAAGGCATCAGCGACGCAAGCGAAGTCAATCTTCGTCTCTGAGCTCTTTGCGAGCCCGAACGCCCCGCAGACCGCCGCAGGAACCGCCATCACGAAGGCAGCCGGCGACGGAATTACGATCACGACCGACCCTGCAGAGGTCACTGCCGACACTGACCCGGAGACCGTTGAGTTCGTTGCCACGGGCAACGGCTGGACGTACAACACGGGTACCGGCGGCGAGCCCACTGCGGTCGACTGATTATTGGCTGCTGTGCTGGCGCTGTGCTTGCCGCGCCAGCACAGCAACTAGTCGCGCCTGACGGTCCGAGAAGCACGATGCGCTTGCGCCGCGACGACGACAAGGGTTTCGGAATGGCCGAAGCCCTTGTTTCTATGCTCCTGCTTGCGGTCATCGCCGCCGCTTTCCTTCCATTGCTCGCGACGAGCCTGAAAGCCGCTACCGTCAACACCACTGTGACGACCGCCACTCAAGCGGTGAACGAGCAGCTGTCGACGATCTCTACGCGGGAGTTTCTCTGCAGTGAGATATCGCACTGGTTGACAGCAGGCACGATCACGCACAGCGATCCCCGTGGAGTGAAGACTTATCTGCACCGTACGGCAGGGGCAGGATGGCCGACTTGCTCAACAGGCGGAACGGTCACACTCACGGTGTCAGCAACTGATACCCCGGTCCTGGGAAGCCCCGAGACCACAGTTCTGACATCTGCCAGCACCATTGTCCGCGTCAAAGGACCATGACATGCGCGATCCGCACGACGATGGCTTCACCTTGGTCGAGCTATTAGTCTATGTCCTGCTACTCGGGGTGATTCTCGCAGCGGGATTCGGGTTGCTCGTCAACTCGCTTCGCGGTTCGACACTTGTGATGGCTTCTACCGCCGCCTCGAGGGATGGGCAGACGGTTGCGCGAACGATCAACGAGTCCATACGTAACGCCACGCATGTGACGGTGTCGTCGGACGGCCGCTTCTTCGTTGCCGCCACCCCGTCGCATACCTGCCACGGCTGGTATGCCGAGGGCGACGGCGACGTCTTCGCGCGCATCAGCGCGACCAAGATCCCACGACCGACCGGCCACAATCCGTCCGGATGGATGCACATCGCTTCGTCGATCAGCCCCGGGGAGGGCGACTCGCGCATCTTCATTCAGTCGGGCAGCGGCGTCGCCGTGCGGTTCACCGTCGCCACTGCAACCTCGCCGACACTCGTTGAGACGGTCTCCACTCCTCGCCTTTCATTGTCCGGAGTGAATCCGTGCGCTGTTTGATCCCTTCTCCTCACCGCGATGAACGTGGCTCTGCGCTGGTATCGGTCGTCGGCATTATTCTGGCGACTATCGTCATCGCCACAACTCTCTCGGCGATTACGATGCAGGCGCTCGAGCGCACAGACGAGACGCGGGACACGATTTCGGCAGAGTTCGCGGCCGAAGCGGGTGTCACCGTCGCACAAGCGGCGATCACCGCCAACACGTGCGCGGCTCACGGGCCGCTGTTCGAGAGCGGGGCCAGCGCTCCGCCGTACTACCGCACCGTCGTGCTCACTGGCGGCGGAAAGCGCTGCCCAGGCGATAGCGAGGAAGTACGCATCGTCTCCACCGGCTACTCCAGTGCTTCCGACTATCTCGCAAAGTCGGGCACCACCCGCAGCGTCGAAGCCGTCTACACCGGTCGACCCCAGTGGCTGGAGCCCAGCGGCGCAGCCGTATTCGCCTACAGCTCACAGGGCATGGGCGGCTCCGGCAAGCTGTTGGCGGAGAACGGCCTGGAGCCGAGCGTGCACGTCCGAGACGGCAACGTGATCTGCGACGGCGACAGCGGCGGTCAGGCCGACTGGGTCATCAACAACGGCGCCTTCGAGGCGCAGGGCTCATGCAACGTGTCGGGTGACGTGTGGGCCTCGAAGACCGCGACGCTCACAGGCAACCCCACGCTCGGCGGCGACCTGATCGCCGAGAACATCCTCTTCAACGGCGGCACGATCGGCGGCAGCACCTGGTCGCGGGTCGACACAACCATTGACTGGGGCGCGACGCTGAACGGCAATGCGACCTCAGCGCGCAACCTGACCTACAAGGGCGGCACGATCAAGGGCAACGGCTGGGTGAACGGCACCGCGCAGCTTAATCCCAGCAACGTCGATTTCCGCGGCCACCTCTATGCCAAGGCGATCACCGGCACCGGATCCGGCACGGTCGACGGCGGCCAAACCGTCACGTCAGTTGTCGGCGCGCCGAAGGCCCCCGATGTGCCGATCGTGGCCGACTGGATCGACCTGAAGTACGACACTGCGCGCTGGCCGGGGTTCACCCCGGTGGTGCTGTCGGGCACCTGCGACTACACAGCACTGAAGAATGCGATCGATGGACTGAACGGGCGGCCCGGACTGCTCGATGCGCGCAACTGCCTGGGCGCGCTCAAGGTCTCCGACTACCAGAAGCTGCCGGTTCCGGCCGATCTGGTGATCTACGCAAAGCAGTTCGACCTCGGGGGCAGCGGCGGCTTCGCTGGATCCAACGGCGCGCGGCTGTGGCTGGTCAACGCCGACCTGGGTGCCACCGTCAACAAGGTGCCCGACTGCGGCACGCAGTCGTTCAAGATCGGAGGAACCTTCTCCTTCGCCGGCCTCACCCTGATGATCTACTCGCCCTGCAAGGTCGTCATCGCCTCCAGTCTCTCCCTTCGCGGTCAGATCTTCGCCGGACAGGTCGACATCACCGGCGGCGCGACATTGACCTATGCGCCCTCCGGTCTGCCGGGCTATGACCTCGACACGGGAAAGCCTGTCGAGGAGAACCAGCCCCGCACGCTGACGTCGTACACGAACAGCTCGGCGCGTGCCGAGCAGTGGATCGCACCATGATCCCCCTCGTCGCGACCGGAGCCGGCGCCCTGGGCCTGGCCATCGGCTCGTTCCTCAACGTGGTCGCGTGGCGCGTGCCGCGCGGCGAGTCGATCGTGCTGCCGAACAGCGCCTGCCCGAAGTGCGGGCACGAGATCCGGCCCTACGACAACATCCCCGTTGTGTCGTGGCTCGCGCTGCGGGGGCGGTGCCGCGACTGCGCCGCGCCCATCTCGCCGCGCTACCCCATCGTCGAGGCGATCACCGGCGTGCTGTTCGTCGTGGTCGCCCTCGTCATGGGGCCGGCCGTCCTGGGGGCGCCCGGCGCGACCTCCGCGTGGGCCGCGGGCCTCGTCCTGGTCGCCTATCTCGCCCTCGCCGGGTTCGGCGTCGCCCTGGCGGCGATCGACCTCGACACGCACCGCCTGCCCCACGTGCTCGTCTACCCGCTCGCCACCACCGGGCTCATCCTGTTCGCCGCGGCTGCGTTGCTCAGCGGCGACGGGGCCGCCCTTCTGCGTGCCGTCGTCGGCGCCGCCGCCATGGGCGCAATCTACCTGGCGGTCGCCTTCGCCAAGGCCGGCGGCATGGGCATGGGCGACGTCAAGCTCGCCCTCGCCCTGGGGCTCTTCCTCGGGTGGGCAGGATGGGGCGCCCTCGCCGTCGGCTTCATCGCGGCCTTCGCGCTGGGAGCCGCCGTGGGCCTTGCTCTGATGGCCGCGCGGCGCATCGAGCGCAAGGGCGGCATCCCGTTCGGACCGTGGATGATCGTCGGCGCGTGGGTGGGCATCCTGTTCGGCAACCCCCTTGCCGGCTGGTATCTCGACTTGTTCGGGTTGGCGTGAGGCAAGGAAGGGAGGCGACGGCATGGCGAAGATGATCGGGCTCGACTTCGACAGCGACTCGGTGCGCGCCGCGGAGGTGTCGGGACTCGGCACGGCCGAGCCGCGCGTCGAGCGCTACGGCGAGGTGCGTCTGCCCCCGGGCGCGGTGGTCAACGGCGAGGTCGTGGAACCCAACACCGTGGCCGACGCGCTGCAGCGGCTGTGGCAGAGCGTCAAGTTCTCGACGCGCGCGGTCGCACTGGGTATCGGCAGCCACCGCGTGATCGCCCGCCCGCTCGTGGTCGAGGATGGGCGGCCAGAGCAGGTGCGCTCGGCGCTGCCGATGTACGCCGACGAGCTGCTGCCCTTCCCCACCGACGAAGCGCTGATGGACTTCTATCCGATCGAGCGGCCGGCCGACCAGCCCGGTCGCGTGCGCGGCCTGCTCGTCGCCGCCGCGCGCGACGCCGTCGACGACAACGTGCGCACCGTGCGCCGCGCCAAGCTGCACCCCGAGGCGGTGGACCTCGTGCCCTTCGCCCTCGCGCGAACCCACCTGCGCAACGCCAGCGCGCAGGGCACCGTGGGACTGGTCGAGGTCGGCTCATCCAGCACGAACGTGCTGATCGCCGTGCACGGCATCCCGCAGTTCCTGCGCATCATTCCCAGCGGCGGCGACGAGGTCACCCGCCACCTCGCCGCGCTCCTCGGGATCGAGGAGGAGGCCGCCGCCGACATGGTCGACGGCCGCGACGGCATGGCCCCCGACCGGGAGGCGCTGCTCGATGCCACCTCTCCCCTGGTCAACGCCATCGCCAACACGCTCGACTACTACGCCAACACGCACGCCGACGGCACTCTGCAGCACATCCTGCTCGCGGGGCGCTCGGCGGGCGTCCCCTATCTGCAGGATCAGCTGCAGGCCCGCATCCGGCGCATGGTGACTCCCGCCGACCCGCTGGAGGGCGTGCGGATCGGCAAAAAGGTCGACCCAGCGGTCATCCGCGGCGGATCGCCGGCGGTCGCGATCGGTCTGGCGATGGGGGCGGCCTCGTGAGCCTCGACGAGTCGCGCCCCATCGGGTTCTCGCTCGATCCGCGCATCCCGGATGACGCCCCCGTCTCGGCCCGGTCGACCTCGACACAGTCGATCCCGATCGTCACGGACGAGATCGGCGCCCAGCCCGGCGAGAACCGCCGCGCGCGTCGCGCGCGCCTGGGCGCATCCGGCGAGGTTCCCGTCGTGCAACCCCAGGCGCCTGACGTCGTCGGCATCGACGACCTCCTCGCGCCCGGTGCGGCCAGCGAGGTCGACGCCCCGGCACCGGCGCCGGCGAAGAAGGTCAAGAAAGCCAAGAAGGCCGCGGAGGACAGGCCCCACAAGACGTCCGGGCAGCCCAAGGCACCCAAGGGCACCCGGGCCGGCACGCCGTCGGCCCCGAAGCCCAAGCGGAATGCCGACCAGCTGCCGATCGGCGGTGTGCCCCGCGTCGACCTGCTTCCTCCCGAGCTGAAGGAAGCGCGCGCCTGGCGCCAGGCGCGCGGCCGTTCTTTGATCCTCCTCCTGTGCGCGGCGCTGATGGTGCTGGCAGGGGTCGCGGGCGCGACAGCGTGGGCGCGCGTCAATATCGACGCGCGCGACGCCGCACAGGCGCGCACCGATGAGCTGCTCTCGCTGCAGTCGCAGTTCACCGAAGTCAACGCGGTGCAGGGCGGCATCAACGCCGCCGAGCAGGCGCTCACGCAGGCCGGCGCGACGGATGTGCTCTGGGCGACCGTGCTGGATGATCTCAGGGCCACTCTGCCGTCGCAGGCGCGGGTCACGTCGCTGACCATCGAAGCTCCGAGCCCGGGGGCGCCTCTCGCCGCGCCGACCGATGTGCTGCAGTCGGGCGAACGCGCCGCCACCGTCACGTTCACCGCACTGACCGCGGAGGTGCCGGATGTCTCAGCCTGGGTGCGCGCCGTGGAGCGCATCGAGGGGGTCACGTTCGTGTCGCCTCGGGCATCGACCACGCTCGAGGACGAGCCGGGCTACACGGTGGAGATGGCCTTCGACCTGAGCACCGAGCGTCTCCGCACACCACCGGAGGCCGATGAAGGCGCGACCGAGGATGGCGCCGCGGGGGATGACGCCGAGGAGGGGACGCCGTGAACCGCGTTAAGCTGACTTACATCGTCTCGGCCATCCTCTGCGCTGGCCTGCTCGCGATCGGCTGGATCGTCGGCATCAGTCCCCTTATCGCCGGCGCATCGAGCGCCGACGCGGAGCGCGACCGGATCGTCGCCGACAACTCCGTGCTCGAGCTGCGCCTCGCCCAGCTCGGGCAGGTTCAGGCCGAGCTCGACGAGCACCGCGCCGAACTCGCCGACCTACGCCGTGCCATGCCTAGCGAGGGCGCCTACGACGCGTACCTCGACGAGATCTCTGGGCTCGCCCGCGGCACGGGCGTGGTGATCGACCGGATCACCTTCGGCGATGCCGCTCCCTTCGGCGCGACCGCCGGCGCCGCGCCGGCCCCAACCGATGCTGCCGGCGACGCGCCTGCCACGGAGGGCACGACTGATCCCGCCACGACCTCGGCCCCCACCGACCCATCCGGGGGGACTGCGGCCACCCCCGCGACGCCTGCCGTTGCGGGCGGCCTGCTGTCCATCCCCGTCCAGGTGGGTGTCACGGGGCCCGGCGATTCGGTGCGCCGCTTCATCGACGCGCTTCAGAGCGGCGACCGTTACACGCTCGTGAGCAAGGTGTCGCTCTCGTCCGAAGAGGACGCCGGCGACGTACTGGACGTCGCCGCGACCGCCCTGCTCGACGGCTTCGTCTGGGTGCTGCCCGAGTGACGCTGCCCCAGGTGTCTCTGCCCGGGTGATCCTGCGCACCGGCGGCTGCCCCACCGGACCCGCCGCGCCGGGGCGGCGGGCGGTGTCCGCGCCCGCCGTTATCCTGAACGGGTGACTTCCGCGGCGTCGGCCTCCCCCCTCTCGCACGGCGATCTCGACGCCGATCTGCAGCTCGCGCTGCGTCTCGCCGACGCGGCCGACGCCCAGACCCTGCCGCGTTTCGATGCGGCCGACCTCGACGTGTCGCGCAAGGCCGACCGCACGCACGTGACCGACGCCGACCTGGCCGCCGAGCGCGCAGTGCGCGAGCTGCTGACGCAGCACCGCCCCGGAGACGGCGTGTTCGGCGAGGAGTACGGCGCCGACGAGCCGAGCTCGCGCCGCTGGATCATCGACCCGATCGACGGAACCGCGAACTTCCTGCGCGGCGTGCCCGTGTGGGGCACGATGATCGGGCTGCAGATCGACGGCGTGATGCGCCTGGGCGTCGTCAGCTCGCCCGCGCTCGGCCGACGCTGGTGGGGAGCGCCCGGCCTCGGCGCGTGGACGAACGCCGACGGCGGCGAGCCCCGCGCCATCCGGGTGTCGGATGTCGCGACCCTCCACGACGCGAGCGTGAGCTTCCAGAGCATCGCGCAGTGGGATGACGCGGGTCACCTCGACGCGCTCGTCGCGCTCACGCGCCGCGTGTGGCGCGACCGCGCCTACGGCGACGTCTGGTCGTACATGCTGCTGGCCGAGGGGCGCCTCGAGATGGTCGGCGAGTTCGACGTCAAGGAGTACGACCTCGCCGCCGCGGCGGCCATCGTGACCGCGGCGGGAGGCCGGTTCTCGTCGTTCGCGGGCGAGCCCACCATCGCCGCCGGATCGGCCATCGCGACAAACGGCCTGCTGCATGACGCGATCCTCGAGGTGCTGCACGGCGCCGAGGGGCCCGCCCCCGTGGCACCCCCCGACACGGGGACCTCATGATCCCCGCACGCCGCGGGGCGGTCATCCTGCTCGCCATCGCGGCCGCGTTCACCCTCGCATCGTGCACGGGCACGGCACCCGACCCCAACCAGGGGCCGACGGCCATGCCGACGCACGACGAGAGCCCGAAGCCTGCCGATCCCGACGCCGAGCCGACGTGCGAGACCATCATCCCCGCATCGCTCGTCGCCGAGTTCGAGAGCTACGACATGGACGCGCAGCCCGAGGAGTTCCGCGTCGGCGAGCACATCGTCGACGGCGGCCTGCAGTGCACCTGGGGCAATCTCGAGGTCGCCACCGACCACGTGCAGCAGTACGGCTGGGCTCCGCTCGACGCGACGCGCGCCGCCGAGCTGCAGCAGTATCTCGCCGCCCAGGGCTGGGCGCGCGAAGAGGGAGCGGGCGTCGTCTACCTCACGGAAGACCCTGAGTTCGCGATGACCGTGGACGAGAACGGCTACGGCATGACGTACGAGTTCGGCGACGGCTACGTGCTGATGGCCGACACCAAGCAGGGCCTCAGCCTCATCACCTGGCGCTGAGCCGCCTCCCCGCCCCGGGCACAACTGCCCATCCGACCGTCTCCTCGCGCGCGCCCGTCCACCCCGCCAAGGTGCACACCGTCGCGGCGCGCTGCCGCTGAGCATTGCCGCGCGCCGCTTCGCGCGCCGCATCCCGCCGCCCCTGCTTGCATACGGCCCCGTCCCCGCGCGCCCGCATGCCACGTTCCCGCCGCCGGGTCAAGCCACAAGCGGAAACGGTGATTTGCGCGTTACATCGGAACCCCACGTTCGAGTGGAAACGGAGAGGAACACGATGTCGCAGAACTATGGTGCAGTGCCGCCGTCGTCGACGACCGACACCGGAACGTCGTCGGGCACGACCGAGACGGCGAAGCACGAGGCCTCGGAGGTCGCGGGTACGGCGAAGGCCGAGGCGGGCCACGTCGTGGACACCGCCAAGCAGGAGGCCAAGTCGGTCGCCCACGAGGCCAAGACCCAGGCGAAGCAGGTGTACGCGCAGACCCGCCAGGAGCTGAGCGACCAGGCCGCCAGCCAGCAGCAGCGCGTGGCCGACGGGCTGCGGTCGATCGGCGATGAGCTGCAGTCGCTCACCCGCAACGCCGAGAACCGCGGCATGGCCACGGAGTTCGTCGAGCAGGCCTCGGCCCGCATCAACGACGCCTCGTCGTGGCTGTCGCAGCGCGACCCGGGCAGCCTGCTGAACGAGGTCAAGTCGTTCGCGCGCCGCAAGCCCGGCATGTTCATCGCCGGGGCTCTGGTGGCCGGTGTGGTCGCCGGACGCCTCACGCGTGCGCTGACCGAGAACGCCAAGGACGAGCACGTCTCCGGCACGACGGGCGACTACGGCACGACCGGTGGCTACGGCGCGACGGGCGACTACGGGACGACCGGCGGCACCGGGTACGGCGCGACGGGCGCCACCGGATACGGGGCCACCGGCACGACCGGCGGTTCGGTCGGCGACAGCATGACGGGTGTCTACGGAGCGACGGCGACGAGCGGCTCGGCCGCGCAGCCCGCTCCGGGCGGCGAGGGAGCGGTGGGCCAGTTCGGCGCCGGCAGCCCCAGCCCGGCCGGCTCGGCCACGACCATCGGCGCGGGCGTCGACGCCACGGGCGAGTACCCCGAGGCGGGCCTCGACGAGCCGACCCCGATGTACGACCAGTCGCGCGCCGCCAACCCCGCTGCCGAGACGTCGATCGAGCAGGAGCCGCATGATGGCCGATGAACCGACCCCCTCGGAGCAGAAG
Source organism: Microbacterium sp. NPDC096154 (assembly GCF_040302945.1). Classification (NCBI taxonomy): domain Bacteria; kingdom Bacillati; phylum Actinomycetota; class Actinomycetes; order Micrococcales; family Microbacteriaceae; genus Microbacterium; species Microbacterium sp. NPDC096154. The sequence goes on from NZ_JBEOSM010000007.1 coordinate 123,570, forward strand.
GCGGCCAACACGTCGCTCGGAGATCTGCTCGGCGAGGTCACACGCGACATCTCGGTGCTCATGCGCCAGGAGATCGAGCTGGCGAAGGCCGAGCTGAAGGAGTCCGCGTCGAAGGCCGGGAAGGGCGCCGGGATGATGGGCGGCGCGGGATACGCGGCCCTCATGGCGGTCTTCTTCCTGTCGGTGGCCCTGTGGTGGGGCATCGGACAGCTCACCGGCCTGGGGTGGTCGGCCGTGATCGTCGCCCTGCTGTGGGCCGTGATCGCCGCCGTGCTGTTCCTGGTGGGACGCAATCAGATCAAGGAAGTGAAGGGTGCTCCGCGCACGGTGGAGACCCTCGGGGAGATCCCCGACGCCCTGAAGAGGAATGAGGAGAACCGATGACCGATTCGCCGGAGGCGATCCGCGCCGACATCGAGCGCACTCGCCGTGAACTCAGCTATGACACCGACGCCCTGGTCGACAAGGTGACGCCCTCCAAGATCGCGCACCGCCAGACCGACAAGATCAAGGGCGCCTTCAGCTCGGTGCGCGAGCGCGTCATGGGCGCCGCCGACAGCGCGGGCAGCTCGCTGCACGGCAGCGGCTCGTCGATGGCGGGCAACGTCTCGGACGCCACCCACCGCGTGGCGGCGAAGGCCGAGGGCAATCCGCTCGCCGTCGGCCTCATGGCGTTCGCCGCGGGCCTGGTCGTCTCGTCGCTGATCCCCGCGTCCTCCAAGGAGAAGGAGCTCGCCGAGGGCGTCAAGGACCAGGCGCAGCCCCTGGTCGACGAGGCGAAGCAGGTGGCTCAGCAGGTGGGTCAGGACCTGAAGGAACCGGTGAAGGACGCCGCGACCGCTGTCAAGGACACCGCCTCCGACGCGGCCTCGAACGTGCAGTCCGACGCGCAGGATGCCGCCGGCACCGTGCGCGACCGCGCCGACGAGGCGCGCGGCAACGTCAGTGGCGGCTGACGCATGAATGCGGGCGGGGCGGCGGCCGGACCGCCGCCCCGCTCGCGTTCCCACCGACGTTGACAGCCCTGTGAGGGCCCGACGAAAGGCGCAGGATGAGCCGCTCGACCTCCGAATCGGTCCGGGATCAGAAGCACTCCCCCGACCCGAACCACCCCGACAAGCCCGACTCCCTCGGCGACATCGAGAAGCCGTCGTGGAAGTACGTGCTCAAGAAGACCATCGGCGAGTTCAGCGACGACCAGTGCCCCGACCTCGCCGCGGCGCTGACGTACTACGCCGTGCTGTCGATGTTCCCCGCCCTGATCGCGATCTTCTCGCTGCTCGGTGTCATCGGGCAGGGCCCGCAGGCCGCGAACGCCGTGCTGGGAATCGTCGACCAGGTGGCGCCGGGCGGCGCCTCCGAGACGCTGCGCGGTCCGATCGAGGAGCTCGCCGGATCGCAGGCGGCCGGGTTCGCCCTCATCAGCGGTGTCGTGCTGGCCGTCTGGTCGGCATCCGGCTATGTCGGTGCGTTCAGCCGCGCGATGAACCGCATCTACGAGATCGACGAGGGCCGGCCGTTCTGGAAGCTCAAGCCGCAGCAGCTCGGCATCACGCTGCTGGCCATCCTGCTCGTCGTCGTGGCCGTGGTGCTGCTGATCGTGTCGGGCCCGATCGCCGAGGCGATCGGGCAGGCCATCGGCATCGGCGACACGGGCCTGCTCATCTGGCAGATCGCCAAGTGGCCCGTCCTGGCGTTCGTGGTCGTGTTCCTCGTGGCGGCGCTGTACTACTTCACGCCGAACGCGAAGCAGCCCAAGTTCCGCTGGGTCAGCGCGGGCGCCGTGATCGCGATCGTCACCCTCGTGATCGCAACCCTCGGCTTCGGGTTCTATGTCGCGAACTTCTCGAACTACGAGCGCACCTACGGGTCGCTCGCGGGCGTGATCATCTTCCTGCTGTGGCTGTGGATCACCAACATCGCCCTGCTGTTCGGCGCCGAGTTCGACGCCGAGCTCGAGCGGGGCCGTGAGCTGCAGGCGGGCATGGAGGCCGAGGAGCGCATCCAGCTGCCGGCGCGCGACATGACCAAGATCGAGAAGGCGGCGGCCAAGGAGGAGAAGGATCTCGCCGAGGCCCGTCGCCTCCGCGAGACCAACGGCTCCGACGACGGTCGCCGTGATCGCGATCCGGATCGCTGACGCGGCGTATGGCGAGACCCGGGATGACGCATCCCGGGTCTCGCCCTGTGTTCGCCCGATGCGTGTATCTGGGGGCGGGGCTCGCGCTTCCTATCGAGCAGCCGCGGCGGGAGCCGCAGCGTTGCGGAGGTGGGCGATGCCCGACATGGATGCGGACGGGAGCGTCTTCTGGTTCGAGTACGCGGTGCGACGCCCGGTCGCGGGCAACGCCGTCGGTCCGCTCTCGCGCCACGAGGCGGAGCGCCTCGCCGCCGAGATCGGGGGCACGGTCATCCGCCGCCGCATCAGCCAGGGCCTGTGGTCGATCGCGTGACCTGTCGGGGCGGCGACTCGTGTCAGGCCGCCGCGCGACGCGGGACTCCCGCCGTGCCCGAGAACGTGATCATGCCTGCCACGCCCTCGTCGGCCAGGCGGGCCAGCCACTCGGGGTCGAGCTGAGGCGGCTCGGGATCGTCGAAGTCGAAGCGCAGGTTGATCGCGGGGTGCACCCACACCGTGCTGCGGCCGTCGCCGTCCGAGTGCAGCCACGAGAGCGCGAAGCTCTCGGCTCGCCGGAGCTTGGTCGTGATCACCATCTTCAGGTGGGCGAGCTCCCGATCGTCCACCCGCACCGGCGTACCGAATCCGTCATAGATGAGGCTGCCCATAGCGGTCACCATACGCTCCCGCCACGGTATACCGTCATCCCCGGCGCGTCGCCCGCCGGCCGTAGACTCGAAGGGTGCTGATCGGCGTCATCCGTCCTACCGAGACCCGCGAACTGACCGCCGAGGGCGAGTCGCTCGAGGCCATCCAGAACGCGCTGCTGGCGCAGGTCCCCGACGGATGGCAGCTCACCCACAAGAAGGTCTCGATGCCCAAGGGATCGACGGCGCTCACCGCCGAGGCGCGCATGGCGCGCTGGGGCGAGACGCGTGAGCTCGAGGCCGAGAACCTCGACGCGCTCCAGGCGCAGGTGCCCGACGGCTGGGCCCTCATGTCGGTGCGCCCCGCCTGAGCGGAGCTGCTCCGCCGTGGACTGAAGGCCGCGGCGGTGAGGACGTCATCACGCCGACACGGCGACCGCGCACGCGCCCAGGGCCAGCACCAGCGCCGTTCCCGCCGACGAGATCCCGGCCAGGATCACCGCACCGGAGCGGTGATAGCGGGTGTCGATGACCGCGCGCCTGGGATTGAGCGGGCTGTACGACACGACGACAGGGTGGTCCGGTCGAAGCGGGCCGGCGTTCAGCAGCGGCATCACCCGGTACGGCTGCCCCTCCACGACGTAACCGACCTGCCAGACGCGGGCCAGACGCGTCTCGCACTCCGCCCATTCGCCCTCGGTCCTCACCCAGCGTCCTCGGCGGACACGTTCGATCGCGACGGCCAGGATCCAGCACACCCCCGCGAGCCCGGCGAAGCATGCGGCGAGCAGCAGGAGCGTTGCGGGGGCGGACATGGCGCCACGGTATTTTTGGCTCCGCTGTGCTGTCCAGAACGCTGCGAGGGCTTGACACCGGGCGAGCGATCGCCCCAGGCGCAGACGTCGTCGCGCCGGGCGAATGGCGATCGGAGCCCGCACGCAGAAGCCCCGCTGTCCTCGGTGAGGATCGCGGGGCTTCTGTGCGGTGTGACAACCGTGCGGTGCGACAACGTCCGTGGAGCTGGGGGGAATCGAACCCCCGTCCAGCGCTGAGTCTCTGGGGCTTCTCCGGGCGCAGTCTGTGAAAGCGTTCTGCTCGGCCCCGACCTTTGTCACAGACACCTAAGTCGACGGGCCCAGTCGAGAAAGAGTCCCGAGTGACGTCCCGACACCGTCACTCAGCAAGATCCCTAGATGACGCCAGGATCCGTGTCGGGATCAACCACGGTCTGACGGACTATCGGGCTCGCTTAGGCAGCGAGGGCGAAGTCAGTGCGCTTGGATTCGGCACTTATTGGTTTACAGGGAGCGTTAACGAGATAACCCTGCATCCTCGGCCCGCTTCTCGCAGATTCGCAAGCACTGTCGAAACCGATCAGCCCCGTGAATCCCTCGAACGAAGGAGGCGTTGTCGCACTGTGGAGTTACCAGGCCCGAGGGCCGCTCTCGGTGGCATCGCACCGAGCATCACAGACTACAACGGATCCGACCCTCGCGCCATTCCCGGCCGCGCCGACGCACGCCACTAGGGTGAGCGCATGGCAGACCCGAGCCTCTCCCCCGTCGGCGCGCCCGCCGACATCCCGCGCCGTGACGGCATCGGCGAGCGTCTGGCGCGCATGATCCGCATCCCCACGGTGAGCGCCGAGCTCGAGGCGCGCGGCGCCGAGCCGTTCGAGGCCTTCGTCGCGCTGCTCGCCGAGCTGTACCCGCGCGTGCACGCCCACCTCGACCTCGAGCGCGTCACCGCGCACGGCCTGCTGTACAGGTGGCACGGACGCACAGCCGATCGCCCCGTCGTGCTCATGGCGCACTACGACGTCGTGCCCGCCGACGAGGCCGATGGATGGACGCACCCGCCCTTCGAGGGACGTGTCGAGGACGGCTGGGTGCATGGTCGCGGCGCTCTCGACGACAAGGGGCCGCTGCTCGTGGTCCTCGAGGCGGTGGAGGACCTGCTCGCCGGCGGCTTCAGCCCCGCATGCGACGTGTACCTGTCGTTCGGCGGCAACGAGGAGACGTACGGCGACGCGGCTGCGGCCATCGCCCGCACGCTGCGCGAGCGTGGCGTGGCCCCGTGGCTCGTGATCGACGAGGGCGGGGCCGTCGTCGACGCGCCCCTGCCCTTCGTGACCGGCCGCGCGGCCATGATCGGCGTGGGCGAGAAGGGCGTGGCGACGTTCCGGCTCGACGCGACAGGTGACGGCGGCCACGCCTCGGCGCCACACGGCCCCACCGCGGTGGGACGCATCGCCCGCGCCGTCGACCGCCTCGGCCCGCGCACCTTCCCCGCCCGCACATCGCCCGCCATCGCCCGCATGCTGCGGGTTCTCGCCACGCGTGCCGCCGCTCCCGTCGCCGTGGTGCTGAGGGCGCTCGCCCTCGCTCGCCCGGTCACGGCTCAGCTGTTCGCGCTGGCGGGCGGCGAGCCCGCCGCTCTCGTGCGCACGACCATCGCCGCCACGATGCAGGACGGCGGCTCCGCCGCGAACGTGCTGCCGTCTCGCGCGTCCGCCACGCTCAACGTGCGCATCCTGCCGGGAGAGACGGTCGCGGCGACGCTGCGTCGCATCCGGCGCCGCGTGCGCGACCCGAAGGTGACCGTGACGCTGCTCGAGGGCAGCGATCCCTCGCCCGAGTCGCCGATCGACGGCCCGGAGTTCGCCGCGCTCGCGCGCGCGTCGCTCGCGGCGTATCCGGACGCGCTGCCCGCGCCGTACATCATGATGCAGGCCAGCGACGCGCGGCACTTCCACCGCTTCTGCCCCGCCGTGTACCGCTTCGCGCCGCTGGAGATGTCGGCGGCGCAACGCGCGGCCATCCACGGCGTCGACGAACGCGTCGAGGTCGCGTCGCTCGAACGCGGGCGCGACTTCCACGTCGCCCTCCTCACCGGGCTGGAGAGGGCATGACCACCACCGCGCGCCCCGTCCGCGCCCGTCTCGGCGCCCTGGCCCGCGTGGTCGGCTTCCTCGCGTTCGTCGAGTTCACGAGCGGCGTACTGCAGGGCTGGTACACGCCCATGCTCACCGACATCGCGCGGCACCTGGGCGTGCACGACGCCGACGTCAACTGGCTCGAGGGATCGCAGCTCATGCTCTCGGCCCTCGTCGTGCCGATCTTCGCGAAGCTCGGCGACATGATCGGGCACAAGCGCATGCTGCTGGTCTCGACCGCACTGACCGCGGCCGCCTCGCTCGCCCTTCCGTTCACCGACTCGTTCGCGGTGTTCCTCATCGCCTGGACCCTGCAGGGCTTCTATGTCGTCTGGCTTCCGCTCGAGGTCGCGCTGATCTGGTCGCGCTCGCGCGCCGGTGGGCACGGAGCGCTGCTCACCGCCCGCGCCGCGGGTCTGCTCGTCGCGGCGCTCGAAGCCGGGGCGATCTCGGGAGCGCTCGTGGGCGGCGCGCTCATCGACGCGCTGCCGCTCTGGATCGTGCTGCTCGTGCCCGCGCTGGCCGTCGTCGCCTGCTTCTTCGTCATCCTGTGGGGCGTCACCGAGTCGCCCGACCTGCACGGCGGGCGCTTCGACACGGTGGGGATGGTGCTGCTCACTCTCGCGCTGCTGGCGTTCACGGGTGGACTCAGCCTCCTGCGCCTCGACGCCGGCGCGATCGCGTGGGCGCTGACGGCGGCCGGGCTCGCGCTGCTGTGGCCGTTCGCGGCATGGGAGCGGCGCTCCGCCGATCCGCTGATCGACGTGCGCATGTTCGCCGATCCCACCCTGTGGCCGGTGTTCCTCACAGCGGGACTGTTCGGCGTCAGTGTGCTCGGGGCACAGGCCCCGCTGTCGACGTTCGCCCGCACCGATCCCGACGTGCACGGCTACGGTCTCGGCACGACCGGCTTCGCCACGTCGCTGATCATCGGGCTGTACCTGATCGCGATGATCGCCGGCGCCCTGCTGTACCCGCTCGCGGCGCGTCGGACCAGTCCGCGGCGGGCGCTGATCGGCGCCAGCGCGCTCGTCGGCATCGGCTACCTGCTTTTCCTTCCGTTCCACGACGCATACGGGCAGCTCGTGACGAACATGACCATCGCGGGCGTCGGCTCCGGAGCCCTGGTCGCCGCCCTCCCCGCCGCCGCGGCGGCCGCCGCCCCGGTCACCGCCACCGGCCAGGCGACGGGCCTCACAAACGGCGTCAAGACCGTCGGAGGCGCGATCGCGTCGTGCGTGTTCGGCATCGCGCTGATGAACGGCGCGACGGATGTCGCCGAGTCGACCGCAGGATCCTTCGCCGGCTACGTGACCGTCTGGATCGTGTGCGGCGTCACAGCCCTGGTCGCCGCGGCAGCGCTCACGCTCGTGCCGAAGGGCGCATTCACCGACCGGTAGAGGTCTCGAGCGACCGCGCGCTCCACTCGTCCCACTTCGCCATGAGCTGGTCGATCGCGGCGTGGAAGCGAGCCGTGGCGGCGCCCGGGGTGGTGTCGCCGAAGTAGTGCATGACCCAGTGCTCCAGGCGCGCGGCGGCCTCGGGATCGTGGTGCACGCGCTCGACCTCCTCGACGATGCGTGGCGCGTCCTCGGCCATCAGCCACTCGCACGCGGAGAGGTAGCCGCCCTCGTCCACCTGCGCCGCAGGATCCGAAGGACGCGTGATGAGCAGCGGCTTACCCGCCGCGAGGCGGTCGTAGACCATGGCCGAGATGTCGGCGATCGCCACATCCGCGGCGGCCAGCTGCCATCCGAGCTCCGGGCCGTCGTCGTACACGTGGTGCGCATCCGGATCCGACGCGTTCGCCGCCGCGAGCGCCGCGATGATGCGCTGGTTCGCGGCACCGAACGACGCGTCGACCACACCGCTGCGCGGGTGCGGCCGGTAGATCACCCGGTGCCGGCCCGTCGCGAGCAGCGCCCCGACCAGCGCCTCGCCGTGGGTCTTCACCGAGCCGTAGTGGGCGGCGGGGCGGTCTCCCTCCCACGTGGGGGCGTACAGCACGACCGTGCGGTCATCCGGCGTGTACGGCAGCTCGCCCGCGTAGTGGTCGGCCTGCGGCCGGCCGATCTCGAGCGTGCGGCGGTCGAGATCGAAGTCCCATAGCGTGCGGCTCAGGCGGTCGCGCGCGGCCTGCCCGGCGATCAGCGCGTAGTCGTACGCCTTGTACTGGTTCGTGGTCATGTACATCTTGTCGGACTCGCCGTGGTTGATGAACACGTGCCACCGCTCGCCGTAGCGGAACATCTGGAAGTTGCGCGTGTTCTGGTTCACGTACAGGACGATGCGGATGTCCTGGGCCGCCAGGAAGCGCTCCATGTCGCGCACGTTCGGCGCGAAGACGACCGGAAGCGCGTCGTCCTTCAGCAGTGCGGCGGCGCCCGTGGCGTTGCGGGCCATCACCACGACCGGATGCGTCTGCGCCAGCTCGGCCAGCGGCCGGTACCACTGGCGCATCTGGTACATGTTCACCGCCCCATCGGCGAAGTACACCGCGATGCGGAAGCGATGCGCCGTGAACGGGGGCCGCGCGGCGAGCACCGCACGGATCTCCTGCTTCGCCTCACGGGCTTCGAGGGCCTTCCGGACGAGTTCGACAGCTTTCCTCACGTCCCGCGCAATACCCACCGACCAAGCCTAACCAGGCCTCTCTCGGCCTCTGCGTGGGATGATCTTCGAATGCGTAACGATCCCGCCGAGCGGCCGCACGCGCCGCGGCGGGAGACCCCCCACCACGACGCCGAGCGTCGTGATGCGCCGGCTGTACCCCAGGGATCCGGGGTCTCCTTCGTGATGCCCGTGCTCAACGAACGCGCCTACCTGCAGCGGGCCGTCGAGACGGTGCTCGAGCAGGATGTCGACGGCCCGGTCGAGATCGTGCTCGCCCTCGGTCCGTCGAGCGACGGCACCACCGAGCTCGCCCGCGAGCTGTCGGCGCAGGATGAGCGCATCCTGCTGGTCGAGAATCCGGCCGCCGACATCCCCGTCGGTCTCAATGCCGCCATCCGGGCCAGCACGCATCCGACCATCGTGCGCGTGGACGCGCACTCGGAGCTCGCGCCCGGCTACACCGCGCGCGCGCTGGCGACGCTGTCGCGCACGCGCGCCGGCAACGTCGGCGGGGTGATGCGCGCCGACGGCCGCACCCCGTTCCAGCGTGCGGTCGCGCGGGCATACAACTCCCGCATCGGCCTCGGCGGCGGCACCTACCACGGCGGCGACCGGGAGGGAGAGGCCGAGTCGGCCTACCTCGGCGTGATGCGCCGGTCGGTGCTCGAGGAGGTCGGGCTGTTCGACGAGACCATCCGACGCGGCGAGGACTGGGAGCTCAACCTCCGCATCCGCACGGCCGGATACCGCGTGTGGTTCGATCCGGCGCTCGCCGTGACCTACTGGCCGCGCGAGAGCTGGCAGCGCCTGGCCCAGCAGTTCCTGGCGACCGGCACGTGGCGGGGCGAGCTCGTGCGGCGATACGGCCTGCGCAACTCGCTGCGGTACTTCGCTCCCCCGGCCCTCGTGCTCGCCGTGGCGGTGAGCGCGATCCTGGGCACGCTGCAGGTGAGCGGCGTGCTGGCGGGAGCCTGGGCGGCGATGGCCTCGGCGGCGCACCTTCCCGTCGCGGCATACGCGCTGCTCATCCTGTGCGTCGCGATCGGGCCGGCCGGTGGCTCGGGACTGCGCGACAGGCTCTGGACCCTCGCCGTGCTGCCGACCATGCATCTCTCGTGGGGCGCCGGCTTCCTCGTGGGCCTCGTGCGCGGCGCCCGCGACACGGTCGACACCTCACGCCTCGCGGGCCGCAACACCCCGTTGCCGTAGCGTCCCCGGCGAGCCGCACGGGCCGAGTACACACCAATCTTCGTGTGCACTGGCCCGCCGCGTCTAAGGCACGACCGACCGAGTACACACCAATCTTCGTGTGCACTGACCGGGCCCACACCACGCACGACCGACCGAGTGCACACGCACGTTGGTGTGCACTAGCCCGGGCCGACCGAAGGCACGACCGACCGAGTGCACACGCACGTTGGTGTGCACTAGCCGGGCCGACCGAAGGCACGACCGACCGAGTACACACCAAACTTCGTGTGCACTGACCGGGCCCACACCACGCACGACCGACCGAGTGCACACGCACGTTGGTGTGCAGTGGCGGGGCACACCGTAGGCACGACCGAGTGCACACGCACATTGGAGTGCACTCGACCCGAGCTCAGCGCTGGATGTACCCGCGGTCCAGGATGCGGGCCACGACGCGCTCGGCCGCGCGTCCGTCGTCGCGGGCGTTGAAGCGCGCGGTCCACGCGGCGTAGCGCTCGGCGTAGTCGGCGGGATCGCCGGCGAGCGCCGCGACGAGCTCGTCCTGCGTGCGCACGAGCGGCCCCGGCGCGCGCCGGGCGAGGTCGAAGTAGAAGCCGCGCAGCTGGCCACGGTAGTGCTCCATGTCGGGCACGAAGAAGTACATCGGCTTGCCGGTCACACCGAAGTCGAACATCACCGACGAGTAGTCGGTGATGAGAGCGTCGGCCGCCAGCAGCAGCGGAGCCGTGTCGGGATATCCGGTCACGTCGATCACCCGGGCGCCCGCGACATCCTGCCCGGGCATGAGGGTGCGCGAATGCCCGCGCACCAGCACGACCGCGCCGGTCGCCGCAGCCAGCGCCTCGGGGTCGAGGAAGTCGACGATCTCCTGCCGGTCGTCGCGCCACGTCGGTGCGTACAGCAGCACGCGCTCGTCCGGGGCGATGCCCAGCTCGGCGCGCACGGCGCCCGCGTCGCCGCCGACGAGCACGTCGTTGCGCGGATACCCCTCCACCCACAGCGGCCGGCCCAGGAACGCGTACGCCTTGCGCAGGATGCGCGCCGCGTACGGGTTCTGCGCCAGCAGCACGTCCCAGCGCAGCGACTCCTTGACCACGGCGCCCGCACGGCGCGGGTCGAAGCCCGGGCGATGCAGCGCCAGGCGCTTGAGGGGCGTGCCGTGCCAGGTCTGCAGCACGGTCTGACCGGCGCGCCGCACGAACCGCCGGCGCAGCCAGTCGTTCACCACCAGCAGTCGCGCCGCGCTGCGCGCGCGCCACCACTCGGGACTGCCCTCGACCACGGCGACGGCGCCCTCGGGCACGCGCACCGACAGGTCGACGACGCTCCAGTAGCGGATGACCCGGGGCGCCACACGGGCGATCTCGCGGTCGATCGCGAGCGGGTTGCAACCGGCCCCGCGGCCGTAGAAGCTCTCGAAGAACACCGCGTTCTCGAGCGGCGCCTCGTGGGCGGCGTAGCGGCGCTCGAGCGCGGCCAGCGCCTCGGAGCCGTCGTAGACCGGATCGACGGGCGGACCGACGATGAGCCGGTCGCCCTTCAGCTGCGCCCGCAGGCCGGGCAGCACGCTCAGCGGCACGGCGACGGCGTCCAGAGCGGCGGCGTCGACGCCGTCGATGCTCAGCCGGTACTCCCCCGAGGGCAGAGGCAGCTCGGGCCCGCCCCAGCGCGCGATCCGCAGCGGCAAGCGAACTGTCCAGGTCTTTCCACCGCCGGTGACCCGCGCCGCGACGTGCGCCCTCCGCCCCTCCAGGCGCGCCGCGGTCGGGCGCGCGCCCGCGCCCCGGAGCACCAGCTGCCCGTCGGCGGGCTCGAAGCGCGCCGTGACGCGCCCCTCGGCGGGGACGCCTCCTGCGGGGCTCTGCGGGGTCATCCTGTCGCCTTCCTGGAGAGGCCGCGCGCGGCGGCGCGGGCGGTGATCGCGGCGTAGACCCGCTCGGCGCTGCGGCCGTCGCGGAAGGCGTGCACCCGGTCGCTCAGCGCACGGGACCGCGCGGTGCGCTCGGCCGCCACGGCGGGATCGCCCAGCAGCGCGTCGAGCTGGGGCACGAGGCTGCTCCACGTGGTCGCGGCGTCGTCCCCGGCGATGTCGCGGTACGCGCCGTAGAAGCCCCGCCGCCGCGCGTAGGCCGCGACGTCGGGCGCGAGGAACAGCACCGGCAACGGCACGAGCGCGACGTCGTAGACGAGCGACGAGTAGTCGGTGATGAGTGCGTCGAGGCCCGGCAGCGCGGGCGTGATGTCGCCGAGCACGTCGGCGCCCAGCCCCCTCACGCGCTGCACGCCCGCCGGGGGCACGTAGTCCCCCGCCCCGAGGCGGTGCGAGCGCACCAGCAGCACCGCGTCATGCCGTGCGAGCACCTCGTCGATGCGGCGCCAGTCGTCGTCGCCCGGCACGGCGGGATCCGCCTCCCCGTCGCGCCACGTCGGCGCGTACAGCACCAGGCGAGGTCCGGCGCGCTCCGGCCCGCCGGGCAGTCCGGGAACGACGCGCCGGATGAGGGAACGCGCGGTCTCGCGGCGGTCGTCGTCCGTGCCGCGGGACAGCGCGTCGACGCGGGGCTCGCCCGTCACGACGACGCGCTCATCCGGGAGTCCGAACGCCGACTCGAGGCGACCCCGCACCAGATGCGACGCGGCGGGTAGCACGTCGATGCGGCGCGCCGAGAGCCGATACAGGATGCCCAGGGCCCGGCTGACGAGGCCCGCCGCGAACGGAATGGGGCTGCGGAGGGTCTCGGGAGCGTCGAGCCCGATGCGCTTGAGCGGGATGCCGTGCCACAGCTGCGCGACCACCGGCCGCCCGAACAGGCCGCCGCTGATCGCGTACGGGTTCACATCGCCCAACCCGTAGGCCACCACGATCACGCCGGCGCGCGCGGTGGCCCAGAAGCCTCTCGGCGTCGAGCGGCGGAGGGTGGGGATGCCGAGCGCGGCCGCCTGCCGCCGCTCGTCTTCGTCGTCCGTGAGCCACAGGGCGTCGCGCCCGTGCTCGGCGGCTGTTCTCCAGACCTCGAGCGGCCCGTCGCCGATGCCCGCGCCGCATCCGAACACCCACCGATCGGTGCGCGGCGTCACGAGCGTGACGAGCCGCCCCAGGGCGTACAGCGGGAGCCGTGCGATCTTCCGCGCGTTGCCCGCACCGAAGGAGAAAGACGCCACCCCGCGAGCCTATGACATGCCGGTGAGGGCCTGTCCGGGCTCGCGGGGCGGCGTCCGAAAAGCTCCCGCTACTGCTGCAGCTCGCCGAGCGTCACATCCAGCGTGCGGGACTGCCCGTCACGCACGTACGTGAGCGTCGCGTCGCTTCCGCCCGCGGCGGCGCGCACCTGCGCCGTGAGGTCGACCGCCGAGCCGATGCGCACACCGTTGAACTCGGTCACGATGTCGCCCTCGCGCAGGCCCGCCTTCTCGGCCGCCCCGCCCGCCGTCACGTCGGCGATCAGGGCGCCCGCGGTCGTGGCGTTCTCATCCACGCTGGCCGGCTGCACGCTCGCGCCCAGCAGGCCGTGGGTGGCGACGCCGTCGGCGATCAGCTCGTCGCTGACGCGCTTGACCACGTTCGACGGGATCGCGAAGCCGACTCCGATCGACCCGGACTCCTCCTCGCCGCCCGCGGACGCGATGGCGACGTTGATGCCGATCAGGCGCCCCTGCGAGTCGACCAGCGCGCCACCCGAGTTGCCGTGGTTGATCGCCGCGTCCGTCTGGATCACCGCGATCGAGATGGACTCGCTCGGCACGCTCTGCTGAGGCAGGCCGTTGTCGAAGCGGAACGGGCTCTGCTGCTCCTCCTCGGGCGAGGGCTGCGCCTCGTCGCCCGAGTCGGGGGCCGCCGACGAGGCGATCTCGATGCTGCGGTTGAGCGCGCTGACGATGCCCGTGGTGACGGTGTTCGACAGGCCGAGCGGAGCGCCGACCGCGGCCGTCGTGTCGCCCACGTTGAGCTTCGACGAATCGGCGAACTCGATGGGCGTGAGGCCCTGCGCGTCCTGCAGCTTAATGACGGCGAGGTCGTAGATCGGATCGGTGCCGACCACCTCGGCGCGGTAGATGGTGCCATTCGACGTCGTGACCCGGATGTCGGGGTCGGCAGTCGCCCCGCCCAGCGTGACGACATGCGTGTTCGTGACGACGTACCCGTCGTCGCTCACGACGACACCCGATCCGCTGCCGGCCTGCTGCCCGCCGCTCACCTCGATCGTGACGACGCTCGGGAGCACCTCGGTCGCCACGGCCGTGGCCTCGTTGACGGAGCCCGGGTTGTTGACGGTGATGTTCGACGGGCCCGTCGCCGTGCCGACCGTGCCCGCGTCGCCGAACCACTGCTCGCCGGCGTACGAGCCGCCCAGGCCCGAGAGCCCGCCCACCAGCGCGGCGGCCACGAGCAGGGCTGCCGCGCGCCCGCCGCGGCGATCGCGCTTCTTCGCGGGCTCCTCCGGCGCGGCCACGCGATACTCGTGCGGCAGCGGCTGGGTCGGCTCGGTGTGCGACGCGGCCGGCCCGAAGGCCTGCCCGTGCGCGCCCTGCACGGCATAGCCCTGGGCGTGGCCCGGGGCCGCCTGGCCGTGAGCGCCGGCCGGCGGCGGGGTCATCGAGCCGTACGGCGGCGCGAACGCGCCCTGCGGGGCCGGCGGCCGCGGCGGGATGTGGAAGTCCTGCGGTGCCCGGTACTCGCCGGCCGTCTGCGGATCCTGAGGGAACCCGGCCTGCGCGGCATCGGTGCGGGGGGCGTCGTTCTCGTCGGAACGCTGCGTGTCCATGAGTGCTCCTTCTTCCAAAGCCCTTACAGCGTCTCGCCGCTGTCTATGCACTCCCTATGACGGCCGTAAGCCGTCCGTGTGACTTGCCGTGCACCCCGCGACCGCCGCCTGCGGGGGCCGCCGGTAGCCTGGCCGAATGCATGAGACAGCCGGGGCCTGGCGACGCACGGCGGAAGGAGCGGGGCTCCTGCGAACCGACGGATCGGTGGCGAGCACCATCTTCGCAGAGATGACCGCCCTGGCGGCGCGCACCGGCGCGATCAACCTGGGTCAGGGCTTCCCCGACGAGGACGGCCCCGCCGAGGTGCTCGAGGCCGCGCGAGAGGCGATCGCGAGCGGCGCGAACCAGTACGCCCCGGGCGTCGGCGTCCCCGAGCTTCGCGAGGCCATCTGCGAGCACCAGCGACGGTTCTACGGGCTGCGCGTCGACCCGGACACCGAGGTGATCGTCACCACGGGCGCGACCGAGGCGCTCGCCGCCGCGCTGCTCGCGCTCGTCGACGGCCCCGGCGACGAGGTCGTGGTGTTCGAGCCGTACTACGACTCGTATGCGGCGTGCGTGGCGCTGTCGGGCGCGACGCTGCGCACCGTGCCCCTGCGGTGGCCCGATTTCCAGCCCGACCTGGACGAGCTCGCGGCGGTCGTCAACGACCGCACCCGCATCATCCTGGTCAACGACCCGCACAACCCGACCGGCGCCGTCTTCGAGCGCGGCGTGCTCGACGAGATCGTGCGGCTGGCGCACGCGCACGACGCGATCATCCTGACCGACGAGGTGTACGAGCACCTCACGTTCGACGTGCCGCACACCCCCATAGCCACCCTGCCGGGCGCCGCCGAGCGCACGCTCAGCATCTCCTCTGCCGGGAAGACCTTCCGGACAACCGGATGGAAGGTCGGATGGGTCACCGGCCCGGCCGAGCTGATCACGGCCGTGCTCACCGTCAAGCAGTACCTGAGCTACACGAGCGGCTCGGCGTTCCAGCCGGCCGTCGCCGTGGGCCTGCGACTGCCGGACGCGTTCTTCGCCGGCATCGCCGCCGACATGAAGCACAAGCGCGACATCCTGGGCGACGGGCTGCGCGCCGCGGGCTTCGCGGTGTCCGAGCCCCGCGGGTCGTACTTCACGGTCGCCGACGCCGCCCGCCTCGGCGTCGCCGACGCCGAGGCGTTCTGCCAGGGCGAGCTCGCGGCCGCCGGGGTGGTCGGCATCCCGATCACCGCGTTCACGACGCCGGAGCGCCGGCACGAGTACGCGACGCTCGTCCGGTTCGCGGCGTGCAAACGCACCGACGTGCTCGAGGCCGCAGCGGCCCGGCTCGCAGCCCTGCCCCGCTGACCGCGCCGCGCCGCTCGGCGGCCGCGACTCCCGACGCGCGCTCCCCGACGACCCGCCGCGCGACCGGCGACGCGGCCGTCAGCGCGGCCGTCAGCGCGGTGTCACGCGGTACCGGCGCAGCTCGAGCGCCGGGTTCACCCGACGCACGTTGCGGATGGTGTCGCGATCGGCCCAGCCCACCGCGACGTCGGTGGCCGTGCCGAGCCCCGCTACGGTGACCCCGAGCGGATCGATGATCGCCGAGTGGCCCACTCCGAGCGTGGGCGGATGATCCGCCGCCGCGACGTACATGGTGTTCTCGATCGCGCGCGCCGCGAGCAGCGTCGTCCAGTGGTGCTCCTTGAGCGGGCCGCGCACCCACTCCGCCGGCACCAGCGCTACGTCGGCACCCGCGTCGGCCAGCACCCGCGCGACCTCGGGGAAGCGCAGGTCGTAGCAGGTCATCAGACCGAAGGTGAGCCCGGCGACCTCGAACGTCTGCGGCGGCTCCACCGGGCCCGGCTCGATCCAGTCGGACTCGCGCTGACCGAACGCGTCGTAGAGGTGCTGCTTGCGGTACAGCGCGCGCACGCCGGAACCGTCGACCGCCACCACGGTGTTGCGCACGCGCTCGCCGTCGCTCGCCCTCTCGGCGACGCCGGCGACGAGGTGCACGCCGAGCTCGCCGGCCAGAGCGGTGAGCGTCTGCACGAACGGCCCGTCGAGCGACTCGGCGTTCTCGGCGAGCGTCTCGTCGAAGGGATCGGTGAAGAAGCTCGAGTACTCGGGGAAGAGCACCACCGACGCGCCGCGCTCGACGGCGCGGCGAGCGAGCTGCCCGATCACCTCGAGGTTCGCCGATGCGTCGGCCGTCGGCGCGAACTGCGCCACGCCGATGCCCACGGATACGGTCATGATTCCCCTCTCGAGTTGCGCCGCCCCCTCAGGGCGAACGGCACGACCAGCCACAGGACGACGAGGAAGGCGGCGAGCGCAGCGGCGGCGATCCAGGCGGCGGAGCCGGCGAGCACGACGTCGAAGATGAAGGCGACGACGCCCACCAGCAAGGCCGACACGATGACCAGTGCCGACAGCAGCGCCGCGTGACCATACGAGACGATCGTGCCCTTGGCGCCCGCGCGGAACAGCAGGCGATGCAGCGCGACCGGTGCCAGCGCGATGACGGCGCTCACGGCGGCGAGGATCACGAGCACAAGGTAGAAGACCCGCTGTCCCCCGTCGAGGTCGGCGAAGGCGGGCTGGAAGGCGAGGGCGAGCAGGAACCCGGTCAGGATCTGCGTGCCCGTCTGCAGCACGCGCAGCTCCTGCAGCAGCTCGATCCAGTTGCGGTCGTACCGCTCTGCGGGCGTCTCGTCGCGCAGCGGCTCGCTCTGGATGTCGCCGGTCATGCGCCCATCCTCCCGCCGCCGGCGTGACCGGGCAAACCCGCGCGCCGGTCTCGAGGGGACAGCAGAGCCCGGGTCCGGCCGGGCGACGGGACTGCCTGAGACCGGGCCCGGGCTGAGGGGTCTCGTCGAATCCCCCGAGACGACGATCCCGATCGGCGATGGGGCCGGCACCCCGGCGTCCCCCCGGACGTCGGCGTGCCCTCTCAGGCTCGCACCGCGCTGGCCCGTACGACAGGGGATGAACTGCCCATTCGGTGAGCAGTCGCTGTGCGCGCGGTGTGAGGGGCGCGTCGGCCCCGATGTGCTCCGGCTCTCGGCGGGCGCGCATCCGCCTGACCGCCACGGGAACCCCAGCGCTATCTTCGGTGGATGGACGGCGAGATGAGCACGGCGCCGCGCTATCCGGTGGGATCCGTGGACCACGCCCTGCGGCTGCTGCTGCTCCTGCGCGAGGAGCCCGACCTGCGGGTGACCGCGGCGGCTCGGGAGCTGGGGATCGCCCCGTCGACGGCGCACCGGCTGCTCGCCACGCTCGAGCACCGCGGGTTCGTGGCGCAGGATCGGGTCACCCGCGCGTACCGCGCGGGGCCGGCCCTCATCGAGCTCGCATTCTCGAGCACGCGCGCCATCGACCTGCGTGAGGTGAGCGAGCCTCACCTGCGCGCCCTGAGCGAGAGCCTGCGCGAGACGGTCAACCTGCTGGTGCTCCAGGACGCCTCCGTGCGGTTCGTCGCGGGGTTCGAGGCCGATCAGCGCGTGCGCACCCATGTGCTGACCGGAACGCTGCTGCCCGCGTACGCGAGCTCGGGAGGCAAGGTGCTGCTCGCCGAGCTCCCACGGGAGCAGCTGCGCGCGCTCTACCCTCACGGTCTGCGGCGGTTCACGCCGCACACGCGCACCTTCACGCAGCTGCTCGACGAGCTCGCCCTCGTGCTGATGCGCGGCTACGCGGTCAACGACCAGGAGAGCCTGCTGGGCCTGAGCGCGGTGGCCGTGCCCCTGAGGGATCGGGGCGGGAACACGATCGCTGCTGTGGCGATGTCGGCACCGAGCGAGCGGCTGCCGCTCGCGCGTGTGCGCGAGGTGGTCATCGAGCTCCGGGCGTGCGCGGCCGGCATCCGGTCCCACCTGTCCCGGTGACGCGCACCCCCGCGTATTCCGTCCTGCGGAATGGGGAGGGCTCGAGGGTTTACGCCGCCACGCACCGGTTGCTTGGCTCGCCTCACTCCGGCGCGACGATGCGCTCGGGGACGAGAGGACGACATCGATGAAGATCGACGCTTTCTGCCATCTGCTGCCGGCGGCCTATGCCGAGCGGCTCTTCGCCATCTCGGACAGCCCCGTGGCGCGCAACATCCAGAAGCGGGTGAGCGGCGTTCCGGCCCTGTTCGATCTCGACGAGCGCTTCCGGGTGATGGACGAGTTCGGGCCCGACTATCGCCAGATCATCAACACCGCGGCGCCGCCGCTCGACGACCTCGGGCCGCGTGAGCGCACCGCCGAGCTCGCGCGCATCGCGAACGACGGGATGGCCGAGCTCGTGGCCGACAACCCCGACCGCTTCGCCGGGTTCTGCGCCGCGGTCGCCCTCGACGACGTCGACGGCGCCATCGCCGAGGCGGAGCGGGCCTTCGACGAGCTGGGCGCGGTCGGCGTGCAGATCTACACGCACGTGCACGGCGGCCCCATGGACCAGGAGCGCTTCTTCCCCTTCTACGAGGCGATCGCCCGTCGCGGCGACAAGATGATCCAGGTCCACCCCTGCCGGGACTCGAGCTGGTCGGACTACAAGACCGAGGAGCGCTCGAAGTTCGAGATCTGGTGGACGCTCGGGTGGGAGTACGACCTGTCGGCCTTCATGTCGCGCCTGGTCTTCTCCGGGGTGTTCGAGCGCCTGCCCGACATCAAGATCCTCATCCACCACGGCGGCGCGATGATCCCGCACTTCGCGGGGCGCGTCGGACCGGGCTGGGACCAGCTCGGGGCCCGCACTCCCGCCGACCAGGCGGACGACATCGCCGGCTACCCGCTGACGCTGCGGCCGATCGAGTACTTCAAGAAGTTCTACGTCGACACGGCCTACTTCGGCGCGGGCGACTCGATGCGCACCGCAATCAAGTTCTTCGGCGTCGACCACACCCTCTTCGGCTCGGACACGCCGTTCGATCCCGAGAAGGGGCCCGGGTACATCCGGGACACGATCGCGAACCTCCAGGAGATGGACATCCTCGACGACGCCGATCGCGACCGGATCTACCAGGGCAACGTCACCCGCCTGCTCGGCCTGCCCGCCCAGGGCGCGGCCGTCTCCCCCACCGTCGAATCGGAGATCGCCTCATGACCATCCGCGCCGCACGTCGCGCCGCACGACGCGGTGCCGGCATCGTCGCCGCCATCGCGTCGCTCGCCCTCCTGTCCGCCTGCTCCGGCGCCACGACGCCCGAGGCGGGCGCGACGGGTGAGCCCGAGAAGGCGACGCTCACCGTCGCCATCAACCCCTCCACCCAGTTCGCCCCGTTCTACTACGGCATCGAGAGCGGCATCTTCGAAGAGCACGGCCTCGAGCTCGAGGTGGTTCCGCAGACCGACATCGCCGCGATCGTCTCGGGGCTGGCCAGCGGCACGTACGACATCGGGTTCGCCACGGTCGTGCACGTCGTCACGGCCAACGCCAACGGCATCCCGATCCGCGGCGTCAGCACGATCGAGGGCCAGATCCAGGAGGACGACGAGGGCACCGTCACGATCGCGGCCGCCGACTCCGGCATCACCGACTTCGCGGGGCTCGAGGGCAAGCGCGTCGCGACGGTGGGCCTTTCGTCGCACAACACCCTCACGATGTGGGAGCTCGCCGACCGCGCCGGCGCGGACACCTCCACGATCGAGCTCGTGCAGCTGCCGTTCGGCCAGATGGCCGCGGCGCTCGAGAGCGGCGACGTCGACGCGGCGATCATGCAGTGGCCGTTCGCCGCCGAGGCGCTGGAGGCCGGCGGGGTCGAGCTCGGCTACAACAACCGCGAGCTGTTCGTCGACACCGCCACGACGCTGTTCAACGCGTCGCAGTCGTTCATCGACCAGAACCCGAACACGGTCCGGGCGTTCGCGGATGCGATGCACGAGTCCATTCTCGGAGCGACCGAGAACCAGGATGCCGCCAAGGAATCGCTCGTCGACGGGCTGGGCATCACCGCCGAGCAGGCGGAGACGGCTCGCTGGAACGTCGGCGGTCGTCCCGAGCTGAACCTCGACGCGTTCGAGATCGCCCGGGATCTGCTGGTCAAGTTCAGCACCGACCAGGCGGCGCGCACCGCCCTCGAGAACCTCGACATCGAGACGGTCGTCTGGCCCGGCGCGCTCGAGTAGACCGAAGCCCGACGCACGACATCCCTCGGAGAGGAGAACCGATGCGCAACGGTGCGCACGCCTGGCTGAACTGGGCTCTGCCGGCCCTGACGATCGTGGCGGTGCTGACCCTGTGGCAGCTCGTCACGGTCGGCGGGGTGGTGAGTCCCACGCAGTTCCCGACCATGACCGACACGATGGTCGCGCTCGGGGGCGAGTTCGCCACCGGCCGGCTGTGGCCGGCCGTGGGATCGACCCTGCTGGGCTGGCTCATCGGCATGGTGATCACGATCGTGCTCGGCCTGGTCATCGGGACGGCGCTCGCGTTCAACGCGTTCGCGCAGCGCAGCGCCGCCCCGGTGATCGAGATCTTCAAGGCGATCCCCGCGATCGCGATCCTGCCGCTGGTGATCCTGGTGGCCGGTTCGACCCTGCCGATGAAGGTGTTCCTGATCTGCTTCGCGGCCTTCTGGCCGTTCGTGATCCAGGTGATCTACGGCGTGCGCTCGATGGATCCCATCGTGCTCGACACCGCGCGGGCCCTCGGGGTGCGCGGCATCCGGCGGTTCCTCGCCATCAGCGTGCCGAGCGCGTCGCCGTACCTCGTGACCGGCATGCGCATCGCCTCCGCCCAGGCGCTCATCCTGTCGATCGTCGCCGAGATCGTGGGCGGGGCGGCGGGCATCGGTCGGAACATCCTGCTCGCGCAGAACACCGGCGTTATCGCCTACCCCACCATGTACGCCTACATCATCGTCGCCGGGGTGCTCGGCGTGGCGCTCACCGGCGCGTTCTTCCTCATGGAGAAGAGGGTCATGCACTGGCACGAATCGCAGCGCAACATCCGCGCCTCGAACAAGGCGGGCGCGGCATGACCCGGCTGACCACGAGCGTCGTGCCCACGGTGCGCCTGCGCCGCGAGGGAGGAGCCGTGCGCCGCGCGGGCGCCGCTCTCACTCCCCTGTGGCTGCCGGTGCTGCTGATCGCGGTGTGGTGGATCGCGACCGCGCGCAGCGTGTCGCCGTTCTTCCCGCCGCTGCAGGACATCCTGGTCGAGACCTGGAACCAGTGGGTGGTCTTCGGCGCGTGGACGAACGCGGTCGCCAGTCTGCGGAACCTGTTGCTCGGGTACGTGCTGGGCACGGTGATCGGCATCGTCGGCGGATCGCTGCTGTGGCGGGTGCGCTACCTGCGCGTCGCCGTCAATCCGCTGATCTACTTCCTCTACGTGCTGCCGGCGCCCGCGCTGCTTCCGGCCATGATCGCCCTGTTCGGCATCGGCGACATGCGACAGATCGCCCTGATCGCCCTCGGCTCGATCTGGCCCACGCTGCTGAACACGCTCGACGGCATGCGGGGCATCGACACGGTCAAGTTCGACACGGCCAAGGCCCTGCGCCTGGGCGGGTGGCGCACGTATCTGCGGCTCGTGTTCCCGGGCGCCGCCCCGCAGATCGCCGCCGGACTGCGCGCGAGCCTCACGATCGGCATCGTGCTGATGGTGGTGAGCGAGATGGTGGCCGCCCGATCGGGCATCGGCTTCTTCATCCTGCAGGCCCAGGCGGAGTTCGCCATCAAGAAGATGTGGAGCGGCATCCTCGTGCTCGCCCTCATCGGCACCCTTCTCAACTACCTGTTCGTGTTCGTCGAGCGCCGGGCGCTGCGCTGGTACTACCGGTCGCGCGCGCTGGGATCGTCATAAGGAGCCCCATGTCGTCTGCAACCGCCACCCGCCCCACCTCGACCGACACCGTGCTCTCGGTCGACGGCCTGCGCAAGATCTACAACGAGGGCACCGAGCAGGCCAACATGGCCATCGACAGCGTCTCGTTCGAGGTCGACAAGGGCGAGTTCGTCTGTATCGTCGGCCCCAGCGGCGCCGGCAAGACCACGCTGCTGCGCTGCATCTCGGGCCTCGCGTCGCCGAGCGCCGGCGCGGTGACCTTCGAGGGCCGGCCCCTCACCACGGTGCCCGAGCAGCTCGGCCTGGTGTTCCAGGACTACAGCCGCTCGCTGTACCCGTGGCTGACCAACGGCGACAATGTCGCGCTGCCGCTCTCGGCGCGCGGGGTGCCCCGCGGCGAGCGCGCCGCTCGCGTGGACGAGTCGCTGCACAGCGTCGGCCTCGGCCACGTGGCCAAGAAGTACCCGTGGGAGCTGTCGGGCGGCATGCAGCAGCGCGTGGCCATCGCCCGCGCGCTGTCGTACCGCCCCGAGCTGCTGCTGATGGACGAGCCGTTCGCGTCCGTGGACGCGCAGACGCGCTTCGATCTCGAGGATCTCATCCTGCGCGTGCGCCGCGAGCTCGGCATCACCGTGGTGCTGGTCACGCACGACATCGATGAGGCGATCTACCTGAGCGACCGCATCGTGGTGCTCTCGAAGAACCCGAGCGTCGTGCGCGAGGTCGTCGAGGTGCCGCTGGGCGAGCAGCGCAGCCAGGTCGAGACCCGATCCAGCGAGGGGTTCCTGACCCTGCGCAACCACCTGCTGTCCCTGGTCATGCCGAAGGACGCGTGACCGGTGCCCGACCACGCCGAGAGGATCGAGATGACGACCATGACCAATGACCGGACCGAACCGGATGCGATCGGCCACCTGATCGCCGGCGCGACCGTGCCGGGCACGCGCACCTTCGAGGTGCACAATCCGAGCCGCCGGGCGGAGGTGGTGGGGGTCGTCGCCGACGGCACGGCCGTCGATGCCGCCGCCGCCGTCGACGGGGCCACGGCCGCCGCCCCCGGCTGGGCGGCGACGTCCGTGGCCGATCGTGCCGAGCGCCTGCGCCGGATCGCCGACGCCATCGACGCGCACGCCGAGCGGCTGATCGACCTCACCACTCGCGAGAACGGCAGCGTCGTCGGCACCATCCGGCGCGAGGTGGCGGGCGCCGCCGAGGCCTTCCGCGCGGTCGCCGACTACCTGCCGCGCGTGCTGGAGCCGAAGACGGTGCCCGGAGGCCTCGGCGACGAGTTCGTCCGCGTGGAGCGCCGCCCGTACGGCGTGGTCGCCTGCGTCGTGCCCTGGAACGCTCCGGTGCTGCTCACCGCCAACAAGATCGCTCCCGCGATCGCCGCCGGCAACGCCGTCGTGCTGAAGCCGTCCCCGTTCGCGCCGCTCGGCGTGACCCTGCTGGGAAGCCTCGCCGCGGCGGAGCTGCCACCCGGTGTCGTCAACATCGTCAACGGCGATGCCGAGGTCGTGCGCGCTCTGCTCGACGACCGGCGTGTGCGCAAGGTGTCGTTCACCGGCGGCGGCGCCACCGCCCGCCACATCATGCGGCAGGCGGCCGATGCGCTGCTGCCCGTGCACTTCGAGCTCGGCGGAAACGACCCCGCCGTGGTGCTCGAGGACGCCGACCTGCCCGCCACGGTCGACCGGATCGTGACATCGGCGTACCGCCGCGCGGGCCAGGTGTGCTTCGCCACGAAGCGCGTGTACGTGCCGCGAGCCATCGCGGACGAGTTCCAGCGGCTGCTGATCGAACGGGTCGGCGCCATGACCGTCGGCGACGCGCAGGACGAGCGCGCCGCGATGGGGCCTGTGAACAACGCGGGGCAGCTCGAGCGCCTCCAGGGGCTGATCGAGCGCACGCGCGCTGCCGGTCGCGACGTGCGTGTGCTGGGTGCGCCCCTCGATCCCGAGACGTGGGACGCCGGAAACTTCCTGCTGCCCGCCGTCGTGCTCGACGCGCAGCAGGAGGACGAGATCGTGCGCGAGGAGCAGTTCGGCCCCATCCTTCCCGTGGTGGTGTGCGACAGCGAGGAGGAGGCCATCGCCCTCGCCAACGACACCGAGTACGGGCTCTGCTCGTCCGTGTGGTCGCGCTCCCGCGAGCGGGCGCTCGATGTCGCGGGGCGCATCGAGGCCGGCACCACGTTCATCAACAACGCGATGTTCTCGGAGACGGGCACGCGCGAGATCCCGATGGGCGGATGGAAGCAGAGCGGCATCGGCTGGGAGGGGTCACCGCACGGCATCGAGGAGTACCTCCAGTTCCACAGCATCGACGCGCAGGCCCTGCCGACGCCGGGCGCGGCATGAGCGGGTCGGAGCGACCCGCCGGCTCGCTGGTCATCGATGCGCTTCGGGACGCCGGCGTCACGCACCTGTTCGCGAACTTCGGCAGCGACCACCCCGCGATCATCGAGGCGCTCGCCGCAGACCGGGAACGCGGGATCGACGGCCCCCGGGTCATCCTGTGCCCGCATGAGTACACCGCGCTCAGCGCGGCGCAGGGGTATGCCGCCGTCACGGGCCTGCCCCAGGCGGTGTTCGTGCACACCGACGTGGGGACGGCGAACCTCGGGGGCGCGGTGCACAACGCCGCGCGCTCGCGCGTGCCGGTGTTCATCTTCGCGGGGCTGACGCCCTACACCCTGGAGGGCGAGCTTCCCGGCGGCAGGAACACCTTCGTCAACCACCTGCAGGATGTGCCGGATCAGCATGGACTGGTGCGTCCCTATGTGAAGTGGAGCTACGACCTCCGCACGGCCGCCAACGCGCCGCAGGTCGTGCACCGCGCCCTGCAGATCGCTCGCAGCGCGCCGGCGGGCCCCGTGTACGTGACGGGCGCGCGCGAGGTGCTCGCCGAGCGCGCTCCGCAGCCCGACGTCGCGGTGCGGCGGTGGCAGCCCGTCGCGCCCGCCCCGGCTCCGGACGACATCGCCGACGAGATCCTGGCGGCCCTGGCCGGCGCCCGCCGTCCGGTGGTCGTGACGACCTACCTCGGCCGCGACCAGGAGTCCGTCGCGCTGCTGGTGCAGCTCGCCGAGCGACTGGGACTCGCCGTGGTCGAGCACAACGCCGAGGCGGTCAACTTCCCGCGCTCGCATCCGCTGCACGCGGGCGACGACCCTCATCGCGCGATCGCGGATGCGGACGTCGTGCTCGCGATCGGCACCGCCGTGCCGTGGGTGGATGTCGTGGGCCGTCCGGATCCGGATGCCACGGTGTTCTTCGTCGACGAGAACCCGCTCCAGGAGTCGCTTCCGCTCTGGTACGTGCCCGCCGACAGGTTCGTGCGGGCGGACAGCCGGCTGGTGCTCGAGCAGCTGCTGAGCCGCTGCCCCGCCGCACCGGATGAGGCCGCCGCCGCCCGCGCCGACGCCTTCGCCGCCGAGCACCGCGCCCTGCACGAGGGCTGGGACCAGGAGTCCGCGGCCGACGTCGCTGCCGGGCGCCTGACGGCGGCGAGCATCGCGCGGACACTGAGCGAGCTGCTCGACGACGACGCGGTGGTCGTGAACGAGGCCATCTCCGTCGCCCCGACCGTGTGGCGGCATCTTCCCCGGGACCGGCCGGGAACCATGTACGCCAACGGCGGCACGTCGCTGGGCTGGTCGGGAGGCGGCGCGCTGGGCGTCAAGCTCGCGGCGCCCGAGCGCACGGTCGTCGCCATCATGGGCGACGGCACGTTCTTCTTCAGCGCACCGGCGTCGTCCGCGTGGATCGCCGACCGTTACGCCCTCCCGGTGCTGACGGTCGTGCTCGACAACGGCGGCTGGAACGCCACCAAGCGCAACCTCGAACGGATCCACCCCGACGGCGCGGCTGCCCGCACCGACCGCTACTGGGTCAACCTGCAGCAGAGCGCCGACTACGGCGGGGTCGCCGCCGCGGCGGGCAACGCCTGGGCGGCGACCGTCGTTGCGTTCGACGACCTCGAGAGCGTGCTGCGGGAAGGGCTCCGGCAGGTCGAGAACGGAACGCCGGCGGTCGTGACGGTGCGCATGACGCCGATCTCCCGCCAGCCCGAGGAAGCATCCGCGGTCGACCTCGCCGCAGAAAGGCCCTGACCATGACACCGACCGACGAGCACCGCCCGTACCTCCGCATCGCGACAGAGGAGGCCTGGGCGCCCACTGAGATGATCGACCTGTACCGCAGGCACCTGTCCGAGGGCACGATCGCCGACATCGGGTTCCACAGCCTCATGGGCTACTTCCTCGGCTCCGCGCACCCCCAGCCGCGCGCCGTGGTGGAGCGCCTGCATGCCGCCGCGGAGCGACGCCTCGCCGACATGGACTCGGCGGGCATCGACCACCAGGTCATGGCGCTGACCGCACCGGGTACCCAGGTGCTGGACGCCGAGGAGGGCGCCCGCATCGCGCGCATCGCGAACGACCGCCTCTCCGAGCTCTGCCGAGCGCATCCCACGCGGTTCTCGGCGCTCGCGGCGGTGTCGTACGAGGACGTCGACGCGGCTGTCGCCGAGCTGCGCCGCGCCGTGCGGGAGCTCGGCCTCAAGGGCCTCATCCTGAACGACCACATCCGCGGATCGCACATCGACGACCCTCGTTTCGCTCCGCTGCTCGCGGCGCTGGAGGAGCTCGACGTGCCGCTGTACCTGCACCCGAACACGCCGCCCGACCGCATGATCGAGCCGTACCGCGAGGCCGGCCTCGACGGGGCCGTGCACGGGTTCGGGGCCAGCGCCGGGCTGCACCTGCTGCGCATCATCACGTCGGGCATCTTCGACCGCCATCCGCGGCTTCGCCTGGTGGTCGGCCACCTCGGCGAGGGGCTGCCGTTCTGGTTGCACCGCATCGACCATATGCACGCCAAGCAGGTCGCCTCCGGCCGCTACGAGCGCATCAAGCCGCTGCGGCAGCCGCCGTCCGAGTACTTCCGCACCAGCATCTGGCTCACCACGTCGGGCATGCCGTGGGCTCCGGCCATCCTGTTCACGCGCGACGTCATCGGCGCCGACCGCGTGATGTACGCCATGGACTACCCGTACCAGTTCGACGCCGCGGAGGTGCAGGCGCAGGATGCGCTGCCGCTCAGCGACACGGAGAAGGCCGACTTCTTCGAGAACATCGCGCGCCGCGTATTCCGGCTGGAGTTCTAGACCGAGGGGTGCGGGAGGCCGGCGGCGTCCGTCACAGCGTCGCGCGGATGAGGGGCACCGGGAAATTGGCGGCCCGGATGGGATCGAGGCGCTCGTCGGTGATGCCGGCGGTGAACGATTCGAGTCCGAAGCACTTGAACAGGGCCTCGCGACCGAACTTCGAGCTGTCGGCCACGAAGAACGACGCGCTCGCGATCGAGAGCATGGTGCGCTTGAGTTCGAGCTCGTAGCTCGAGGTCGAGTAGAGGCCATCGTCCATGACCGTGTCGCAGCCGAAGACCGCGACGTTCACCCGCAGGGTCTGCAGCTGCTGCACCGAGGTGGGCCCCCACATCGACACGTCGTTGGGCAGCAGCTCGCCGCCGATGAAGACGAGGTTGGCGGTCCGCTTCTCTGCGATGACCATGCCGATCTGCAGGTCGTTCGTCACCACGGTCACCCGCGAGCTGGAGAGGTGACGGGCGACCTCGAGCGTCGTCGTGCCGCTGTCGAGCAGCACCGTCTGTCCGTCGAGGATCCGATCCGCCATGGCCTTGCCGATGGCCACCTTCTCGCGGCGATGGAGGGTCTCCTTCAGATCGAAGGGGGCGTCGGTCTGCCGCACGGGCAGCGCACCGCCATGCGTGCGCTGCACGAGATCGCGCGCTTCCAGCTGCTCCAGGTCTCGGCGGATGGTCGACGGGGTCACGTCGAACGCGTCCGCGAGCGTCGTGACGGACTGGAAACCCTGTTCAACCAGCAGTTCCACGATCTGAGCCTGGCGCGACACTGCGACTCCTCCCCCTGGACTCGCACAAGCATATCGCGCGTTATGCGTGCTTTCGCGCATTACTTCGCGCGAAAGGCAGACTCTTTTGCGCGAAAGTGATTGACGTGGTGCGCGATTGCCAGCTAGATTCGCGCCAAGCCACGCCCGAGAGAGGCACCCGCTCGCGGCGACGATCGCACCCCGGCGATCAGGCCCTCAGATCACAAAGGAGTGGACATGAAGCGAAAGAGCCCTGCGATCGCACTGCTCGCCACCACCACCGCGCTCGTCCTCGCGGGCTGCGGCACGACGGCCGGCACGCCCGAGCAGAGCGGCGCCACCGGCGGCGGCGGGGGCGGGAGCGCCGAGGGCGCCTACGTCACGGTCGTGAAGGCGACCGGCATCGGCTGGTTCGACCGCATGGAGGTCGGCGTCGACGAGTGGGCCTCCGAGACCGGCATCGACGCCCGACAGGAGGGCCCGGCGGAGGCCACCAACGAAGGCCAGGTCGACATCATCCAGAACCTCATCGCCCAGAAGCCGGTCGCGATCACGGTCGTCCCGAACGACGTCGCCGGCGTCGCGTCGGTTCTCGCCGATGCCCGCGACGCAGGCATCATCGTGGTCACGCACGAGGCCGCCGGCATCGACAACGCCGACATCGACATCGAGGGCTTCGAGAACAAGGCGTACGGCGCCCAGATCATGGACAACCTCGCCGAGTGCATGGGCGAGGAGGGCGGATACGTCCAGTTCGTCGGGCGCCTCACCAACGGCTCGCACAGCGAGTGGGTCGCGGGCGCGCTGGAGAACCAGGAAGACAACTACAGCGACATGACGCGCCTCGAGGACCCCATCGAGTCCGAGGAGAACGAGGAGGTGGCCTACAACAAGGCCAAGGAGCTCCTCGCCAAGTACCCCGACATCAAGGGCTTCCAGGGTTCGGCGGGAACCGACGTCGTGGGCATCGCCCGCGCCGTGGAAGAGGCGGGCAAGACCGACGACGTCTGCGTCATGGGCACCTCGATCCCGTCGGTGGCCGGCAGCTACCTGGAGTCGGGCGCGATCGACAAGATCTTCTTCTGGGACCCGGCGCTGGCAGGCAAGGCCCAGCTCGCCATCGCGAAGATCCTCGCCGAGGGCGGCACCGTCGAAGAGGGCACCGACCTCGGCGTCCCCGGGTACGAATCGCTCGTCAAGCTCGAGGGCTTCGACAACGTCTTCGCCGGTGACGCCGGCGTGGCCGTCGACGCCTCGAACGTGGCCGAGTACGACTTCTGACCCGATCCGCCGCTCGCGCGGGGGCATGCCGACGCGCATGCCCCCGCGCCAGGCACGAAAGAAGGACGAGATGGGATCCGCACACGCGGTCCTCGAGGTGAGGGACGTCGTCAAGACCTATGGCGGAGTCCGCGCGCTCGGGGGCGTCTCCCTGGCCCTCGAACCGGGTGAGGTCCACTGCCTCGCGGGCGAGAACGGCAGCGGCAAGTCGACCCTCATCAAGATCATCAGCGGCGTCGAACGCCCCGACTCGGGCGTGCTCGTGATCGACGGCCACACGCTCTCGCACACCACGCCGAGCGACGCCATCCGGGCGGGAGTGCAGGTCATTTACCAGGACTTCTCCCTGTTCCCGAACCTCACGGCGGCCGAGAACATCGCGATGCTCGACGAGCTCGCGGCCCGCCGACGGCTCTCCTCGCGCCGGCGCATCCGCGCGGCCGCGCAGCGGGTGGTCGAGACCCTGGGGCTCGACATCGATCTGGACGCCGACGTCGCCGAGCTCTCGGTCGCGGATCGCCAGCTCATCGCGATCTGCCGCGCACTCGTCGGCAGCGCGAAGGTGCTCATCATGGATGAGCCCACCACGGCGCTCACCCATTCCGAAGTGCGCCGACTGTTCTCGGTCGTGAGACGCCTGCAGGAACGCGGTGTCGCGATCATGTTCGTCAGCCACAAGCTCGACGAGGTGCTGCAGATCTCGCAGCGCGTGACCGTGCTGCGCAACGGCGAAGTGGTTGCCTCGGGCCCGGCCTCCGCGCACACGGCCCGATCCATCGCGAAGGCGATGACCGGTCGCGACATCAGCGACGAACGCATCGTGCAGCCGCTGGCGCCCGATGCCGCGCCGCTGATGGTCGTGAACGGCCTCGGGCGCAAGGGGGCGTTCAGCGACGTCGACTTCACGCTCTCCTCCGGGGAGATCCTCGGCATCACGGGCCTGCTCGGATCGGGACGCGGTGAGATCGCCGACGCGATCTTCGGTGTCGCGCCCGCTGACACCGGCACCATCGCGGTGAGCGGGCGGCAGCACACCATCCGCTCGATCGCCGATGGCGTGCGCGCCGGCATCGGCTACGTCCCGGAAGACCGGCTCACGCAGGGCCTGTTCCTCGAGAAGTCGATCGCCGACAACATGGTCGCCGCCTCACTCGACTCGTATCGCACGCGGGCCCGGCTGCTCGATCGCCGCCGGATCTCGGGCTCGATCGCCGAGCTCTTCGCACGGCTGCGCATCAAGGCGCCCCACGTGCAGGCGCCCGTGCGCAGCCTCTCGGGCGGCAACGCCCAGCGCGTGGTGATCGCCAAGTGGCTCGACCGCAACCCCGCGGTGCTCATGCTCAACGGCCCCACAGTGGGCGTCGACATCGGCTCCAAGGAGGAGATCTTCGCGATCCTCCGCGCGCAGGCCGCGCAGGGCACCGGGATCATCGTCATCTCCGACGACATCCCTGAGCTGGCCGCGAACTGTCACCGCGTGCTGATCGTCCGGTCGGGTCGCATCGTCGCCGAGCTCGCGGGCGACGAGATCGACGTCGACCGCATCGAGGAGAGGATGACGGCCTGATGGACACGCTCCGCCGCCTGCGCGGTGCCAACAACGAGGGCGTTCTCGTCGCGGTCATCCTCGTCGTCGTCATCGCGATGGCGCTCGCCAGCCCGGCGTTCTTCACCCCCTCCACCTTCTTCGGCCTCGTGCGCAGCTCGCTCGTACCGCTTGTCTTCGCGCTCGGCGTGCTGCTGATCATGATCTCCGGCGGCATCGACGTCTCCTTCCCCGCCATCGCGATCTTCGCCGCGTACACCACGGTCGCGTGGTCCACAGAGGCGAGCTTCGATCCCACCCTGGTGGGGATCTTCGCGATCGCGCTGCTGATCGGAGCCGCCTGGGGCCTGCTGAACGGCCTGGTGATCGCCCGCTTCCGCCTGCCCACCCTGATCGTCACGCTGGGCACACAGGGCGTCATCAAAGGCATCCTGCTCACGTACATCGGCTCGACCTACATCTCGGCGGGCAGGCTCCCCGCCAGCGTCGGGGACGCCGGCAACGCCCATCTCGTCGACATCCCGGGCGCCGGATACCTGCACGGCATGATGGTCCCGGTCGTCGTGATCGCGCTCCTGGTCTGGTGGATGCTCACGTACACGACGTTCGGGCGGAGCGTCTATGCCATCGGCGGCGACATCGAGGCCGCGCGGCGCGTCGGCATCAAGGTCGTCCGCACGCAGGTGCTGCTCTACGTGCTCGTCGGCGCCCTGGCCGCCTTCGGCGGAGTCGTCTACGTCATCCTCGGGCGCAACGCCAACCCGCAGACGCTGGTCGGCACCGAGCTCGACATCATCGCGGCCGTCGTGCTCGGCGGTGCGTCGATCTTCGGCGGCCGCGGCTCCGTCGGCGGCACGGTGCTCGGGGTGCTGCTGGTGCAGCTCATCAACAACAACCTCGTGCTGATCGGCATCCCCAGCACGTGGCAGCGAGCCGCCGTCGGCCTGCTGCTCATCATCGGCGTGAGCGTCCAGGCGCTCGCGGCCGTCCGTCGCCGACGGCAGCCCGTCGTGATCGAGGAGGAGGTGGGCGCAGCATGAGCGAGCCGACCAGCCTGAAGGACGCCGGACGCCGGCTCGACAGCGGATTCAGCGGAATCGTCTCGCGGATCCACGTGCAGCGCGGCACGGGCCGCATGATCGTGCTGCTCGTCGTCACGTTTGCGCTCTTCGCGATCCTCAACCCGGGGGTGTTCCTCAACCCCGTCAACCTGCAGAACATCGGCGTCGCCGCACCGGAGATCGGCATCATCGCGCTCGCCATGATGATCGCCATGCTCACCGGAGGGATCGACCTCTCGGTGGTGGCGATCGCCAACGTGGCCGCCATCACCGTCTCGTCCCTCTTCACGGCGATCTCCACGGGAGCAGGGCCCGAGACAGCGGAGGCACTGGCGGTTCCGATCCTGCTCGCAGGACTCCTGGCCGGCGCGCTCCTGGGAGCGGTGAACGGCATCCTGATCAGCGTCGTCGGGGTGACCCCCATCCTGACCACGCTCGGCACCATGCAGCTGTTCAACGGGATCGCGCTGGTCTGGACCGGCGGCGTCACGATCTCCGGCGCTCCGTCGCTGCTGGCGACGATCGGCAAGGCGACCCTGATCGGCGTGCCGGCGCTGTTCCTGATCCTCCTGGTCGTGGCAGCGCTCCTCGCCGTCCTCGTCGACCGCACGCCGCTGGGCCGCAAGATCCAGCTGCAGGGCGCCAATCCCGTCGCCGCGCGGTACTCCGGCATCAGCGCACGATCGACGCTCATGCTCACGTACGTCGTGAGCGGGCTGCTCGGAGCCGTCGCGGGGCTCATCTTCCTCGCCCGCAGCCCCTCTGCGAGCGCCGATTACGGCTCCAGCTACGTGCTGCTGGCCATCGTGATCGCCGTGCTCGGCGGCACCAATCCGAACGGCGGCTTCGCGACCGTGCTCGGCGTGCTGCTGGCGACGCTGACGCTGCAGGTCGTCTCCAGCGGCTTCACGGCGCTGCGGCTCTCCGCCTACGAGTACGCCATCGCACAGGGCGTGCTGCTCATCGCCGTCATGGTCTTCGACCAGCTCGACTTCCGACGCCGCCGGGTGCGCTCAGCTCCGGCGACCAGCGAGACGGTGGCCATCGCCACCCAGAACCGAAAGGACGGCACACGGCCGTGAAGAAGATCATCAACGCGCCGGAGGCGTTCGTCGATGAGTTCGTCGAGGGCATCCTGCTCGCGCACCCGGACCTGGTGAAGACGCCGGGCGACGACATCCGCATCCTGGTACGGGCGGACGCGCCTCAAGAGGGCAAGGTCGGCATCGTGACCGGCGGGGGCTCGGGCCACCTGCCGTTGTTCAAGGGGTACGTGGGTCGCGGTCTCTGCTCGGGCGTCGCGATCGGCAACGTCTTCAGCTCCCCCAGCTCCGATCAGATCTTCCAGGCCACCAAGGCGGTGGACGGGGGCGCCGGCGTGCTCTACCTGTACGGCAACTACGGCGGCGACGTGTTCAACTTCGATCTCGCAGCCGACCTCGCGGAGCTCGAGGACATCCCGACTCGGACGGTGCTGGGACGGGACGACGTCGCCAGCCAGCCGAAGGAGCGCAAGCAGGATCGTCGCGGCGTCGCCGGCATCATCTTCGCCTACAAGGCCGCCGGTGCCGCGGCCGAACGCGGAGACTCGCTGGACGAGGTCGCCGCCATCGCAGAGGACGTCATCGAGCACACCGCCACGATGGGCATCGGACTCGCCCCGACCATCCTGCCGACGACCGGGAAGCCGAGCTTCGAGCTGCCCGACGGCGAGATGGAGATCGGCATCGGCATCCACGGCGAGCCCGGGACGCGCCGCGGGCCGCTGGAGACGGCGGATGAGATCGCAGAGCACATCGTGGACGCGCTGATCGATGACCTCGGGCTGGCCTCCGGCGCCCGCGTCGCCGTGCTGGTCAACGGCCTGGGCGCGACGCCGCTGGAGGAGCTCTACGTCCTCTACCGCAAGGCCTTCCAGGTGCTGCAGGATCGCGGCATCGAGATCGCCAAGACCTATGTCGGGGAGTACGCCACCAGCCTCGAGATGGCCGGCGCGTCGATCTCCCTGCTCGAGCTCGACGACGACCGCCTGGCGCTCCTCGAGGCGCCCGCCAGGTCGCCGTTCTTCCAGGAGGGCTGACATGGACGCCAACGAACTCAACGCGCGGATCCGCGGAAGCCTCGCGATCCTGGTCGACTCCGCTGACGAGCTGCGCGACCTGGACCAGGCGCTCGGCGACGGCGACCTCGGCATCACGATCTCGGCCGGCTCCGGCGCTGTCATCGCGGCGCTCGAGGACCTGCCCGACGATGCGACGCCGACCGACGTCGCGCGTGCGAGCGCCAAGGCGTTCGCGAACGCCAACCCTTCGACCATGGCGGCGCTCGTCGCCGGTGCTCTGCTCGCCGGGTCGCGCACGTGGGCCGATCGCAGCGACATCACCGTGACGGACGCGCAGCGTTTCGCCGCCGCGGCGGCGGCGAGCATCGCCCAGCGCGGCAAGACGCAGCTCGGAGACAAGACGATCTACGACGGTCTCGCGGCCGTCGCCGACGCGCTGGCCGACACAGGCGATGACGACGCCGCCGCCGCGGCCGACCGCGCGATCGCCGCCGCGGCGTACGCGGTGGAGAGCACCAAGGATCTCCAGTCGCGCCGTGGCCGCGCCTCGTGGCTTCAGGAACGCAGCATCGGCATCCCCGATCCGGGCGCCACCGCGCTGCTGCGCTTCGTCGAGGCCTGGAAGGCCGCCTCCGGCCGGCCTGTCGCCTGACGCGCCCACACGACCCACTCCCACGCAAGAGATAGAAGAAGGCGGTAACACCCCGTGAGCACCTGGCTCGACGAAGTCTTTCCCGTGACGAAGCCGATCATCGGCATGTGCCATCTGCCGGCGCTGCCGGGAGACCCCGGCTATGACCGGACGGCCGGAATGGCGGCGATCGTGGAACATGCGCGGCGGGAGATCGCCGCACTGCAGGACGGCGGAGTCGACGGCATCCTGATCTCCAACGAGTTCAGCCTGCCCTACCTCACGCAGACCGAGCCGATCACCGCGATCTCCATGGCCCGCGTGATCGGCGAGGTCCGCGACGAGATCGCGGTGCCGTTCGGCGTCAACGTGCTGTGGGACGCCGTGGCATCGATCGATCTCGCGGTCGCAACGGGCGCGTCCTTCGTGCGCGAGGTGTTCACGGGGGTGTACGCGAGCGACTTCGGCCTCTGGAACACCAACGTCGGACGCACGGCACGGCACCGCCTGGCGGTGTCGGGCGGCGACGTGCGGCTGCTGTTCAACATCGTCCCCGAGGCGGCAGAGTATGTGGCGGACCGCGACATCGCGCAGCTCACCAAGTCGACGGTCTTCAACTGCGTGCCGGACGGGCTCTGCGTCTCGGGCCTGACCGCGGGCGCGCCGACGGACACCTCGACCCTGAAGATCGTGAAGGAGCACGCGGGGGACGTCCCGGTCTTCGTGAACACCGGCGTGCGCCCGGACACGATCGCGGAGAGCCTGCGCTTCGCGGACGCGGCGATCGTCGGCACCTTCTTCAAGAAGGACGGCCGCTTCGAGAACGACGCGGAGTCGGCACGCGTGGAGGAGCTCATGAGCGTCGTGAGGAGCGTCCGCTGAGCATGTTCCTCGGCATCGACGTGGGGACCTTCGAGACGAAGGGCGTGCTCGTCGACCCCGCCGGCGCGGTCCTCGGCACCGCGCGCCGCCGGCACGACATCGACACGCCCGCCCCCGGTCGTGTCGAGCAGGACCCGGAGGGCGTGTGGTGGCGGGATCTGACCCAGATCGCGCGCGAGCTCATGCAGCACCCGCGGGCGCACGAGCTGGCCGGCGTCGCAGTGAGCGCGATCGGCCCGTGCGTCGTCGCGGCGGACGTGGACCTTCGTCCGCTGCGCTCCGCGATCCTCTACGGCGTCGACACGCGGGCCAGCGCGCAGATCGATGCGCTCACTCGACGCTTGGGCGAGGACGAGATCCTGCGCCGCAGCGGGAACCGCCTGACCAGCCAGTCGGCCGGGCCGAAGATCGCCTGGCTGAAGGACGAGGAACCGGAGGTGTGGCGGGCGGCGCGATGGTTCCTCACCAGCCAGTCCTGGCTGGTCGCGAAGCTCACGGGGGCCGTGGTCATCGACCACGCCACCGCAGGGTACTTCCACCCGCTGTACGACCTCGCGCGCGGTTCCTGGGACACGTCCGGATGCGAGGACTTCGTCGATGAGCGGCGCCTGGCGCGGATCGAGTGGAGCGATCGGGTCGCCGGCACCGTCACGCCGGCTGCTGCCGCGGAGACCGGTCTGCCCGTCGGCGTCCCGGTCGTGGTCGGCACGACGGACTCCCCGGCCGAGGCGGTCGGAGCCGGTGTCGTCGAGGCGGGCGACCTGATGGCGATGTACGGCTCCAGCGGCTACTTCATCCGGGTCGGGGACTCCCCGACCGTGGCCGAGGGGCTCTGGGCCGCGCCCTTCGTGTTCGCGGGCACCTCGGTGCTCGCGGCAGGGACGTCGACCGCGGGCACCGCGACGCGCTGGGTTGCCGATGCGCTGGGAATCGCCGACGAGTCGGATGACGTCACCTTCTCGCGCCTGCTCGATCTCGCCGGGCGGTCGGAGCCGGGGGCGCGCGGTGTGCTCGCGCTCCCCCATCTCGCAGGCGAGCGGACGCCGTTCCAGGACCCGCTGAGCCGCGCCGCGATCGTGGGGCTCGGCCTCGAGCACACCCGCGCCGACATCGCGCGCGCGGTGCTGGAGGGCATCGGACATTCCATCGCGGAGGCCATCCTGACCTTCCGTCGGGCCGGCCAGGAGCTCTCACGGGTGGTCGCGATCGGGGGCGCGACGCGCAATCCATACATCGTCGGCACGGTGTCGACCGTGACGGGGCTGACCCAGGAGGTCGCCGACACGGCCGGCGCGGCGTATGGCGAT
Source organism: Microbacterium sp. NPDC096154 (assembly GCF_040302945.1). Lineage (NCBI taxonomy): Bacteria > Bacillati > Actinomycetota > Actinomycetes > Micrococcales > Microbacteriaceae > Microbacterium > Microbacterium sp. NPDC096154. The sequence continues at coordinate 160,299 of NZ_JBEOSM010000007.1, forward strand.
GCGTTCCTGGCGGCGCTCGGCGTCGGCGCCGTGAGCGCCCGGACCGCGGTGCACCACTGGGTCCGCCCCCGGGAGACCATCCAGCCGGACGCCACGAGCCGGGAGGTCCTGCAACGCGACCACGGGTCGTTCGTCGCGCTCTACCGCGACCTCGCGCCATGGAACCACGGGAGGGCCGCGTGAGCCGCGGCGCCGTCGACTGGCGGCAGATCGCCACGCTGGTGGCGGACGGCGTCCGCTTGCAGGGCGGCGACCGTGTCTCCGTGTTCCTGACCGATCCCTCCGCGATGGACGCCGCCGCAGCCTTCGTCGACGAGAGCTGGCGTCGCGGTGCGATCCCGCAGGTCATCGCGACGGATGAGCGCTTCGATCAGAGCGCCCTGCGCTGGGCGGAGCTCTCCGTCCTCCAGCAGGCACCCCCCATCGAGGCGGCGGCCATGGAGTGGTCGGACGTGCACGTCTCGTTCCGCGCTCTGACCCCGCCCGTCGCCGGTGCCGATCCTGCACGCGTGGCCGCCTTGCGGCACGGGCGCGGCATCGTCTCGACCATGCGGTGGGAAGGCACCCGGTGGGCGCTTGTGCGAGTGCCGACGCCCGAATGGGCTGCCGTCGTGGGCCAAGACCCGGAGACGATGCTGGCGGAATGGACCGACTCGTTCCGCGCCGACTGGGACGAGGCGCGCGACCGCATGCAGGGCCTGTGCACGCGTCTGGCCGACACCGGGACGGTCGTCATCGAGGATGCGCATGGGCGACTCGAGCTGCCCGTCTCCGGGCGCTCGTGGGTGCCCTTCTCCGGCAACGCGAACTGGCCGGACGGCGAGATCGCCACCGCGCCGCTCGAGGCAGAGGTGACCGGAACCATCGCCTTCCCCGGCGACTTCTGGTTCGCAGGAGTGCGGATCCGGGACCTCCGGCTGGAGTTCGACGCCGGCCTCGTCGTGCGCGAGAGCGCCGCCGAGGGGATCGAGTTCGTCCGTGAGCTCCTGGGCACCGACGACGGCGCCCGCCGTGTGGGAGAGCTCGGCGTCGGCGTCAACGCCGCGCTTCGCACCCCCACCGGGGACCTTCTGATCGACGAGAAGATCCTCGGCACCGTGCACATCGCGCTGGGGCGCGCCTATCCCGAGTGCGGCGGCGTGAACCGCTCGTCGGTGCACTGGGACATCGTGAAGGACCTGCGCGGCTCCGACGGCGGAACCCTCACCGCCGACGACCTGTCGCTGATCCATGACGGGGTGGTGCAAGCACCGTTGCGCGACGCCGCGGTCGCCGGGCACGACGCACGTCACGAGTACTGAGCAACCTGGAGGACGCATGTTCGCGAACGAAGTAGACACGCCGGCTCCGCTGGCCGATCGCCCCATGGTGTGGCGAGAGACCCGCACCCCGACGCCCGCCGCGGGGCAGGTGGTGATCGCGGTCGCCGGATGTGGCGTGTGCCGGTCCAACCTGCACGTCGTCGAGGGCGACTGGGTCGCGGGCGGCGTCCCTGCGATCAGCCCCATCATCCCCGGTCATGAGGTCGCCGGTGTCGTGTCGGACATCGGTGAGGGCGTGACTGATTTCGTCGTCGGGGACCGGGTCGGCGTGCAGCCTCTGTGGTGGACCTGTGAGGAGTGCGAGTACTGCACGAGCGGCCGTGAGCAGCTCTGCCGGCGCCGCATCATCACCGGTGAGCACGTGAACGGCGGATACGGCGAGTACCTGCTCGCCAACGCTGCGCACACGTACCACGTGCCCGACAACCTCGACCTCGTGGAGGCCGCCCCGCTGTTCTGCCCGGGCATCACGGGGTTCGGCGCCGTCGCGAAGCTCGATGTGGGCCCGGGCGATCGCGTCGCCGTGTTCGGCCTCGGCGGCGTCGGGCACCTCGCCCTGCAGTTCGCGCTGCTGACGGGCGCGGAGGTCACCGCCGTCGGACGAAGCGCGGACCACCTCGCGGTCGCCCAGGAGCTCGGCGCCCACCACGTCTTCGATGCCTCGCAGGCCGACCCCGGCGCGGCACTGGAGGACAGCTTCGACGCCGTGCTCACGTTCGCCCCCTCGGACGCGGTCAGCGAGCAGGCGCTGCGGGTGCTGAAGTGGGGCGGCACGCTCGTCTCCGGCGTGCCGCTGACGCTCGAGGAGTTCCACTTCAACAAAGCGCAGACGATCAAGGGGTCGATCCTCGGAAACCGGCAGCAGATGAACGAGGTGCTGCGCCTGGCCTCGGAGGGCCGGATCCGCACCGTCGTCGACCGGTTCCCGATGGAGCAGGCCGCCGACGCGCTGCAGCTGCTCGCCGACGGTCGCCTGCGCTCGCGAGCGGTCCTCGAGGTTGCCGGCGTCGACGACCTCGCCTGATCCGCAGAAGGAGGCCCCCTGATCAGAGCCTCTGATCAGGGGGCCTCCTTCCTGTTTTGGGCAGAGAATGGCGACGTCGTCCCGTCCGCTTCGTCCGCGGGAACCCTAGGCGACGGTGGGCTCTCCGTGCACGCTGAACGTCACCGCGTAGCGGAAGGAGCCCGGGAGCATCAGCGCCCCGGGCAACGCCCCGGGTCCGCACGAACCCGAGCCGAGGCCGCTCTGGCCCGCATCGAGGTTGAGCCACAGACGACCGGAAGGCCTCAGCTCGAAGGGATGCTGCGCGGCATCCAGGGCCTCGGTGGTCCAGCGACGCACCGTGAAGTCGACAACGGGATCGGCCTCGATGCGCAGCGTGCGCGAGCCGTCATCCAGCGCAACCCAGCGCGCATCGACGCGGTTGCCGTTCTCCTGCGGCATCAGATAGGGCGTCTGCATCTCGTCGACGCTGCGACGCCACACCCCCAGCCTCGCCGCGCTGCGGCTGTCGGAATACGCCTCGCCGGGGCCCGGCCCGTACCAGGTGACGTTGGCGAAATCCTCCGGCAGCGACATGCGCACGCCGAACCGCGGAAGCGGGACGTCCCAGTCGCCGGTGGGCGTGGCTTCGATGTCGAGCCGCACCGCATCATCCGACGCCGTCCAGCTCATGCGAGTGGCATAGCCGAGGTCGGTCCCGTCGAATCCCAACCGGCCCGTCACCGCCAGCGTCCGGTCATCCAGCTCGACGCTCCGCACCGTGTGCCGGGGCCGGTCGAGACCGAGCTGCCGCCACCGCGGTTCCCGCGGCTCCCAGGAGAAGCCCCGGTCGTTGTCGATCACGGCGCGCCAGGTGTCGAACGTCGGAGCAGTGAGCGGGATGCCACCGAGCGACAGCAAGGCGCCGATCCGGGGGCAGAAGCGGGCCGGACCCAGGGCTACCTCGTCTCCCTGCCGGCGAGGCATGGCACCCGCGGGACGAGACGGAGGAAGGGGCTCTCGAAGGACGAACTGCTCCCATGCGATCTCATGGCCCTCGTCGGCCCAGGTGGTCGTCGCCGCGAGCACGGCCCGCACCGTGAGCACGCGCTCGCCCTCCCCGCTGTCGTCCAGGGGCACGTCGATCGGCGCCGATGTCCCGGCCGGCACCGCACCGGGGATGGTGGCTCCAGCTTCGCGGACGACCCCGTCGTCCAGGATCTCCCACTCGACGCGCACGTCCGCCAGGTCGCGGTGGTCACGCTTGTTCCAGATGACGATCCGCCCGCGTTCGCGGGTGAACGCGATGGGCTGGAAGACCCGCTTCAGCTCGTGCAGCGCCGGACTGGGCGTGCCGTCGGGGAAGACGATGCCATCAGCGATGAAGTTGCCGTCGTGGCGCTCCTCCCCGAAATCGCCCCCGTAGGCGAAGTACTCTTCGCCGTCGCGGGTGCGCGTGCGCAGACCGTGGTCGAACCATTCCCACGTGAAGCCTCCGGCGAGCCGCGGATAGCGCTCGAACAGCTCCTGGTACTCCGACAGGCCGCCCGGCCCGTTGCCCATCGAGTGCACGTACTCGCACAGCATGAATGGCATCTGTCGGCGGCGGGCGTCCAGGTCGGCGTCCGGGAACGGCGCCTCCTGGCGCTGTCCGAGCAGATCGAGCTCGCGATGCGTCGCGTACATGCGGCTGTAGACATCGACGTACTGGCACGACCAGTCGCGTTCGTAGTGCAGCAGGCGGGACGGATCGCGATCCTTCGCCCACCTCGCCATGACGCCGAGGTTCTCGCCCGTGCCGCACTCGTTGCCCAGTGACCACATGACCACGCTCGGGCGGTTCTTGTCGCGCTCGACGAGCCTCTGCATCCGATCGAGCAGCGCGGGCGCCCACCGCGGATCCTCGGTGGGGTTGCCCGGCAGCTTGTGGAACCAGTCCACAGGGAAGAAGCCATGGGTCTCGAAGTCGCACTCGTCGACGACCCACAGTCCCAGCTCATCGCACATCTCGAGGAACCGGGCGGAGGGCGGGTAGTGGCTGGTGCGCACCGCGTTGACGTTGTGGCGCTTCATCATCACGATGTCGGAGCGCATCCGCTCCTCCGACACCACGCGCCCGGTGTCCGGATCGTAGTCGTGGCGATTGGTGCCCCGGAAGAGCACGGGCGCCCCGTTGACGAGGATGACGCCGTCGGCGATCTCGACGCGGCGGAAGCCGATGCGCAGCAGGATGCTCTCGCCCGCTCCGACGAGCCGGCCATCGTAGAGGCGCGGGACTTCGGCCGACCAGGGCTCGACCGGCACACGCGCGGTCTCGCCTGCCGCGATGTCGATGCCGAGTTCCGGGACGATGACGCGCGCGGGGGCGGACGCGTCGATCCGCAGGATGCCCTCGCCGGTGGCGGCGTCGAAGTCGGCGTGCACGAAGTGGTCGTCGATCGCGCCTGCGGGGCGCCCGAGCAGCGTCACGCTGCGGAAGATCCCCGACAGCCACCACATGTCCTGGTCCTCGAGGTAGCTGCCCGACGACCATTGGTGCACGCGCACCGCGAGAACGTTCTCCTCTCCCGGTCGGATGAGGCCGGTGACGTCGAACTCGTGCCGCAGCCGGCTGCCCGACACGATTCCGACCTCGGTGCCGTTGAGCCAGATCCGGCCGATCGAGTCGACACCGTCGAACCGCAGGAGCACGCGCTCGACGTCCCAGTCGTCGGGCACCGTGAACGTGCGGAGGTAGTCGCCGGTGGGGTTGTCCGCCGGGACGTACGGCGGATCCACCGGGAACGGGTACAGGCGGTTGGTGTAGACCGGCGCGCCGAAGCCATGGAGCTGCCAGTGCGCCGGCACGGGGATGGACGTCCAGTCCTCCCCCGTGGCCGCACCGCCGAGGAAGTCGACCGGCGCGGAGGCGCTCGGCGAGTACCGAAAGCCCCATGTGCCGTCGAGGCTCAGCTCCGGCGCGTCCGAACGGGCATGCGCACGGGGCGGCAGAGCGTTGCGTGACGGCAGCAGCTCCTCGTAGTACGCGAAGGGGCGGTCCATCGCGACCGGGGAGTGCACGATGCCGCGCTCGCGGTCACCCGCGGCGAGGTCGCACGCGACCCGGTCGTTCATGGCGCTGAGATTGTTCATTCCTTGACGCTTCCCGTGGTCAGGCCCGAGGTCCAGTACTTCTGCAGATACAGGAAGACGACCACGAGCGGCAGGATCGAGACGAGCGAGCCCGTGATGACGGTGGAGAACTGAGCGGATGCGCCGCCGCCGGCTTCACTGGCCGCCTGCAGCTGGGCGAGGCCCAGCGTCAACGGGAACAGGTCCGGATCGGTGAGCATGATCAGCGGCAGGAAGTAGTTGTTCCAGGTGTGCACGATCGCGAACAGCAGCACCGTCACGATGCCCGGGACCATGATGCGCAGCCCGATCTGCCAGAAGATGCGGAACTCTCCCGCTCCGTCGATGCGCGCAGCCTCGAGAAGCGTGTCGGGAATGGACTCCTCGGCGTAGATGCGCATGAGGTACACGCCGAACGGGCTGACCAGCGAGGGCAGGATGATCGCCCATACGGTGTTGGTCAGTCCCGCGCCGGCGAAGAGCAGATACGTCGGGATGGCGAGGGCGGTCGTCGGGATCATGATGGCGCCCAGCACGACGGCGAACAGGAACTTCTTGGCGGGGAAGTCGTATTTCGCGAACGCGTAACCGGCTGCTGCGGAGAGGATCGCTGCGCCCACACCGCTGACGAGCGCATACAGGACCGTGTTGCGGATCCATTGCGTGAAGACGCCGTCGCGAGTGGTGAACAGCTGCACGAGGTTGTCGAACAGGCTGAAGTCGTCCGCGAACCACAGCCCGAAGCTCGAGAACAGACCGGAGTTGTCCTTGGTGGACGCGACGATGAGCCAGAACAGCGGCAGCAGGAAGTAGGCGGCCGCGACCCAGATCACGACGGTCAGCACCGTGCTGCGGCCCTCCCCCGGGGCCAGTCCGGTCTGTCGGCGGCGAGCACGCCGGCGCTGCTGCAGCGGCGTCCCGGCCACGACCATTGCCTCGGTGACGGTCACGACCGTGCTCCCTTCTCCCGACGTGCTGCCGACAGCTGGAACACGTACGAGACGATCATGATGATGAACCCCAGCAGGAAGGCGACGGCGGCCGCGTAGTTCACGTCCTGGTTGGTGAAGGCCAGGTTGTAGGCGTAGAGGTTGGGCGAGAACGACGAGCCGATGGCGTTCGGGGCGATCTCGTACAGCAGCTTCGGCTCGCTGAACAGCTGGAACGCGCCGATGACCGAGAAGATCGAGCAGAGCACGATCGCCGAGCGGATGGCGGGGATCTTGATGCTCCAGGCGATGCGGAACTGACCCGCGCCGTCGATGCGCGCGGCCTCGTACTGCTCGGCGGGGATGGCGCGCATCGCCGAGTACATGATCACCATGTTGTAGCCGACGAACTGCCACGTGACGATGTTGATGATCGACCCGAGGATGTTGTCCGGGGACAGCAGCTGAGGCGAGCCGAGCCCGATGGCTCGCATGACCTGGGCGATCGGTCCGAAGTTGTCGCCGTAGAGGTAGCCCCACATCAGCGTGGCCACCACACCCGGCACGGCGTACGGGACGAAGATCGCCAGGCGAGCGAACCTGCCGCCTCTCACGCGCGTGGAGTCGAGCGCGAGCGCGAAGATCAGCGCCAGGACCAGCATGATGGGCACCTGGATCACGAGGAACAGGCACATCCGCAGCACGCCGCCGATGAAGCGCTCGTCGCTCAGCGCTCGCGCATAGTTCTCGAACCAGACGAACGAGTCGCCCCCGACGAGCTGCACCCGGAACAGGCTGAGATAGCCCGCATAGAACAGCGGCATCAGCAGCATCGTGACGAAGAGGATCATGAACGGCGCGATGAAGAGATACGCCGCGATGTGCTTGCGGCGCGTATCGCCCCAGGTCTTCCGTCCGAGAGCCGTCGTGCTCATCGGTATCGCCTTTCTACGTGTGAGAGAGAACACGGCAACGGGGGTGGGCCCTGAGGGCCCACCCCCGTCGGCGTCATTCGGTGACGACCGTGAAGCCCTGCGACTCGCCGTACGAGACGAGCTCGCTCTCCCATTCCTCCAGCGCGGCCAGCAGGTCGCCCTTCTCGGTGATGGCGGCGCCCAGCGTCTCCTTGAAGCTCGAGCTGGCGTAGTCGTTGTACGGCAGCCACTGCCAGTCGGCCGAGACGGTCTCGGACACGTCGGCGAAGACGGCGTTCACCTTCTGACCCGCGTAGAACTCCATCTCCTGGTCGCGCACCTCCGGCGAGTTCAGCGTCTCGACCAGAGACGGGAAGATGAACTGCTCGGTGGCGAGACTCTGCGTCGACTCGCTGTTCGTCGTGAGGAACTTCACGAACTCGGCGGCCACGATCTTCGCATCCGAATCGGCGGTGACGGAGATCGCCGAGCCGCCCTGGTTGCCCGAGGCCGGAGCCGACTCGTCCCACTGCGGCATCGGCGTCGCCTGCCACAGTCCGCTCGTGTCGGCCGCGGTGCCTTGCAGGAAGACGGGGCCCCAGGCGGCGGCGAGCCAGCTGGCGTACTTCCCGCTCGCGATGCTCTGGTACCAGTTGTCGTCCAGCTGCGGAGCGGTGTCGACGAGGTCGCGCTGGATGAGGTCGTCCCAATAGCCCACGACCTTCGTCACCTCATCGGAGTCGAGGTCGATGGTGACGGTCTTGTCCCCGTCGAAGGCGAACGGGCGAGCACCCGCCTGCCACAGCAGGGCCAGGATCGGCGAGAAGCTGTTGCCCGGCAGGTCCGAGATGTACGAGCCGGTCTTCTCCTTGATCGCCGCCGCGGCCTCCGCGTACTCGTCCCACGTGGCGGGCACCTCGACGCCGGCCTCCGCGAAGATGTCGGTGCGGTAGAGCTGCCCGGTGGGACCGAGGTCCTGGGGCAGGCCCCATACGGCGTCGTTCGCTGCCACCATGCCCCAGGCGCTGTCCACGAACTGGTCGGCGAGATCGGCCCCGCCGTACGGCGTCAGGTCCAGCACGCTGTTGGTGATGGTGAAGGACGGAAGGAAGGAGTACTCGATCTGCACGACATCCGGGACGTCACCGGACTTCACCGCGGCGCGCAGCTTCTGATACTGCGCGGTCGCGCCGCCCTGGTTCGACAGCTTCACCGTGATCTCCGGGTGGAGCTCCTCGAACATGTCGATCTGGTTCTGGATGTCGGGCACCCACGACCAGAAGTCGATCGTCGTGGGCGTGCTGAGCGCCTCGTCGATCTGCTCCTGCGTCACGGTCTCCGCCTCGCCCGCTTCCGGGGCCGACGGCGTCGAGCATCCGGCCAGCACGATGGCCGACGACACGACGAGCGCGCCGATGGCGACCCCACGGCGACGTTGCACTGCGGTCATTTCTGTCCTCCTTTGGAGATCCGGCCTCCGCGATGGCGTGTGCGGACCCGGCGACTGGGGTGCGCCGCACCCTCGTGCTCTTCGGCGAGCGGCGGGCCCTCAGGGAAGGGCCGGCTGAGTTCTGACTCCTGATGGCCACGGCGTTGCGGCGACGTTATCACACTCTCGAAGTAGAACGTATGCCTTTTACGCCGCCGGTGCTCACGCTTCGACGGACGGCGCATCCACGGAGAGGACGTCGATCTCGTCGAGGGCCGCCACGAGAATCGACCGCATGATGGCGTAGGCGCGATCCGGATCGCGTCGCTGAATCGCGCCCGCCACATCCGCATGCAGCTGCAGAGCCTCGCTCGCCGGCCTCTCCGGCACGAGGCCGTGCTCCGTGCGACTCACCAGCACCTGGCCGATCAGCCCCGACAGGCGGGAGAACATCGCATTCCCGGAAAGACCGAGGATGCGCGCATGGAACTCGACGTCAAGCGCGAGAAAGCGCTCGTGGTCGTTCTGCTCGCCTGCCGCCCACAGCTGCCCAGAGAGGGCGATCAGTTCGCTGATCTCCTCCGAACTGGCGCGCGACGCCGCAAGCCGAGCAGCCTCGGGCTCTATCGCCGCCCGCAACTCCACGAGCGAGGCCAGCTGCTCGGCGCGATCCGGAGAGCCGAGCCGCCACCGGATCACCTGGGGATCGTAGAGATTCCACTCGGTGTCGGGCAGCACGAGCACGCCGATCCGACGGCGGGAGGCCACGAGCCGCATCGACTCCAGGACACGCACCGTCTCCCGCGCGACCGAACGGGAGATCCCGCACCTCTCTTCGATCGTCTCGAGGGTGAGGCTCGAGCCCGGGCCGAGCTCGCCCGAGCAGATCAGTCTCCCCAGCTCGTCGAGGGCGCGGGAGTGCTGTCCCGCCAGCGAAACGATGGCCGATGCATCCTGCGTGGTCATGAGGGAACGTTACCAAGCTCGGATTCGTCAAAAGACATACGTTATAGTCTGCACGCAGCAATACTTCTCCACGGTCGAAAAGATCGGTGGACCCGCCCCAAGAAGGGACCCCATGCAGATAGCGCGAATCGAGACGTTCCTTGTGCCACCGCGGTGGCTCTTCGTGCGCGTCGAGACCGACACCGGCGTGGTGGGCTGGGGCGAGCCCGTCGTCGAAGGTCGCGCCGAGACCGTACGCACCGCGGTCGAGCAGCTGAGCGAGATCCTCCTCGGAGCCGACCCGCTGCGCATCCAGGATCACTGGCAGGTCATGACGAAGGGGTCCTTCTACCGCGGAGGACCGATCCTCTCCAGCGCCGTCGCGGGACTCGACCAGGCACTCTGGGACATCGCCGGGAAGCACGCGGGCCTGCCCGTGCACGTGCTGCTGGGAGGGCCGGTGCGCGACCGCATCCGGATGTACGGGTGGGTCGGCGGCGACGAGCCCGCCGAGGTCGCGGATGCCATCTCGGCACGGCTCGAGCAGGGTCTGACGGCCGTCAAGATGAACGCCAGCGGTCGCTTCGACCGGATCTCCAACAACCGCGAGATCGACGCCATCGTGGCCCGGGTGGCGGCCGCGCGAGACGTGCTCGGCGACACCGGCGACGTCGGCGTCGACTTCCACGGGCGAATCAGCCTCCCCGACGCGCGGCGCATCATCCCCGCGATCGAGCCGCTGCGTCCGATGTTCGTGGAGGAGCCGACGACGCCCGAGAACAGCCACCTGCTGCGCCGGATCACCGAGAGCACGTCGGTGCCGATCGCCACGGGTGAGCGGCTGTTCGGACGACACGAGTTCCTGCCCGCTCTCCAGGCCGGCATCGCCATCGCCCAACCGGACCTCTCGCATGCCGGCGGCATCTCGGAAGTGCACCGGATCGCGAGCCTCGCGGAGATCTACGACGTGCAGCTCGCGCCTCATTGCCCGCTCGGACCGATCGCGCTGGCGTCCAGCCTGCAGATCGGGTTCGCCGTGCCGAACTACTTCATCCAGGAGCAGAGCATCGGCATCCATTACAACGAGGACGGCGAGGTGCTGGACTACCTCGCCGACACGTCCGTCTTCGACTTCCACTCCGGCTACATCGAGCGCTTGACCGCGCCGGGACTGGGCATCGAGATCGATGAGGCGGCCGTCCGCGAAGCCGCGGCGCGCGGCCACGCATGGCGTGGTCCGATCTGGCGCCACAAGGACGGAGGGTTCGCCGAATGGTGACGACAACGGAGCTGCTGGCCCGCCTGCGCGCGGAGCGGCTGATGCCCATCATCCGCAGCGAGCGGCAGGAGGACGCTGCCGCGATCGGGCGTGCACTGCTCGAGGCGGGGTGCACCGTGCTCGAGGTCTCGCTGACGACGCCCGGCGCCCTCGATGTGATCGCGGAGTTGCGAGAGTTCGCCCCCGGGCTCATCGGCGCGGGCACGGTGCTGACCGCCTCGGACGTCGCCTCAGCGCGCGACGCCGGCGCGGAGTTCATGGTGACGCCCGCCGTCACGGAGTCGATCGACGCCTCGGTGCGACTCGACATCCCGGTGCTCGCGGGAGCCCTCACGCCGACCGAGATCCTCGCCGCCCATGGCGCGGGCGCCTCAGCCGTCAAGCTCTTCCCCGCCGAGCTCGGGGGGCCCGCGTACTTCTCCGCGCTGCGCGCTCCCCTCCCCCACATCCCCCTCATCCCCGTGGGCGGCGTGACGCTGGAGATGGGGCGCGACTACCTGGCGCGCGGAGCCCTCGCCCTGGGCGTCGGATCCCCGCTCACCGGGCGCGCGAGCGACCCCGTGGACCCTGCGGTCATCGCCGAACGTGCCACGGCATTCCAGCGCATGGTCGCGGAGGCGCGATGACCGACGTCGTCACGTTCGGCGAGGCGCTGATCGCGATCCGGACGCACGGGCGTCTGGGCCTCGGCGATCCGCTGTCCGCCTCCCCCGCGGGCGCCGAGATGAACGTCGCCATCGGGCTCGCCCGCCTCGGTCACGACGTCCGCTGGATCGGCGCCCTGGGGAAGGACCCGGCAGGCGACCTCGTGCAGCGGACGCTGCGCGCCGAGGCCGTCGACGTCAGCCGCGTTCGTCTAGACGCGGACGCCCCCACGGGACTCATGCTGGTCGACATGCCGCCTGCGCTGCCGCCCGTCGTGACCTACCACCGGCGTGGTTCCGCCGGTTCGCGCATCGCGCCGGCCGATGTCAGCGATGCAGGCGGGACGGCACGCGTCTGGCACCTGACAGGCGTGACTCCGGCTCTGTCCTCCTCGGCGCTGGCCGCGACCCAGGCGGGAATCGACGAGGCACGGCGTGCGGGAGCCCTCGTCTCCTTCGACGTCAACTACCGCGCCAAGCTCTGGGACCGTGGCGTGGCCAGCGCCGCGCTCGCGCCGCTTGCTCGTCAGGCCGATGTCATCATCGCGTCCGAGGACGAGCTCGATCTCGTCGCCGACGGCCGGGACGAAGCCGCGCGCCTGGCCGACCTGCTGGACGGGGGCTCCCGCGAGGTGATCGTCAAACGCGGCCGAAGCGGCGCCGATCACTACGACGGGGAGGCCGTCACGTCGTGTCCGGCCTACCCCGTCGACGAGGTCAACAGCATCGGGGCCGGAGACGCGTTCACGGCCGGTTACCTGTCGGGGCTGCTCGACGGCCTGGAGACGGCCGAGCGCCTGCGGCGCGGCGCACTGTGCGGCGCACTTGCCGTCGCCGGAGTCGGCGATTGGGAACAAGCGCCTACTCGCGCCGAGCTGGACCGGCTCGGCGCGACGAGCGACGCCGTCCGCTGACGCGGCCCGCAGGATCCTGCGGGCCCCCGGCCGGAGTCCAGAACCGAGATCGCGCTCCCGAGGCAAAGGAAAAGGCCCGGAATCCGTAAGGATTCCGGGCCTTCTTTGTTGCGGGGACAGGATTTGAACCTGCGACCTCTGGGTTATGAGCCCAGCGAGCTACCGAGCTGCTCCACCCCGCGGCACAAGAGATAACACTAGCACGGGATCTGAACGCTGGCCAATCGGGGCGCCGCTTTCATGCATCCCGGGCGCGTCGTGGGCACCGCATCGCCAGCGTCCGCCCGAGGACAAAGCGGCGAGGCGAGGAGGATCCGGCCGGATCCTCCTCGCCTCGCGTCGTGGGCCTCGCGGCGCCGGCGGCGTTACTCGCTCAGCTCCAGCAGGCGCTGCACGGCCTCGTTGAGCCGCTGGTCGGCCTCGGCGTACGCCACCAGGTCGTCCGCCGCCTGTGCCTCCTGCTTGGCCTGCAGCGCCGCCTGCGCCTCGGCCAGCGCCTGGGCGTACTCGTCGCCCTCGGCGGGAGGCGGCGTCTCTCCCTCTGCCGGCGTCTCGCCCTCGGCGGGCTGCTCGGGCTCCTCCCCGGGGTCGACCGGGGTGACCTCCTCGTCGCCCGTGGGGGCACCCGAGTCGCCGCCGAACAGCTCGTCGAGAGCTTCAGCGAGGGTGTCCTCGAACGCCAGCTGATCGCCGAACGCCACCAGCACCTTGCGCAGCAGCGGGTAGCTCGTGCCGCCCGCCGACTGCACGTACACCGGCTGGGCGTAGAGCAGACCGCCGCCGACCGGCAGAGTCAGCAGGTTGCCGAGACGCACCTGCGAGTTGCCGAGCTGCAGCACGTTCACCTGGTCGGCGATCACGGTGTCGGTGTTGAACGCGTTCTGCACCTGACCGGGTCCCGGCACGGTCGTGTCCGCCGAGATCTCCAGCAGCCGCAGCTTGCCGTAGTCCTCCGCTTTCACGCCCGCTTCCTTCCCGGCATCCGAGTCGACGGACAGGTAGCCCATGAGCACCTGGCGGTCACCGCCGTCCGGGATGAAGGTGGTGAACATCGAGAATGTGGCCTCGTCCTGGCCCGGCATCCGCATGGACAGGTAGTACGGCGGCTGCAGCACGCTGTCGTCCGCCGGGTCGGCCGGCGTGGTCCACGCGTTGTCGCGCTGGTAGAACTGGCCGGCGGTGTCGACGTGGTACGTGCCGAGCATCGCCCGCTGCACCTTGAACAGGTCGGTCGGGTAGCGCACGTGGCTCATCAGCTCGCCCGACATCTCGCTGATCGGCTCGACCGTCGTCGGGTACACCTTCTGCCACGCCTGCAGCACAGGGTCCTCCTCGTCCCACGCGTACAGCGTGACGCTGCCGTCGTAGGCGTCGACCGTGGCCTTGACCGAGTTGCGGATGTAGTTGATGTCGTCGATGCGCAGGTTCGGCGCCTGGTTGGTCGAGTCGCTGATGGCGCTCGACAGACTCACGCCCGTCGAGTACGGGTACGTCGAGCTCGTCGTGTAGGCGTCGACGATCCAGACGATGCGGCCGTCCACGACGCTCGCGTACGGGTCGCTGTCGATCGTCAGGTACGGCGCCACCTTCTGCACGCGCGTCGCGGGGTCGCGGTCATAGAGGATCTGCGACTCCGGATTGACGTTGTCGGAGAACAGGATCTGCTCCGACTGGAACTTCATGGCGTACAGCAGCTTGTGGAAGAAGTTGCCGACACTCGGTCCGCCGTCGCCCTCGAAGGTCGTGCGCGTCTCGCTCGCGCCCTCCTGACCGCGCGGGTAGTCGAGCTCCATCGGATCCGTCCCCTCGGGCGCGCCGACGATGGAGTACGGCGGTGAGTTCTCGCCGAAGTACACGCGCGGCTCGTAGTCGAGCTCCGACAGGAAGCCCGACGACGGGATGTCGCTCTCGATGAAGACCGGCTCGCCCTCGTTCGTGCGCTCATTGCCCTTCGCGGCGACGAGGCCATAGCCGTGGGTGTAGACCATGGTCGAGTTCTGCCAGGTCTGGGCCGTCGCGTCGAGCTGCTGCAGGTTGAGCTCGCGCACCGCGACCACGGTGTCCTGCGTCTCGCCGTCGATCTCATACCGGTCGACGTCCAGTCGCTGGTTGAAGCCGTAGTACGGCCGATACTGCTGCAGCTGCTGCACGGTGGGGCTGATGATCGCGGGGTCCATCAGACGCAGCGACGCGGTCGTGTCGGCGTCGTTGCGCAGCTGGCCCGCCTCGGCGTCCGTCTCGGCGTTGAACTCGGTCTTCTCGATGCCGTCGATGCCGTACGCGGCACGCGTGCCGTCGACGTTGCGCTGGTAGTAGTCCATCTCGAGCTCACGCTGGTTCGGCCGCACCTGGAAGGTCTCGACCGCCCACGGGTAGCCGACGCCGACGACGAGCGACGTGACGATCAGCAGCGCGGTCGCGATCAGGGGGTAGCGCCAGCGGCCGATGACGGCCGTGACGAAGAACAGGACGGCCACCAGCGCGGCCACGACCGCCAGGATGGTCTGCCCGGGGATGACCGCGTTGACCTCGGTGTATGCCGGACCGGTGATGCGGTTGCCCGCCTCCACGAGGTTCACGTAGCGGTCGAGCCACAGGCTGCCGGCCTGCACCAGCAGGTAGAGGCCTGCGAGCACCGCGAGCTGGATGCGCGCGGGCTTGGAGATCCGCAGCTCGCCCTGGCCGACGCGCACCGAGCCGTAGAGGTAGGCGACGAGGCCCGTCATCAGCAGGCTGATGAGCACCACGGCAGACGCGAAGCCCGCGAGCGCCTGGTAGAAGGGCATCGCGAACATGTAGAAGCCGGTGTCGAGGCCGAACTCGGGGTCGGTCTGGCCGGTTCCCACGCCGTTGAACCACAGCCAGGTGGTCTCCCACTGCGCCGACGCGGCGAAGCCGGCGAAGAAGCCGAAGAACACCGGGATGCCCCACATCGCCAGGCGACGGAGGGGCTCGACGACCTCCTGGTAGCGGTCCAGCTGCGAGCTCAGACGCGCGTAGACCGGACGCAGCCGGTAGGCGAGGAAGATCGCCAGCCACACGGGGCCCGCCATCCCGACGAATCCGATCACGAACATCAGGACCCGCGCCAGCCATTGGGTGGTCAGCACCCCCTCGAAACCGAGCTGGGCGAACCAGAGGAACTCGGCGTAGAGGTTCGAGAACGTGAAGAACGCGACGACCAGCGCTGCGATGATCGCGAGCGAGATCGTGACGATGCGTCGGAAGGGGGACGGCGCGGCCGCCCTGGGCGCGGAGGTCGTGGTCACCCTGTCAGTCTAGGCAGAGGCTTCTATGCCTCAGCCGGGAGCGCCTCAGCCGGGAGCGCCTCAGCCGGCAGCGCCTCAGCCGGCGGTGCAGGTGGGCAGGTCGGCGACGTCGCCGGATGAGATCGCATCGAGCGCCGCGATCGAGTCGTCGAGTGTCGCCACGGAGAACACGTGCAGCCCGTCGGGCACGTGCCCGACGACCTCGTTGCAGTTGTCCGTCGGAGCGAGGAACCACTCCGCGCCCGCGTCGCGGGCACCGTACAGCTTCTGCCGGATGCCGCCGATCGGCCCGACCGTGCCGTCAGCCGAGATCGTCCCCGTGCCCGCCACGTTCTCGCCGCCGTTGATCGCACCAGGGGTCAGCACGTCCACGATGCCGAGCGCGAACATCATGCCGGCGCTTGGTCCGCCGACGTTGTCGAGCTGGATCCTGACGTCGAAGGGGAAGTCGAACGCCGTCGTCAGCGTGATGCCGATCAGCCATTGCCGCTCCCCCTCGACCTCGCCGGCCTCCGGCGTGATGCGGGCGGTGTCTCGGCGTCCGTCGCGCTCGTACTCGATCTCGACCGGCGCGCCGTCCCCCTCCTGGATCAGCTCGCGCAGCTGCGCGGCGTCCGTCACAGGCCGCCCGTTCGCCGACAGGATGCGGTCGCCCGCCTCGATCAGTCCTGCCGCCGGCGCGTCGTCGCCTGCGAGCGCGGCGACCTCGACCTCCGCGCCGACGTCGTAGCCGAGCTCGCTCAGGGCGGCCGCGGTGGCCTCGGCCTGCGAGTCGACCATCAGCAGCGTGTTCTGCTGCTCGCGCTGCTCCGTCGTCACGCCCTGCGGGAACACGGCATCGATGGGGACGACGGCGCGCGCCGGATCGAGCCACGCGACGGCGAGCTCGAACCACGACGGCGTGCGCTCTCGGTTTCCGATCACCTGCACGGTCGTGAGATCGAGCGTTCCCTCGGTCTCATACGTCTCGGCACCGGAGACCTCGATCAGGGGCACCTGCTCGCCGTCGGCCGACTCGGCGCTGCCGATCGTGTCGTACACCGGGCCGGGCCGCTGGATGACGTAAGCCGACGGAAGGAAGGTCAGCACCACGAGCACGGCCACAGCGATCGCCACGGACCACATGCCGACCCGCGTGCGGCGCGGCAGGGATCGCTCGCGCGTCGGCTCCGACCCATCGAACAGCGTCACGTGATCTCCCTTGCGTCCCCGCGGTAATCGGCCTCGCGCCGTCGTTCGCGGGCGGCGTAAGGCGACTGCGGCGAAGGCCGAGGTGGGCGAAGACGGGTGAGACTAGCGTAGTTCTCGTTCGGTGAGACCGGCTGAAAGGCGGCTGACGTGGCAGATGACGATCGCTCCCCCGAGGAGGAGTTCCAGGAGCTGATGCGACAGCTCTTCGGCGCCTCGGGCAGCCAGCTCGATCCCGAGCAGTTCGCGCGGATGGACCCCGAGCAGCTGGCCCGGCTCACGGGCATGCCGATCGACCCGGCGACCCTGTCGCAGGTGATGCAGAACCTGCAGAGCGCCTTCCGCTCATCCGGTGACGGCATCGACTGGGATGTGACGAGGCGCCAGGCGCTGCACATCGCGAACCAGGATGGCCAGAGCGTCACCGCCGGACAGCGCGCCGACCTGGACCAGGCGTTCCACCTCGCCGACCTGTGGCTCTCGGAGGCCACGAGCATCTCCGATCTCGCGGAGGCCCCCCGTGCCGTCACGCGCGGAGAGTGGGTCGAGAGGAGTCTGGCCGTGTGGCAGGAGCTGGCCGAGCCCGTCGCCACCAGCATGGCCGACGCGCTCACCGAGAGCCTGAGTCAGCAGGTTCCCGAGGAGATGCAGGGCCTCGTCGCGAACGCGGGGCAGATGATGCGCAGCCTCGGCGGCTCGCTGTTCGCGGCGCAGCTGGGCCAGGTCGTGGGGCGCCTCTCGCTGGAGGTGGTCAGCGGCGGCGATGTCGGCATCCCCGTTCTGCCGACCGGCACCGCGGCCATCCTGCCGCAGAACTTCGCGGATCTCGGACGCGGCCTGGAGATCCCCGACGACCAGCTGGCGCTGTACGTCGCCGCCCGAGAGCTGGCGCACGCCCGCCTGTTCCGCCACGCGAAGTGGCTGCGCCTGCACGTGCTGTCTCAGGTCACCGAGTACGCCCGGGGGGTGCACATCGACACCGAGCGGCTCGAGGAGATGGCGTCGCGCTTCGACCCGTCCGACCTCGACGAGCTGCGCCAGGCGCTCGAGAGCGGTGCCCTGCTGCCGCAGCAGACCGAGGCCCAGAAGCGCGCGCTCGACCGGCTCGAGAACATGCTCGCGCTCATCGAGGGCTGGGTCGATGTCGTCACGGCCGATGCCACCGGTCGCATCCCGCAGCTCGACCGCATCGCCGAGGCGATCCGCCGCCGTCGCGCGGTCGGCGGGCCGGCGGAGGACGCGCTCGGAGCCCTCGTGGGCCTGAAGCTGCGACCGCGACGCCTGCGAGAGGCCGCGGCGATGTGGCGCGCGGTGACCGACGCGGTGGGCGTCGAGGCGCGCGACGCGCTGTGGGACTCCCCCGACTTCGTGCCCGAGGCGGGCGACATCGACGACCCGTCGACCCTCATCGCACGGCTCGAGGCGAACGCGCGCGGCGAGGCGCCGCAGCGCGACGAGCTCGACGATGCGCTGGAGCGGCTCCTGGCGGAGGCCGAGGGCGGCTCGTCGGCCGGCTCCGATGGGGATGGCGGCGAGCCCGGCGGCGATTCGTCGGGCGAGGGCGAGTCGCCGGAGGGCCCGCGCCCCGTGTGATGCTCGTCCACAGTCGCGCGCGACGGGGTCGACGGCGCCAGACTGTGGACAGCGCATCCGGCGCGCCCCGCGCAGCGCGCACCATGGGCGCATGACGTTCCTGCGGCTCGATCCGGCACATCCCGCGCTCTGGCGCGACGAGACGACCCTGCAGTTCGGCGCGCGCCCCGTGGCCACGCTGCACGATCCCGCGCCATGGCAGCAGCGTGTGCTCGCCGCGCTGGAGCGCGGCGTCGACGCGGCGACGCTGGAGAGGCTGACGGCGGCGCTGGACGTGCCCGCCGCGGAGCTGTCGCTGCTGCTCGCGCGGGTCGAGCCCGCGCTGGCGCCGCCGAGCGGCACACGCGCCGGATCGACCGACGACCGGCTGACGGGCGCGGCGGCCGTCGGAAGCGTCCGCCTGCGCGCCGCCGACGGCGTCGACGCGGGCACGGGCTTCGACATCGCCGAGGCGCTGGACGCCGTAGGCATCGCCACGCGGTGGGCCGAGTCGTGGGCGACGACCGACGCGGACGCCGTCGTGCTCGTCGCGCAGCACCATCTGCCCCCGCACATGGCCGCCCAGCCCATGTCCGACGACACCCCGCACCTGCCGATCGTGTTCGACGGCGGCGGCGTGACGGTGGGCCCGGTCGTGGTGCCGGGCCGCACCGCGTGCCTGGCATGTGTCGCCGCGCACGAACGCGATCGCGACGCGGCGTGGCCCGCACTGGTGGCGCAGCTCGTGGCACGGCGGGCGGTCGCGGTCCCGCGGGCGCGCGCCATGGAGGCCGGAACCCTGGCGGCGCGGCTGCTGCGAGACGCCACCCGTGACCCCCTGCGGCGCGACGTCGGCGGCCTGATCAGCGCGAGCGCGTCGGTGCGGTCGGGCGAGGACGCCCGCCGCCGCTGGCGGACCCACCGCCCGCATCCGGAGTGCCTGTGCGGCGCGGCGACGCGCCGTCCCGCTGCCGCAGACGCGGACCGATCTCGGCGAGGAAGCGCGAAGGCGCCCGCTCCCCTCGCCCGGGTCGCTGCGCATCCGGCATCCGGGCCCACGACAGCGACAGGGTTCGCGCAGCCCGCGTGATGCCCACGTACGCGAGTCGCCGCTCCTCGTCGATGCCCTCGGCCGTCGTCGCGTAGGAGATCGGCAGGAGCCCCTCCGAGAACCCGATCAGATGCACATGGGGCCATTCCAGGCCCTTGGCCGCGTGCAGCGTCGACAGCGTGACCGTGCGCATCGCGAGATCGTGCTGATCCTTCGCACGGGCCATCAGGTCATCCGCGAACGAGCGCAGCGTCGTTCCGTCCGGCGCCTGCTCCGCGAGCCGCAGGATGGCGCTGCGTGCCTCCCACGCGTCGCGCAGCGCACCGCCCGCGGCGGGCGCTTCGTCCTGATGCCCGAGCCCGCGCAGCGCCGTGCGCACGGCGTCGACGAAGCCGTCGCCGTGCGGAGCGACCGCCGCGGCACGGATCGCCAGCACCGCCTGGCGCACCTCGGGCATGTCGAAGAACTTCGTGCCGCCCAGCACGCTCGTCGCGACGCCGCGCTCAGCCAGTGCCTGCTGGATCGCGGCCGACTGCGCATGCGACCGGTACAGCACGGCGATCTGATCCGCCGTCGCGCTGTCGAGCTGGCGCACGACGGTGTCTGCGACGCCTGCGGCCTCGGCCCGGTCGTCGGCGTACGCGGTGACGTCGGGCCGCGGAGCGGTCGTCTCAGAGCGCGCGGCGACGAGTGTGAGCGCGCCCGGCCGCCCTTGCATCAGCGCGTTGGCGACGTCAAGAACGCCCGGCTCAGATCGGTAGTTGCGCTCGAGACGCACCACGGTCGCATCCGGATAGCGCGTCGCGAACTCGAGCAGGTAGCGCGCGTCGGCGCCCGTGAACGAGTAGATCGTCTGGCTGGCGTCGCCCACCACGCACAGGTCGCGGCGGTCGCCCAGCCACAGCTCGAGCAGGCGGTTCTGCAGGGGCGACACGTCCTGGAACTCGTCCACCGTGAAGTGGCGGTACTGCTCCCGCACGGCCACGGCCACGCGAGGTTCGGCCTCGAGCATGCCCGCGCAGGCGAGCAGCACGTCCTCGAAGTCGAGCTGGCGCCGTTCGTCCTTCAGCTGCTCGTACTGCGACATGAGGTCGACCAGCGCCTCGGGCCGCAGCGTGCCGATGGTCCGGTTCAGGCGGCCGTACTGCTCGATCGAGCGCATCGTGACCTTGCGCCACTCGATCTGCGCCGCGATGTCGCGCAGGGTCGCACGGTCGGGCCGCAGCCGCAGCGCGTCGGCCGCATGCGCCAGCAGCTTGACCTTGTTGTCCACGATCCGGGGCGCCTCATCGCCCGCGACCTGCGGCCAGAAGTAGTTCAGCTGCGCCAGCGCCGCGGCGTGGAACGTCTTCGCCGAGACCCCCTCGATCCCGAGGGCGCGCAGCCGCCCGCGCAGCTCGCCCGCCGCCTTGGTCGTGAAGGTCACGGCCATCACCCGCTGCGGCGAGTACGCGCCGGTGTCGACACCGTGCGCGATCCGGTGGGTGATGACGCGGGTCTTGCCCGCGCCCGCTCCCGCCAGCACCACCACGGGGCCCCGCAGGCGCGTGGCCGCCTCGCGCTGGTGCTCGTCGAGCCCGTCGAGCGCGCTCACGCGGCCCCCTCGTGCCACTCGCGGATGAGCCGGTGCGCGACGGATGCGGGCCCCGGCAGCAGAAGCTCGCCGCGCCCCCCGAGCGCCTCGGCGATGTCGGCGCGCGTGAACCACCGCAGCGACACGATCTCGGTGCCGTCGGCGCGGGCTTCCGCCGGGTCGACCGCCGTCGCCTCGAAGCCGAGCATCAGAGAGCGCGGATAGGGCCACGGCTGGGAGGCGCGATACCGCACGTCGGAGACGCGCACGCCCGCCTCCTCGAGCATCTCGCGGTGGATCGCGGTCTCGAGCGACTCGCCGGCCTCGACGAAGCCCGCGAAGCACGAGTGCATGCGGCCGCCCGTGCGCGCCGCCCATGCCGCGTTGGCGCCGAGCAGCAGGCGCTCTCGGGCCGGATCGGTGATGGCCACGATGACCGCCGGATCGGTGCGTGGGAAGTGCTCTCGGGCGCATGCCACGCACTGACGCGACCACCCTCCCTGCCGCAGCACGGCGAGCCCTCCGCACGCCGGGCAGTACCGGTGCTCCACGAGCCATCGGCCGAGACTGACGGCGCCGACGAACGTCTCCGCCTCCACCGGCTCGAGGGCCGCGCCGATCTCCCGCAGCCCCGCCCAGCCCCCGGGCGCATCGAGGGGCGGGGGGCCATCCGGATCGAACGCGGCCACCAGCACGGCGGCACCGCCGTCCGCGCGTCCGAGGAAGCCCCACTCGGCCCCGTCCGGGATGTCGGCGGGCGAGAAGGCATGCAGGCGCACGGGTTCGCCGGTGGCGCGCGCGGCGGCATCGCCACGCACCGCGATCACGCGAGTGCGCGCGTCGGAGCGGCAGCGCTCCACAAGGTCCGGCACGTCGCGTTCGGCGGCCGCTCGGTCCGAGGCGGCGACGCCCGCCGCTCGACCTGTCGTCATCGCGACTCCTCTCGTCTGCGCCTCGGCCGGTCGGTTTGTTGGTGCACGATCCGGTTGCGGCTGGGATCGAGCCGGGTCCGCTGGCCGAGTGCGGCGATCCGGCTCTGTGGTGGTCCCACGCGCGGCCGGGCCCCGCAGGCGACCCGCTGGGCGCCGGCGCGGTCGCGTGCCGGGTCGTCTGCGCCGCGGCCTGCGCTTCGCGGGCGTGGCGCGGGGCGAACGGCGGGGCCCGCGACCTACCCTGGGGGGCATGGCACGCTCTCCCCTCACTCTAGCGGCGGCCGTCACCGCGGCCGTCCCGGACGCCGAGGTGGTCGGCGTCCGGCGACTCACCGCGGGCGGCGGCGGACGCTTCGACGCCGCGGTGGCCACGCTCGCCGACGGGACGGAGCTCGTCGCACGGGTCGCGAACGAGGAGAGCGTCGATCAGGAGGTCGCCGCCGAGGTGGTGGCGCTGCGCGCGCTCACGCCGGGCGTGCGCGGCATGCTGCCGTTCCTCGCCCCCGAGTACGTCGGCGCCGCGGCCCTGAACGGCGGGCGGGTCATCGTCACGACGTACGTGCCCGGATATCTCATCGATGCCGACGAGCTGCCTCGCGGCGAGGGCGCCGCCACCTCGATCGGCCGGGCTCTCGCGGCGCTGCACGCCCTGCCTCCCTCGGTCGTGCGGTCGGCCGGCTTGCGCGAGCGCACGCCCGAGCAGTCGCGTGCGGACGTGCGCCGGGTGATCGACGCCGCCTCTCGAAGCGGGCGTCTGCCCGTGCGCCTGACGGTGCGCTGGCGCGACGCGGCCGACGACGACCGCCTGTGGGCGTTCGAGCCGTCGGTGTGCCTGGGCGGCACTCAGGCGACATCTTTCCTGTTCACCGACGACGAGCGCGGCGCCCCCGCGGTCTCGGGGCTGCTCGACTGGCACGGGCTCTCGATCGACGACCCCGCCGTCGATCTGCGCTGGGTCGCTTCGGCGCCTGACGCCACCAAGGACATCTTCGGCGCGTATGTCGACGCCGCTCACCGCGCGCCCGACGCCGCGCTGCGCGTACGGGCGCGGCTGCACGCGGAGCTCGAGTTCGCGCGCTGGCTCGTGCACGGGCTCGAGGCGCACCGCACCGACGTCGTTGACGATGCCGCCGCCCTGCTGGAGTCGCTCGCCGAGGGCGTGCGCGACGATGTGCTGCTCGCGGACATCGACGACGAGGGTCGCACCGACATCGACGACGCCCTGACCGTGCTGGCCAACGTGCCGAAGGCGCAGAACGCCCCGGCGGTCGACACGTCGATGCAGACGGATGCGTTCGACCCGGACGATCTCGCTCTGGCTCCTGACTCGTCGTGGGGCGACGAATCCCGTGCCCGTGCGGCGTCGGCGGCCCACGAGACACAGCCGATCGACCGATCCGAGCTCGCAGGCATCGCCACCGGCGACGCCGATCGGCTGGGACGTCGTCACGGTGCCGACGACGAGACAGACGCGATTCCCGTGGCGGACGAGTCGCGTCAGTCCCCCGGCGAAGTGCCCGATCGCTCGAGTCGTGCCGCGTTCCAGCGCTGGATGAGCTCCTCCTCGGAGTAGACGCGGTCGTCTCGGATGACGAGGTCGTCGGCGACATAGAACAGCGCCACGTCGATGCGGTCGAGCGGCACGCCATGCCGTCGGTGGTACGCCACCCGGTAGAGCGCCAGCTGCAGCATGCGCTGCTCGCGCTCGGCGGCCGTGCGCGGCGCCTTGCCCGTCTTCCAGTCGACGATCTCGATTCGCCCGTCACGCTCGTAGACGGCATCGAGCTTGCAGATCACGATGTGCTCCGGCTCCGAGCCGCCGTCTCCTCGCACCGGCTCTGTGGGCATCGCGAAGTCGATCTCGGTCTCCACCTCGAGCGGCTTCAGGTGGGCCCACTCGCTGCGCAGGAAGATCTCGCGCAGGCGAGCCAACGCCGCCTCGTCCTCGGCCGACACCTCGGTCGCCGCCCGCGACGCGTCGTTCTGCGGCTCGTCGCCCCAGAGCTCCTCGTCGCTCTCCCAGAGTGCGTCGTCTGTCGAGGAACCGGCACCCGCCGTCCCGGAGCGCTGCTCGACCCACTGGTGGAACAGCGTGCCGATGCGCGTCTGCGTGTACGGGCGCTCGGGCATCGGGCGGTCGATCGCCGACACCGTTCCCGCGAAGTCGGAGACGTAGTCCTTGAAGCGGGAGGCCGGGATGCGCGTCGGCGCCCTCAGCACGCGCTCACGCCCGCGCTCTTCGCGCTCCGCCAGCAGCCGCGCGGCCTGCGGGGTCGGGTGGGCGGGTGGCGTCCTCCGCACGAGCTCCGCCGCCTGGGCGACGCGGGTCCGGCGGTGTCCCAGCGGATCCAGCGGCCACTGCTGCGTCAGGGCCGTGCCCTCGTAGGGGTTCTCGTCCTTGTCGACCTCGCCGATCTCATCGAGGCCCAGCTCGTCGATCAGGTCGAGCAGATACGGGCTCGGCTTGCGGGGCGACTTCTGCCCCGCCCAGTGTGCGCCGGTGAGCAGCAGGTCGCTGCGCGCTCGCGTCACCGCGACGTATGCCAGACGCCGCTCCTCCTCCTGCTGGTACTCGCGGTACGCGTCCTTGAAGCGCGTGAGGGCGCCGCCGGTCGGGTACGCCTTGGTTCTGCCTGCGGCGAGTGAGTCGAGCGCGGCCTTGTGCCGCTTGACCGGGTCCTCTCCGGCAGCCGCCATGGCACTCGCCGGGTCCCACGCGAATCGCGGCAGCGCCGCGGCGTCGCCGCGCAGCGAGAACGGCACGACGCCGAACCCGAACCACCCCGACGTGTCGCTGACACGGCTGGGAAGCTCGTCGTCCACCATGCGGACCACGGCGACGGCGTCCCATTCCAGCCCCTTGGATCCGTGGATCGTGAGCAGCTGTACGACTCCCGGTTCGGGCGGCTCCGTGCGGGGCATGAGCTCATCGGTGGACTCCGCCTTGTCGAGCCATGCCAGCAGGCTGCCGATCGTGCCGCGCTCGTCGGCCGAGAGGAACGCGCGCACCTCGTCGACGAAGGCCCGCAGCTGCGTGGAGGCGATGCGCGCGGGTCCGCGCGTCTCGTTGGCGGCCAGCTCGATGTCGAGCCGCAGTTCGATCTCGATGAGGCGGATCAGCTCCGGGATGGGCTGTCCTGCCGCGCGGCGCAGGCGCTCCAGCATCTCGCCGGCGCGCCGCAGCCGCCCCCGCCCTTCGGGCGAGAGAGCCGCGAGCAGGCGATAGTCGTCTCGCGACGTGCGCACGAAGTCGAGCGCATCGACGATCGAGACGGCCTCGTCGACACCCGCAGACGTGCGCAGCCGCGCCTTCAGCTCGTCGGGCAGGGGCGTCAGGCCGCCGTCGCGCACGGCCAGGGTGGCCGCGAGGTCGTACAGCGCGGCCATGTCGGCCACGCCGATGCGGAACCGCGGTCCGACCAGCAGCCGGATCAGCGCCGAGCCGGCCGTCGGGTCGTGCAGCACGCGGAGCACCGACACGACGTCGGTCACCTCGGGCGTCGACAGGAGGCCGCCCAGCCCGAGGATGCGGTGCGGGATGCCGCGATCGCCCAGCGCCGTCGCGAACGTCTGCATGTGCTTCTTGGAGCGGAACAGGATGGCCCCCGTGTGGGGCTTCGGGGACGTGTGGGCCGCGCGCACGTCGGCGAACCAGTCGGCCACGGCAGCCGCCTCGTCATCCACGGTGAGCTCGAAGCGGCACGCCACGCGCCCCTCCCCGGCCCCCGGCCGCGGCTCGAGCTCAGGCACGGTGAACGACCCGCGCCCCTGCAGCGGACGCAGCACGCGGTTCGCGGCGCGCAGGATGCGCGCGTCGTTGCGCCAGCTGGTCATGAGGCTGAAGTGCGACGCCGGCACGTCTCTGGTGAAGGCCGCGTCGAACGCGTACAGATTGTCGGCGCTCGCGCCGCGCCAGCCGTAGATCGACTGGTGCGGATCGCCGACCGCCATGACCGTGCTGTCGCGGAACAGCTCAGCGAGGAACCGCGTCTGGATGACCGAGGTGTCCTGGTACTCGTCCAGCAGCACGACACGGTACTGCTCGCGCAGGTCTTCCCGCACCTGGGGCGCGCTCTCGACGATCGCGTAGGCGCCGTTGACCTGATCGGCGAAGTCCAGTACGCCGCGGCGCTCCTTCTCGGCGATGCAGTCACGCACGAGCTGGACCAGGATCGGCATGGCGAGCAGGTTCGCCGCCGCCTTGTCGACGTCGGTTTTCTCGCGGTATGGCTCGAAGGCCGCGGCCTGATCGAGGGCCACGCGTTGCAGCTCGTCGAGGTCGACGCGGTGGTCGAGCACCTCCGCCGCGAGCCGCTGCACCGCGTCGATCACGCCGTTCAGCGCGCGATCGACGTCCTCCAGCCCGGGGATGTCGGCCTTGAGCACGACGTGACGTGCGATCAGCCACGACGCGGACTGCGTGAGCATCGCCGCGTCGGGGTCGCGTCCGATCCGCGCGGCGTGCTCGCGCACGATCGAGTCGGCGAACGCGTTGTACGTCGCCACTCGCGGCCGGATCATGAGGTCGTCGACCGTGCGCGGCGCGCGCGGGTCCCATCCGGTGCCGTACCGCGTCGCCAGGCCGTCCAGCACGTCACGGCGCACCGCGTCGCGCTGCGTGGGCGTGGCGGCCGCGGCGACCCGGTCGAGCGCACCGCTGCCGACGATCTCGCGCAGGTACGGAAGCAGACCCCGGCGTCCGAACTCGTCGATCAGGGCGAGACGCGAGCCGATGCGCTCGGCCAGCTCTCCGGCTGCCTTGCGGGTGAAGGTCAGACCCAGGATCTCGTCGCGGCGCACGTGCTCGTTCGCGACCAGCCACACGACGCGGCCCGCCATGGTCTCGGTCTTGCCGCTCCCCGCACCGGCCACGACGAGCGCCGGGCTCGGCGGCGCCTCGATCACGCGCTGCTGCGCCGCGGTCGGCGTGGGCAGACCCAGCGCGGCGGCGATGTCGGTCGCGAAGATGCCGTGGCCGCTGTGCCAGGCCGGCGTCTCGATGCGCTCCGACAGCATCTCTGGTGCGTCGCTCTGCACGGTCATGCGCTGATCCCCCTCACGCGCTCACGGAAGGAATCGTGTGGATGCGGCATGGTTTGACGAACATCCCCTCGGTGCAGTGGGCGTCGACCTGCGCCGTGAAGCTGCTGGCGGACATGCCGCGCGCCGCTTCGGCGACCCGATGCAGGAA
The DNA here is from genome assembly GCF_040302945.1 of Microbacterium sp. NPDC096154. Lineage (NCBI taxonomy): Bacteria > Bacillati > Actinomycetota > Actinomycetes > Micrococcales > Microbacteriaceae > Microbacterium > Microbacterium sp. NPDC096154. The sequence continues at coordinate 187,544 of NZ_JBEOSM010000007.1, forward strand.
CTCGGCGCGCGGCTCGTCGGTGAGGCGATGCTGGTGCGCGACGCGGTAGTCGCTCTTGGCGAGCGTCTGCGAGACGATCACGAGACGCGCGCCGGCGAGCGCGCCGGCAGGGGCGCCCTCGACGAGTCCTTCCTGCACCGCGATCTGATAGGCGGCGAGCTGTGCGTGCTGCACGACGTCGTTGTCTCCGGGCTTCTCGTACCGCCCGCTCTTGAGGTCGACGACCACGACGTGCTCGGCGGACCCGCTGTCGGCGCAGTCCATCGCGGTCCAGCCGCGGGCGCGCCCGGGAGCGTGCTCACCGGCTCCGATCGGGTAGGTCTCGACCCGATCGATGACCCCGCTGACGATCGCGCGCCGCGGCCCCTGGACGTCGTCCCCGACGTACACGGCCGGCACCCCGCCGTTCGGTGTGTCGTCCGCGGAGGTGTCGACCGCGAACCGGAACTCCGCTTCGGAGGCGAGGTGCGCGCCACCATCGGCGCGCGCGGCGCGCAGGTACGCGTGCAGCCGCTCGACATAGACGTCCGCGCGCGCGCGTTCCTTGGCCGCGATCCACGGCGTCTCGAAATCGAGCTCCGACCAGCGCTCGTCGACGACGGAGCGCAGACCGTCGAGGTCACCGTCGGGGAAGCGCTCGAGCGCCGCGTGCAGGATCGTGCCGATGCCGGCGCTGGGCGGCGTCACGGTGCTGCCGCCCAAGCTGTCGATCACCCAGCCGAGGCCGCACTCCTCGAAAGCCTCCAGGCGCGACGGAGACACCCGGGCGGGGCCTTCGTCGAGGTCGCGCAGCGGACGATCGGTGGACGGCTCGATCACGCCGTACCATTCGTCGGGCGAGGCGCCGGGAACCTCGGCCGCCGCGAGCATGCTGAGCTGTCCGGCGGCCTCGGCCCTCGCGGCGTCATCGGTCTGCTCCGTCAATGTGCGCCGGTGCCGCGCGACGAGCCCTCGCAGCGTGAGCGGATGGGCCACGCGCTCGTCGTCGTGGACCGGCGGCGGGGGCAGGAACGAGAACAGCGCACTGGGGCCCGTGGCGTCGTCGTCGACCGCCGTCACGAGCAGTCGCGAACGCGCGCGCGAGACCGCCCGCACGAACAGGCGCAGCTCGTCGTGCATCGCCGCGCGGCGCCGGTCGAGCACTCCCGCGGCCACGATGTCCGAGCGGCCCTCGCGATGCGCCGCCACGACATCCCCGAGACGCCACGACTCCAGCAGACCGCCCCGCAGGCGGACGTTGGGCCACACGCCGTCCTGCACCCCGGCGATGACGACCGCCTCGAACTCCACGCCGAGCGCGTTCGCGGGCGTCAGCAGCACCACGGCGCCGTCGCGGTCGGGCGAAGAGAGGGTGTCCTCGGGCACGTCGCTGTCGAGGATCTCCCGGATGAACGGCAGCGGCCCCTCCTCGGGGTTGCGTTCGACGGCGCGCTTCGCCGCGGCGAACAGCGCGACGAGACCATCGAGCGCGCGACCCGCCTCGGCGGCCAGCGGCCCCTGGCCCCGAGCCGTCTCATGCCAGGCGCGATCCAGCCGGCGCCCGTCCCCCGTACGCGCGCGATCCCAGACGAGCCAGAGCAGCTCGTGGATCGTCGCGCCGCGACCGCCTTCCTCGTGCAGCAGGCGCAGCGTCTCGGCCAGCCGGCGCCCGGCGCGCGCCTCCGGCGTGTCGATCAGGTCGAAAGCGGCGGGCTGACCGAGAGCGTCGTGCAGCAGCGTGCGCGCCGGGCGGTTGCCGCCCTCGGCCAGCTCGGCGTGACGCATGTGCGCGCGCAGCCGGCGCAGGCCGACGCCGTCCAGCCCGCCGAAGGGCGAGCGCAGCGCCTCGATGAGCCGCTCGGGGTCGCGCTCGTCGTGCGGCTGCAAGCCGAGACGCACGATCTCGACGATGTCGTGCACCACCGGCTCGCTGCCGAGCGGCCGCTGCACGCCGGCCGCGCGCGTCGGCACCTCGCGCGCCGCGAGCTCGGCCTCGAGCATCGTCAGCTGGCGGGTGTCGTGCGCGATCACCGCCATGCGGGACCACGGTGTTCCCCGGAGCAGGTGCCAGTCGCGCAGGGTCCACGCGATCCGGTCGATCTCCTCGTACGGCGACGCCGCGTGCAGCGTCTCGACGATGCCGGTGCCGTCCACGTCCGGTGCGGGCGGGCGACGGTGCGCCACGACGCCGGCCGCGCCGATGGACTGCGTGACAGTCCGCGTCAGGGCCGTGAGAGCGGGAACCGCGCGGTGCGCGCCGTCGAGCACGTGCCGCTCGCCCAGCGCGATCGTGAGGCGCTGGAACAGCTCCGGCGTCACACCGCGGAAGGCGCCGGAGCCGATGTCCGGGTCGCCGAACGCGAGCACCGCGATGCCGCGCGCCCGCAGCGCCTCGACCACCGCGATGCCGCCGCGCGTCAGCTCCTGGGCATCGTCGATCAGCACGACCCGCAAGCGCTCGAGCCCTGCGATCACGGCGCCGTCGGCGAGCGCGACGGCGGCCTCGCCGTACAGCTCTGCGACATCTCGATGCGGAGCCCGCATGCCGTCGAGCACGCCGCGGTAGTCGCGCATGAACCCCGCCACCGCCGTCCATGCCGGCACCCCCAGCGCCGCCAGCTCCGCCGGCTTCACCCCGAGCTCGGTGAGGTCGCTGAGGAACGCGCGCAGCTCGGAACGGAATCCCTTCGACGCCCGCACGCTCGGGCCCAGGTGCTCGGGCCAGCGCGTCATGCCGTCGCGCTCGTCCTCCTCATCGCCCGCGAGGATGTCGGCGACGATGCGATCCTGGTCCGCTCCGGTGAGCAGCTTCGGCGGCTCGGTGCCCCGGCGCACGGCCTCCGCCCGCACCACCTGGAATGCGAACGCGCCGATCGACCGCGCCAGCGGGCCGGGCGTCGCCACCCGAACCCGCACCCCGAGCTCGTCGCGCAGGCGCGTGGCCGAGACGCGGGTGGGCGTGAGCGCCACGAGCTCGTCGGCCGCGAGGCCCCCATCGATGAGCCGAGCCACGCGTTCGACCAGCACGGCTGTCTTGCCCGTCCCCGGCGCGCCCACGACGGTTCCCGACGCCTCCGGCGGCAGCTCGAGGACGGCGCGCTGGCGCGCGTCCCACACCGGCGCATCCGCAGTCGTCGACGTCATGCCCTCCACGCTAATCGCGGCCTCGGACATCCCGGCTCAGCGCGCGGACAGAGCCCGCACCGCCTCCGCAGCGCGCGCCAGCTCGATGCCGTACGAGCGCCCGTGGCCGGCGGCGTGCACGGCGAGCGGGTGCAGCTGGTGCAGGGCCACCCGCTCTTGCCACCCCTGTCGCAGCGGGTGCACCCGCTGGTACCCGTCCAGGATGTCGCCCAGGTGCGGTGCGCCGAACAGCGCCAGCATGGCGAGGTCGGTCTCGCGGTGTCCGCCGTGGGCCGCCGGGTCTATGAGCACGACGCCGCCGGGCGAGAACAGAACGTTGCCCGCCCACAGGTCGCCGTGGATGCGCGCGGGCGCCTCATCGTCGTCGAAGCGACCGGAGGACACCACGTCGCAGCACGCGCGCACCGCGTCCGCCTCCTCCGGCGTCAGGTTGCCCGCCTCTACGGCGATGTCGACGAAGGGCAGCACCCGGTCGCGCGCGTAGAACGCGCCCCAGCGCTCCTCGTGCGCATACGCCTGCGGCCGCCGCCCGATGAAGCCCGGGCCCGCCCATCCCGCGGGCGGCGCCCCGAAGGCCGAGGCGCCGGCGTCGTGCGTGCGCGCGAGCGCCGCTCCGAACGCTCGGGCGGCCTCGGCCGAGGGCCGCGTCTGCGCGATCCGCTCGAGCACGATGCGCCCCTCGGCGACCTCGAGCACGCGCACGGTCCTCGCGCCGCCATCCACCTCGCCGAGCCACCGCAGGCCCGCCGCCTCGGCCGGGAAGAAGCCCTGTGGGGCGCGCGGATCGGCCTTCTCGATCGTCTCAGGCATGGCTCCAGTCTCGCCGGCGCTTCCGCCCGTTCGCCGTCAGCGTTCACGGCCGGCGGTGTCGACGCCCCTCGCCGGCAGTCGCGGGCCATAGAGTTGTGGCAGCCCCGCCTGCTCTTCTGCTTGCGGGCCTCAGGCACGACGAAAGGCAGTCACCCGTGGACATCCGCATCGGCATCACCAACACCGGCCGCGAGCTCAGCTTCGAGTCGTCGGAGAACGCCGCGGACGTCAAGGCCGCGGTCGCTTCCGCTCTGGACGGGGGCGCGAGCCACCTCTCCTTCACCGACGTCAAGGGCAACTCCTACATCGTGCCGACCGCGAACCTCGCGTTCGTCGAGGTGGGCAGCGAGGAGACCCGTCGCGTCGGCTTCGTCGCCTGACGCCGATGTACATCCTGCTGGCACTGGTCGCTGCCGTCGCGATCGGGGTGGCCGTGCACTTCCTGCTGCCCCGCCGCGGTGTGCGCGGCGTAGCACTGGCGCCCTCGATCGGCGCCGCGGCGTCGGCCGTCGTCTACGGGATCTGCACGTGGTCGGGGCTGGGCGAGGGCAACGCTCTCACCTGGCTCGTCACGCTCATCGTCTCGACCCTTCTGGCGTGGGTCGGCACCGACGCGCTCTCGCGCGTGCGCGCCGCGCGCGACGCCGCCGAGGCGGAGCGCCTCGGCCTGGCCTGACGCCGCACCCGTCGCTCAGCCGCCCACGCAGGCGCCGGTCGGCACCGGCTCGAGCGCGCCCGACAGCGCATCGAGCACCGGCATGAGCTCGCCCGTCGTCATGGCGTACCCGACGCCCGCCTGCACTTCGTCTCGCGCGAACACGACACCGGCCACCGCGCCGTCGCCCGTCAGCAGCGGCCCACCCGAGTTGCCGGGCTGCACGTCGGCAGACAGCGCGTACACCTCCCGCGGCGTCGTGCTCTCCGCGTAGATGTCCTCGATCGGCGCCGAGCCGGTCGCCACCACGCCCGCCGGGACGCTCCGGAAGGGGCCGCCGTGCGGATACCCCTGCACCGCGGCCGCGTCGCCCGCCGCGAGCGGCTCCGCCACGCTCAGCGGGGCGGCGTCGACGTCCGCGGCCACGACGGCGAGGTCGTCGATCGGGTCGAAGTACACCACCCGGCCGTCGTGCGCGGGCTCTCCGGGCAGCTCCACGATGGGGTTCTCCATTCCGGCCACCACGTGCGCGTTGGTGACGAGGAGGTCATCCGCCACCACGAAGCCGGTGCCGCTCGCGCCGCGCCCGCACGCGTATGCCACGCCTCTGATCCGGGCCACCGAGGCGGCGGCGGCACGCAGCTCGGGATCGTCCGGGTCGACGCCCTCCGCCTCGACCGTCGCATCGCCCTCGTCGAGCAGTCCGTCGATCGTCGGCAGCACGGTGTCGCCGAGCGCGGCCGAGTGCAGCCGCGCCATGGCCTCGGCGACCGGCGGCGGCGTGATCCGGTCGATCGTTCGCAGGATGCTCGACGATGCGACCGCGGACGACACCGTCGGGATGCCCGCGGCCGCGATCCCGGAACCGGCCAGCGCGATGGCGAGTGCCGCCGCCACCAGCGCGAGCACGCCTCCGAGCAGGCGCTCCAGCGCCTTCAGCCGCAGCCGATCGGCTCCGCGCCGGATGAGCCCGCCCACCACGGCGCCCAGGGCCGAGCCCAGCGCGAGCAGGCCGATGGCGCCGCCGATCACGGCGAGCGGACGCCACGCGGCATCCGGCACGGCCTCCGCCACCAGGGGCAGCGCCCAGGGCGCCAAGAGACCACCGGCCACGAGTCCGCACAGGGCACCGGCGGCGGAGAACAGGCCCACGCGCAGGCCCGTGACGAGTGCCGCGAGCAGCAGCACGGCGATCAGGATGTCGGCGACCGGCACGTGCTCTCCTCTCGGCGGCGCGTGTCCACCCTACGGTCGGCGACTGCGCCTCCGCCGTGAGGCCGCGACTTCGCCGTCGGCGGCGCCGCCACCCGGCGCTAGGCGGCCAGTCCCAGCGAGTCCATGCGGCGCGCGTGCGCCGCCATGAGCGCGGTGAAGACCGGCTCGACCTTCTTCTCGTCGTCCTCGCCCAGCCGCTTGGGACGCAGCGCCGCGCGTGCCACGAGCAGCGTGTCGCCGACCAGGCGTCGGGCCCACATCGACAGCAGCGAGCGCATCTCCTCGTCGGAATCGATCGTGGCGCGGAGGAGATCGACGATCAGCTCGCGGTCGCTGTCGACGTTCAGGATGCGCGCGATGCGGCGCCCCGTGTCGCCGTAGCTCCTCGCCAGGGCCCGATAGAAGTCGTCCAGCATGCCGGCTGTGATGTGCACCGAGAGCATGGTCTCCCGCGGCCGTGCCCCGATCGTCGCCCGACGGAAGGCGTCGAGCTGCTCCTGGAAGGGACGCATGATGAGCGCGGGGTCGTCTCCGCGTGCGCGGATCACGTCGATGATGGCCCGGTGCTTGACGAGCGCGGCGCCGGCAGCGAGCGACAGCGCCTCCTTCTCCTCGAGCTCGGGCGTCGCCCGGATGAGCCGCGTCAGCGTCTCGAAATAGCCCAGCTGCAGGTACGCGGCCTGGCCCAGGAAGGTCTCGACATCCGGTGCGAGCTCCTCGAAGTCCACGCGCCTCGCGTCGCCCATCTCGCCGCGCGGCCGCAGACGCAGGATGCGCGCGGGCGGGCGCCGCTGCCAGAACTTCCAGTTCACCACGGCCCCAGCCTAGAGCGTGGCCACCCGCCCACCGGCATGGCCGCGGCGTCCCAGGGCCGCTCCGCTAGGCTGGTGCGGTCCCCGGCGACGGACCGGGGCCGCCGCGCCTGGAGCAGAAAAGGGCGTGGATCGCATTCCCTCAGGCGGCGACGGCCGCCGGACAGGCACTTCTCACATCGTGACCACATTCTCCGACCTCGGCGTCGACCAGGACATCGTCGACGCCCTCGCCGCCAAGGGGATCGTCGACGCGTTCCCCATCCAGGAGCAGACGATCCCTCTGGCCCTTCCCGGCCAGGACGTGATCGGCCAGGCCAAGACCGGCACCGGCAAGACCTTCGGCTTCGGCATCCCCGTGGTGCAGCGCCTCGGCCAGAACCCCGAGCCCGGCGTCAAGGCGCTCATCGTCGTGCCGACCCGCGAGCTCGCGGTGCAGGTGTACGAGGACATGGACCTGCTCACCTCGAACCGCTCGACCAACGTCGTCGCGATCTACGGCGGAAAGGCCTACGAGGGGCAGATCGAGCAGCTGAAGGCCGGGGCGCAGATCGTCGTCGGCACGCCCGGCCGCCTCATCGACCTCGCGGGCCAGCGCCTGCTCGACCTGTCGAACGCGACGGAGGTCGTGCTCGACGAGGCCGACAAGATGCTCGACCTCGGCTTCCTGGCCGACATCGAGAAGATCTTCCAGAAGGTCGCGCAGGTGCGTCACACGCAGCTGTTCAGCGCGACCATGCCGGGCCCGATCGTCGCGCTCGCGCGCCGCTTCATGACGAACCCCATCCACATCCGGGCGACGGACCCGGATGAGGGCCTCACGCAGGCGAACATCAAGCACGTCATCTACCGTGCGCACTCGCTCGACAAGGACGAGGTCATCGCGCGCATCCTGCAGGCGGAGGGTCGCGGCAAGACCGTGATCTTCACCCGCACCAAGCGCGCCGCCCAGCGCCTCGTCGACGAGCTCACCGACCGCGGCTTCAACGTGGGCGGCGTGCACGGCGACATGGGACAGGAGCAGCGCGAGCGCTCGATGGCCGCCTTCAAGGCGGGCAAGAAGGACGTGCTGGTGGCCACGGACGTCGCCGCGCGCGGCATCGACGTCGACGACGTCACACACGTGATCAACCACACGATCCCGGACGACGACAAGACGTACCTGCACCGCGCCGGCCGCACGGGTCGCGCGGGCCGCACGGGCATCGCCGTGACGTTCGTCGACTGGGAGGACCTGCACAAGTGGGCCCTCATCAACCGCGCCCTCGACTTCGGCCAGCCCGAGCCGACCGAGACCTACTCGTCGAGTCCGCACCTCTACACCGACCTGAACATCCCGGCCGGCACCAAGGGCCGCCTGACCACGGCGCCCAAGGCGGAGCGTCAGCGTCCCGAGCGCCGCTCGCAGGAGGGCTCGCAGGGCGGCGCGCCGGCCGAGGGCGACAAGCCCCGTCGCAGCCGTCGCCGCCGCTCGGGCGGTTCGTCCGAAGGCGGTTCGACTCCCGAGGCGGCCGCCGAGAAGCCCGAGGGCGCCGGCACGCACGACGGCGCCGGCAAGGAGCACCACGACGGCAAGCCGGCTCCCCGTCGTCGCCGTCGCCGCCGCCCCTCGGGCCAGGCCCCGCAGGGTGCGTGAGCACGCGCATCCCGTCTCATGAGCAGCAGAACCCCCGCTTCGGCGGGGGTTCTCGCGTCTTCCCAGGCGCACGCGCCCGCATTCTCTCTCGGCCCCGCACGGCGGTGCGCCGGTACCTGATCCCGCTATCCGGGGTAGACGGGCTCGATGCCCGTCGCCCGCTCGATGATGCGCGCGACCATCTCGTCGCTCGTGGTGTTCTCTCCCGGGATGTTCGGCTTGCCCCGACCGTGGTAGTCGCTCGATCCCGTCACGATCAGGTCGCGCTCCTCCGCGATCCGTCGCAGGATGCGCTTGCCCTGCGCGGTGTTCTCGCGGTGATCGATCTCGAATCCCGCCAGCCCGGCGTCGATGAGCGCGTGCAGGGTCTCCTGGGGCATCATCCGCGCCCGTCCCGCCGTGCTGGGGTGGGCGATCACCACGACGCCCCCGGCGCGCGTGACCAGCTCGACCACGCGAAAGGGGTCCGGGGCGTAATGGGGCTCGTAGTAGCCCTCCCTGGGATGCAGGATGCCCGCGAACGCCTCGCCGCGGTCCCGCACCAGCCCGCGCGCCACGAGGGCATCGGCGATGTGGGGCCTGCCCACGGTGGCGTCCTGCGTCGTCTGCGCGAGCACGTCGTCCCAGGTGAGGTCGTAGTCGCGGCCGATGTTGGCGACGATCCGCTCGGCACGGCCGATCCTGTCGCCGCGGATCCGCTCGGTCTCGGCGCGCAGAGCGGCGTCGTCCGGATCGAACAGGTACGACAGCATGTGCACGCTGCGCCATTCGTGCTTGGCCGAGAACTCCATGCCCGGCAGCAGCGTCATGCCCAGCGACGTGGCGGCCTCCGCTGCCTCCGCCCAACCGGCCGTCGTGTCGTGGTCGGTCAGCGCCACGGTGCGCAGCCCGTGACGATGGGCCGACGCCATCACCTCGGCGGGCGGCTCGGTGCCGTCCGAGCGGGCCGAGTGCAGGTGCAGGTCGCTCGGTCCGCTGAACCGCGGCCGCATGCCTCCCGCTTCCCCCACGGAGCCGATGGTAGTCCCCCGCGGCCGCTCCCCCGGCGACGGGCGCGGCGAGTGCGACCGCTCCCACGCCGCATACGCACGACATCCGCCGGATTCCCAGCGGCGCGACCTAGGCTCTCACCGTGCTGCGCGTCTTCGGGGTCCTCGTGACGGTGCTGTTCGCCATCGCGACCGCCGTCGTCACATGGCCGCAGTTCTTCCGTCTCGAGCAGACGCTGCCCGTCGCTCAGATCGTGTCGATGCGGGGCATCCTGGTGGTGGCCTTCGCTCTGCTCACGCTGCTGTTCGCTCTGATGGCGCTGGCCCGCCCGATGCGCGGGTTCGCCCTCTCGATGGCACTCGTGGCCGGTGTGGGAGCGATCGCCGGCGGCGTGACGCTCGGTCTGCGCGGCTACGGCGACACCCTGCCGTCCGAGACCGCGTCGAGCGTGCGCGTGATGACCTGGAACACCGCCGGTGATGCCACGGGCGCGTACCAGATCGCGCAGACGGCGGTCGCGATGAACGCCGACATCATCGCCCTGCCCGAGACCGCGCAGAGCGTCGGCGAGGACGTCGCCGTCGAGATGCGCGAGCTCGGCCGCCCGATGTGGGTGCACCACGTGCAATACAACGAGGAGATCGAGCGCGGCCCGCAGTCGTGGGTGACCACGATCCTGATCTCTCCCGAACTGGGCGACTACGCCGTGATCGAGTCGTCGGGCGACGGCTCGAGCAACACCCAGCTGCTGCCGAGCGCCGTGGTCATGCCGGTGGACGGCGAAGGCCCCACCGTCGTCGCCGTGCATGCGATCGCGCCGCGTCCGGCCTACATGGACGTCTGGAAGCAGGACCTGCGCTGGATCGCCGACCAGTGCCCCGAGGGCGAGAACGTGATCATCGCGGGCGACTTCAACGCGACCCTCGACCACCTGACGCCCCTCGCGGAGGGCGACGCCGACCTGGGCTACTGCCACGATGCCGCCGCAGCCACCGGCAACGGCGGGGTGGGAACCTGGCCCACCGACGTGCCCGCGTTGCTGTCGACGCCGATCGATCACGTGATGCACTCGGCGCACTGGCGCGCCACCGGCTCGGTCGTGCTCACCAACCTCGACGGCGCGGGCAGCGACCACCGCCCGATCGTGGTTCAGCTCGAGCCCACCGGCTGAGCCGGCCTTCCCTGCGCGCGCTTCCCTGCGGCGGCTTCCCCTATGCGCGCTCGCGCTGTGCGCGCCGCACCGCGAGCGCCGCGAGCCGCCAGCCGAAGAGCAGCACGGCGAGGCTGATGGTGGCGACGATCACGAACGGCAGTGCCGTGCCCTGTCCCGAGACACCGCGCAGGATCATTCCGCCCGCCACGGCCGCGATCCACACGATCGCCCCCGCCGCCACACGCTCGAGCGGGCGGCGGAACGCGAGGGCCACGAGGGTGCCCGCGAGAAGGCCGGCGACGAAGGGCCAGGCAGTGACGATGTACCCCGGGCCGAAGACCGCCTCGTCGTGGGACGCCCGACCGATCGCGCAGAACACGAGCACGAGCACGAGATCGAGCGCGAACGCGACGGCGGGGTGGAGGCGGCGGGTGCGGGAGGCATCGGTCACGCGACCAGCTTAGGAAGACGGGCGGCGTGACCGCGTCGGATGTCGGTGCGAGACTTGTGGACATGAGCGACACCGAGCAGCAGACCGAGCAGCAGCCGCAGGGCGTGACGAACCGCAGGCAGCCGTTCCCGCAGGGCTTCCTCGAGACGATCTCGGAGGGCTGGGCCGAGCGCCCCGAGCAGCTGCCGCCCCTGCGCGAGCAGGCGCCCTACGCAGCGGCCCGGCGCGCCGCCGTGTCGGCCGCCTTCCCCGGCAGGCGGCTCGTCGTCCCGGCAGGGGCGCTCAAGCAGCGCAGCAACGACACCGACTATCCCTTCCGCGTGCACTCGGCGTTCGCGCACCTCACCGGATGGGCGACCGACTCCGAGCCCGACTCGCTGCTGGTGTTCGAGCCCACCGCCGACGGCCACGACGTCACGCTCTACTTCCGCGAGCGCGCCGACCGCACGACCGCGGAGTTCTACTCCGACGCCACCATCGGCGAGTTCTGGATCGGCCCGCGACCGGCGCTCGGGGGCGTGGCCGGCGAGCTCGGGCTCGCGACCGCCCACATCGACGTATTCGAGGCAGGCGACGACGACCTCGTGGTCGACCAGGACGAGGAGCTGACGCGTTTCGTGTCGGAGCTGCGCCTGCGCAAGGACGAGTACGAGATCGCGCAGATGCGCCTGGCGGTGCAGGTGACCGCCGCCGGCTTCGACGACATCGTGCGCGAGCTGCCGCGCATCGTCGAGCACCCGCGCGGTGAGCGCGTGGTCGAGGGCGTCTTCCACCAGCGCGCGCGCAGCGACGGCAACTGGGAGGGCTACGACACGATCGCCGCTTCGGGTCCGCATGCGTGCTACCTGCACTGGACGCGCAACGACGGCGCCGTGCTGCCGGGAGATCTGATCCTGATCGACGCCGGCGCGGAGGTCGACAGCCTCTACACGGCCGACATCACGCGCACGCTGCCCGTGAGCGGCACGTTCACGCCCATCCAGCGCACGATCTACGAGACCGTGCGCGAGGCCGCCGACGCGGCGTTCGCGGCGGCGAAGCCCGGTGTGCGGTTCCGCGAGCTCCACGAAGCGGCCATGCGGGTGCTGGCTCAGCGCACCGCCGAATGGGGCCTGCTGCCGGTCACGGCCGAGGAGGCGCTCGACGCCGACCGCGGCGGCCAGCACCGCCGGTACATGGTGCACGGCACGAGCCACCACCTCGGCATCGACGTCCACGACTGCGCGCAGGCCCGACGCGAGATGTACTACGACGGCGTGCTCGAGCCCGGCATGGTGTTCACGATCGAGCCGGGCCTGTACTTCCAGATCGACGACGTCACCGTGCCCGAGGAGTATCGCGGCATCGGCGTGCGCATCGAGGACGACATCCTGATGACGGCGGACGGCCCCGTCAACCTGTCGGCCGACATCCCGCGCACGGCCGACGAGGTCGAGGCCTGGATCGCACGGCTGTCGTAGCGCTCCGCGCCGCCGACGGCGGAGGCGGCTCGGCACGCACGGCTCGGGCCTTGCGAGCCACTAGCGTGATCGTGTGATCACCGCTGACAGTGTCGTCGAGAACGGTTCCCGCCACTTCGGTCGTTTCGCGCGCACCCCGCGCGAAGCGAACCCCGCCGACGAGTTCCGGGGCGTCCGGCGCCTCTTCGAGGACTGGCGCACGAAGGAATGGGCCGGCTTCACGCTGGGCCACCCCGAGCTGTTCAGCTCGATGATCGTGCAGGACGCGAAGTACCTCGCGAGCAGCGAGATGTACGTGTTCGACCGCGCCACCGGCAGCCTGTCGCAGTGGGCGGGATCGATGAGCCCGCGTCGCCTGACGCTGCCCGCCGACATCCTGCGTTCGCGCGTGAGGTTCGCCGACGAGAAGAAGGGGCACCGCATCGGCTACGACTTCGCGGACGAGCGCATCGTCATCACGATCGAGATCGCCGCGCAGGCTGAAGGCCCCGCCGTCACAGGGCGTCTCGAGCTGGATCCCTCCCGCGCGTCGGCTCCGCTGGTCGTCAGCAGCAGGCTTCCGGGCGGCGGCCGGATGTACACCAACAAGATCGTCTTCCCGGCGTCCGGCTCGCTGCGGGTCGGCGGCCGCGAGTATGCGTTCGACCCGGCGCGCGACTTCGCGATCCTCGACGAGCACAAGTCGCACCTGCCCTACCGCACGCGCTGGGTGTGGGGCACGTTCGCGCTGCCGCACGACGGCGGCTTCCTCGGAGCGAACTTCGCGCACCGACCGCACACGCCGGGCGAGGAGGAGGAGTCGGCGATCTGGACCCCCACGGGCGTCGAACCCCTCTCCGACATCACGTTCACGCCGCAGGGCGAAGACCGCCTGAGCCCGTGGCGCATCCGGTCGGCCGACGGACGGCTCGACGTGACCTTCTCCCCGCAGGGCCGCAAGGACGTCAACGTGAACTTCGTCGTCGCCGCGCTGCGCTATTTCCAGATGTACGGCACCTACACCGGCACGGTGAACGGCATCGACATCGGCACGGTCGGCGGAGTCTGCGAGGACTTCGCGGCGCGGCTCTGACGCCGTACGCCGCGGCGTCAGCCGCTGATGAACCGCGTGAGGATGGGCGCCAACTCGGCGCCGATCACATCGGCGGGACGCTTGCGCCCCTTGACCTCGAACGAGTGGTTGCCGCCCTCGACCCACTCGACTGCCGCGTCCTGGCAGGAGGCGAGCGCCTCGCGGAACTGCGCGAGCGGCTGGATGAACGGGTCGAGGTCGCCCTCGACGAAGAGCTGGGGCTGCACCACGTGCGGCAGGTGCTCGGCACGCGGCTTCTCGGGTCTGCCGGGCGCGTGCAGCGGGTAGCCGAGGTACGCCAGACCCTCGACCGGGAAGCCGCCCTCCGCAGCCGCCATCGACGCCATGCGTCCGCCATATGACTTGCCCGCCGCCCACACGGGCAGCCCCTCGGCAGCCGCCCGCACCACTGCCGCTCGCCACGTCGCGATCGCGTCGGCCGGTCGTCCGGGCATCCGCCGCCCGGCCTCGGCATAGGGGAAGTTGAACCGGATGACCGTCACCCCGCCGGCGGCCACGGCTCCCGCGAGACCTGCGAGGAACGGGTGGCGCATGCCCGCGCCCGCGCCGTGGGCGAGCACCAGCACCGCCCGCGCGTCGTCAGCCCGGTCGATCGCGAGGGAGACCTCCTGCGGGCCGCCGCTGAGCGGCACGGAGAGGGTGGACTCCACCGTCACGCTCGGTCGGAGTCCTTCGAAGCCTCTCCGCGGGGCTCCTCAGCCTGCGGCGTCCCCTCCGCGTCGGGCGACGGCGCGGCGCCCGACGGCGTCTCGGTCTCGGGAGCCGGCGGCACGTGCGCCTCGGGTCCGGTGTGCGCCGCGTGCGCCCCCGGTACGGCCGGCGGCGCGGGATCCACCCGCACGCCATAGCGCGGCGGCTCGTCGAACGAGCGCGGCGCGGACACCGCCGGCGCGTTCGGCGGCACGCCGGCACCGCCGCCGCCCAGCACCTGACGCGCCTTGGCGACGCTGCGGGGCAGCACGGTCACCTCGTAGTGGTCCGCCGTGACCTGCATGACGCTCGCGAAGTCGCGGCGGCGGCGCAGCATCGCGTAGGCGATCAGGCGGAAGAGCATCCCGAAGGCGATGCCGACGAGCAGCACGCCCGCGAACGCCGAGATCGGCAGACCGGGCGTCCAGATCACGACCATCGCGGCGAAGAGCAGGCCGAGCAGCACGCCGTTCACGGCGCCCGACCACGCCGCCTGGGCGTAGCCGAGCTTCCCGGTCACCTTCTCGACCGAGCGCAGCGCAGTGCCGACGATCGCGATGTCGGCAGCCGGAACCTCGCCCGCGATGAGGCGCGACACCGCCTTCTGCGCGGCGTCGTACTCCTTGAAGCTGGCGATCGTCTCGCCCACCTCGAACGGCCTGCCCATCCCGCTCATCATGCTCATGTGCGCCATTCTCCCATGCGCCCTCCGCCGGCCCCGGGGCGTTTCGCGCAGCGCGGATCCCCCTACGCTGGGCCGGTGAGCATCCCCGATCCGGACCCCTCGATCCTCGCCGCATTCTGGTCGCGGGCGCGCACCGGGATCGCGCACACCGAGCCAGGGCTGGCGCTGCCGCACGAACCGCCTTCCGCATGGGGATTCGGAGCCACCCCGCAGCACGCCGACGCGCTCCTCGCTCTGGTGATCGACGGCATCAAGACCGGCACGTCGAGCGCGCTGTGGGACTACGAGGTCTCGGGCGAGCCGCTCCCCCAGCGTGGTCAGCTCGATATCGTGACCGACGGATCCGGCACGCCCCGGGCCGTGCTGCTCAACACGGCTCTCGAGATCCTCCCGTTCCGCGACGTCGATGCCGCGCACGCGCACGCGGAAGGCGAGGGTGATCGCTCGCTCGCGCACTGGCGCGACGTGCACGAGCGGTTCTTCACCGCCTATGCCGGGCACGATCGCGGGTTCTCTCCCGACATGCCCGTGGTGGTCGAGCGATTCCGCGTCATCCACTGCTGATGCCTGCTGTCGCGGCGCCTCCGCCGGGATCGCGGACGGGGCGCCCGGGCTAGTCTGGGAGGCATGAGCACGCAGAGGGTTTTCGCGGCGCGCCTGGCCGGCTGCCCCGTCTTCGACCCCGCGGGCGACCGGCTCGGCAAGGTCCGAGACGTCGTCGTCGTCTACCGAAGTAAGGCGGCCCCGCGCGTGATCGGCCTCGTGTGCGAGATCCCCGGCCGTCGCCAGGTGTTCGTGTCGATCGGACGCGTCACCTCCATCTCCTCGGGGCAGGTCATCACGACCGGCCTCATCAATGTGCGCCGCTTCCAGCCGCGTGCCGACGAGGTGCGCGTGCTCGCCGAGGTCGTCGGGCGCCGGGTGCACTTCGTCGACGGCAGCGGCTCGGCGGTCATCGAGGACGTCGCGATCGAACCCAACCGCGTCGGCGAGTGGGCCATCGGCCAGCTGTTCCTGCGCATGCCCAAGACCAGTGCGTCGCCGTTCGCCAAGGGGCGCACGCGCTTCGCGGCCTGGAGTGAGGTACGCGAGCAGCACACGCCGGGCGAGGCCCAGTCTGCGGAGGCGCTGGCGGCCAGCTACGCGGAGCTGCGCCCCGCCGACCTGGCGAACACGCTGCTCGACCTGCCCGAGGAGCGGATGATCGAGGTCGCCGAGGAGCTGTCCGACGAGCGCCTCGCCGACGCCCTCGAGGAGATGCCCGAGGACGAGCAGGTGCACATCCTCGAGAAGCTCGGCGACGAGCGCGCGGCGAACGTGCTCGACGCCATGGAGCCCGACGACGCGGCCGACCTGCTGGCCGAGCTCGAGCCGGAGCGCTCCGAAGAGCTGCTGCAGCTCATGGAGCCCGAGGAGGCCGAGGACGTCCGCATGCTGCTGCGCTACGGAGCCGACACGGCCGGTGGCCTCATGACACCCGAGCCCATCATCATGTCGGCCGATGCGACGATCGCCGAGGCGCTCGCGACCATCCGGCGTCATGAGCTGCACCCGGCGCTGGCGGCGAGCGTGTTTGTCACGCTGCCGCCGTACGAGACGCCCACGGGCCGCTTCCTCGGTGCCGTGCACTTCCAGCGCATGCTGCGATATCCCCCGCACGAGCGCATCGGGGCGATCCTCGACGACACGCTCGAGCCCGTGCCCGTCACGGCGTCGGCCGCCGAGGTCGCGCGGCGCCTGGCCAGCTACGACCTCGTGTCCCTCCCCGTGGTGGATCAGGCCCGTCGACTCGTCGGCGCGATCAGCGTCGACGACATGCTCGACTACCTGCTGCCGGACGACTGGCGCTCGCAGGACGCCGACGAGCCCCTGCCGCCGGCCCCCGTGACCGGCTCGATCCCGACGGTGAGGCGAGGGTGATGACCGCGCGCGACATGTCCCGCCCCCAGGACGCCCGTGGCCGCACCCCGCGGCTCGCCTCGACGAGCCCGGCGCGCGACCGCGACCGGTTCGGCCGCGCCACCGAGTGGATCGCACGAGCGATGGGAACGCCCGCGTTCCTGATCGCGCTGACCCTGTTCTGCGCGCTCTGGATGCTCTGGAACTCCCTCACGCCCGAGGGATGGCGCTTCGACTCGGCCGATCTCGGCTTCACCGCCCTCACCCTGGCGCTGTCGCTGCAGGCGTCGTATGCCGCGCCGCTCATCCTGCTCGCGCAGAACCGCCAGGACGACCGCGACCGTGTGCAGATCGAGCAGGACCGCCAGCGGGCCGAACGCAACCTCGCCGACACTGAGTACCTGGCGCGCGAGATGGTCTCGCTGCGCCTTGCCCTCGGCGACATGGAGGAGCGCGTGGTGACCCGCGAGGCCCTGCGCGAGGAGCTCAAGGCGCTGCTCGAGGAGCTCGACGCGCGCGCCGAGCGCGCCGGCGACGAGCCCGCGGAAGAGAGCAAGTGACCCAGGACCCAGCCCGTCCCGCGGCGGCGCCTGACGCGCTCGCCGACCGGGTGCGCGACGCCGTGGGCCGCGTGTCCGACCCCGAGCTGCGCCGTCCCCTCGCCGAGCTCGACATGGTGCGCGGCGTGGAGGCGGCGGGCACGGACGTGCGAGTGGAGATCGCTCTGACGATCGTCGGATGCCCCGCGGCCGACCGCATCGAGTCGGATGTGCGGCGTGCGGCCGAGTCGGTCGACGGCGTCGGCGCCGTGACGATCGACGTCGGCGTCATGACACCCGCTCAGCGGCAGGCGCTGACGTCGCGGCTGCGTCCTGCGCGCGGCATGCCCTTCGGGCCGGACTCCCTCACGCGGGTGATCGCCGTGACGAGCGGCAAGGGCGGCGTCGGCAAGTCGACCGTCACCGCGAACCTCGCCGTGGCCCTCGCGCAGCGCGGGCTCGCCGTGGGGCTGATCGACGCCGATGTCCACGGCTTCTCGATCCCTCCCCTGCTCGGGCTCGCGCACGACGGGACGGTGGCTCAGCCGACGCGCGTCGACCAGCTCATGCTGCCCCCCGTCGCCCACGGCGTGAAGGCGATCTCGATCGGCATGTTCCTGCAGGACGACGGATCGGGCGCCGGCGGGCGGACGGGCGCCGTCGCGTGGCGCGGCCCGATGCTGCATCGCACGGTGCAGCAGTTCCTCACCGACGTGTACTTCGGCGACCTCGACGTGCTGCTGCTCGACATGCCGCCCGGGACGGGCGACGTGGCGATCTCGGTCGGGCAGCTGCTGCCTCACGCCGACGTGCTGGTCGTGACGACCCCCCAGGCCGCGGCGTCGGACGTGGCGGTGCGCAGCGGCCTGGTCGCCCGTCAGACCGGCCAGCGCGTGATCGGCGTGGTCGAGAACATGGCGGCGATGACGCTGCCCGACGGCACCCTGATGGATCTGTTCGGCGCGGGCGGCGGGGCCGAGGTCGCGGAGGCGCTCTCCGCGGACGGCGACACCGTTCCGGTGCTCGCGTCCATCCCGCTCAGCCAAGCGCTCCGCGCATCCGGCGACGCGGGACATCCGGTCGTCGTCGCCCACCCGGACGATCCGGCCGCCGTCGCGCTGACCCGCCTGGCCGAGCGCATCGCAACGCAGCGGCGCCGCCTCGCCGGCCGCCTGCTGCCGGTCGCCCCGGCCCGCTGACCGGACGAGCACACGCCAAGCCCGAGTACACACCAAAGTCCGTGTGCACTCGACCGGCAACCCCGCCCCGGCCCCGAGTACACACCAAAGTCCGTGTGCACTCGCGCCCGGAACTCGGGGTCGAGTGCACACTCTCATTGGTGTGCACTCGAACCGGAGCACCGGGACGGGGTCAGGTCGCCTCGGAGTCGAACGGGGGCGGGGCCTCGGCCGTGAACGTCTGCCGGGTGAGGGGGCCGGAGGGGCGCGGCGGCGCGATCACGCGCGGCTCGGGCGTGGCCGCGGCGGGCTCGTCGTCGTCGAGCAGCGCCTCACGGATGATGCGGCGCGGGTCGTACTGGCGCGGGTCGAGCTTGCGCCAGTCGACGTCGTCGAACTCGGGCCCCATCTCTTCGCGCACGCGGCTCTGGGCGCCCTGCGCGAAGGAGCGCACGCGCTTCACGGTCTGGGCCAGCAGCTCGGCGTAGCGGGGCAGCCGCTCGGGGCCGATGAGAAGGGCCGCGATCGCCGCGATCAGCAGCACCTTCTCGAAGGTGAGCCCGAAGAACATGGCTTCCAGCCTACCGGCCGCGCCTGCACGGTCCGCTCCGCCGTCGACCGTACGCTGGAGGGGAATCAGGAGGTTGGATGAGCGAGCATGACGCGATCGCGCGCTTCGCACGGGAGACGGTCGTCGAGCCGGACCACATCGCACGCGCACGCCTGCATGCCCTCGAGCTCGGTGCGGCGCCGATCAGTGCCGGCGTGGGCGCGCAGTGCGCCGTGATCGCCGCCGCGACCGCCGCGCGGTCGATCATCGAGATTGGCACGGGCGCGGGCGTCTCGGGGCTCTGGCTGCTGCGCGGAGCCCCGAAAGCGGTGCTGACGACGATCGACTACGAGCCCGAGCATCTCGCTGCCGCCCGCCAGGCGTTCACCCAGGCCCGGGTCCCGTCGTCGCGCGTGCGGTTCATCACGGGCCGCGCCGCAGATGTGCTGCCGCGCATGAACGAGGCGTCGTACGACATCGTGCTGGTCGACGCCGACCCCGAGAACGTCATCCCGTACGTCGAGCACGGCCTGCGCCTCGCGCGCGCCGGCGGGACCGTGCTGGTGCCGCGCGTGCTGAACGGTCGCGTCGCCGATCCGGTGCAGCGCGACGCCGTCACATCCGCGTATCGCACGCTGTTGCAGGAGACGCAGGGGTCGGCCGCGGTCATCCCCGCGCTGTCGACGATCGGCGAGGGCCTGCTCCAGCTCACGACCGTGGCAGAGTGAGCGCCCGGTAACGAGAGAAGGGCCGGATCCCCACGGGGATCCGGCCCTTCTGATTCTCCGGGCTTCAGGCGCCGACGACCTCGCCGAGCACGCCGTACAGCTCCTTGGCCTCGTCATCGTTCACCGAGACGACCAGACGGCCGCCACCCTCGAGCGGAACGCGCACGATGATGAGGCGCCCCTCCTTCACGGCCTCCATCGGTCCGTCACCGGTTCTGGGCTTCATGGCTGCCATCGTGGCTTCCTTTCGTCGTGGTCTCCCCCTGTGAGTTTACCGGTCTGGAGCGCCCCGGCCCACTCGTGACCGAATCGCCGACGCGATATACCAGCCGATCACGCGCGCCCTGCGGCATGTGTCAGGGCACCTGCCAGTAGGTATTCCCGTGGCCGTACATGAGCGCGATCCAGAGGCACTGACCGGCGACGCAGACGCCGAGGGTGACGGTCCTGCCGAGCGCGGATCGAGGTGCCGCGCCCCACAGCGGCGAGAGCGGCAGCAGCAGCCGGAACGTGCTCGACTGCGGGAAGAACACGGCGAGCAGATACAGGATGTAGCTCACGGCCCAGAGCTGCATCTCGGGTCCCAGCCGGCGCACCCGCCGCGAGAGCAGCCCCACCGCGGTTCCCCCCACGAGCAGCGCGAGGGCGACGTAGCCGCTCCACTCGGGCAGCCCCCAGCGCGCGAACCAGAACTCGGCGGCGCGCACCCATCCCTCGAGGGGCACGAACGACTCGATGCCGGGGATCCAGCTGCGACGCCACGCGAGCTCGGTCTCGAGGTAGGCGTCCGGCACGCCCGTGACGAGAGCGGCGATGACCTGCCACGAGAACCCGACCGCGACAGCCAGTGCACCGAGGGCAACGATGTGCGCGATCTCGCGCGCGGCGAGCGAGTCGGAGCGACGATGCCACCAGCGCCAGACGCCGTACAGGCCCAGCAGCAGGGCGAAGGCGAGCACCCCGGGTCGCGTGTATCCGAGCAGCGGGATGAGCACGTACAGCCACCCCCATCGGCGCCGCACGAGGGCCAGCAGGGCCGCCAGGAGCAGGGCCATGAACAGCGACTCGGCATATCCCACCTGGAACAGCGCCGCCAGCGGCGAGCTGGCGAAGAGCACGACGGCCCACGTCGCGGAGTCCTCGCCGATGCGCGGCCGCAGCAGGGCGTGCAGCGCGAGGCACGCCGCGTAACCCGCGACCAGCGAGATCGCCAGCGCGCCGGCTCCCCACGTGCCGAACCCCACGATGTTCGCGGCATGCGCGTACACGGGCATGAAGGCCCAGGGGTTCTCCCGGACCACGCCGCTCTCGTCGAGCGGCAGCTCGCTGGGGTATCCGCCGAACGCCACCGTCCAGTACCACTGGGCGTCCCATCCGAGCACGTAATCGGCGAGCGAGGGGTCGGAGCCGAAGCGGGAGTCGGCGGGAGAGGCGCCCGCGACGACGAGCATGATCGCCGTGGTCAGGAGGCGCGAGGCCGCATAGATCAGCGCGACTCGCGCGGCGACGGGCCACACCCGCCACGCGGCGCGGGCACGCGCCCCGGGCGTCAGCGGGACGTCAGCCACGCCCGCAGCCCCCGCTCGACCTCCTCGATCTGCGAGACGGCCACGCGCTCCTGATCATGATGCGCGAGCAGCGGGTCGCCGGGGCCGTAGTTCACGGCGGGCACTCCGAGCTTTGAGAAGCGGGCGACGTCGGTCCACCCGTACTTGGGGCGCGGCGTGCCGCCCACCGCGCGCAGGAAGTCCTGTGCGAGCGGTGCCTCGAGACCGGGACGCTTAAATTACATGCGATCTGGTGCAGAAACACCAATTAACGTTAATACATTTTTTATCGCTGTACGTACACTACCTAGCAACGCTAGACGAGCAAGGCTTTGCTCCATATCCTCAGTAATGACACGTTCTGCACGATAATAGCTGTGTAATAACGAAGCTAACTCATACACATAACGAACTAAACGATGAGGGGCGTAAAGACTAGCCGCAGCACTGATTTCTTCTGGAAGCTCTCCTACCTTACGTAGCAAATCATATTCATGCTCTGTAGTAAGCTTATTAAAGTTCACCTTGTTAATGTCATCAATGATAATGCCCTGCTCTTCAGCTTGACGGAAGATGCTGCAAATACGAGCATGTGCATATTGTACGTAAAATACAGGGTTGTCATTTGAGGTCGATACCGCTAGATCCATATCGAAATCAAGATGAGAATCCATACTACGCATCGTAAAGAAGTAACGAATCGCATCTACGCCAACCTCATCCATCAAATCTACCATCGTAACCGCTTTGCCTGTCCGCTTAGACATTTTGACCTTCTCGCCATTTTGGAACAAGCTCACCATCTGTGCAATGAGTACGGTCAATTTATTAGGGTCCTTCCCTAATGCTTCCATTGCCGCGCGAATCCGAGGCACATAACCATGATGATCTGCTCCCCAAATGTTAAACATGCGGTCATAACCACGTTCATATTTATCACGATGATAAGCGATGTCCGGTGTTAAATACGTATACGTCCCGTCATTTTTCACCAAAACACGATCCTTATCATCGCCATAATCTGTTGTTCTTAGCCATGTCGCACCTTCATGCTCATAGACTTGTCCTTTGCTTTTGAGCTCCTCTAGAGATAATTCAACCTTTTTATTCTCATAAAGGGACGTTTCACTAAACCAAATATCAAAATCAACACGAAAACGAGCTAAGTCACGTTTGATCTTATTTAATTCCTTTTCCAATCCAAATTTACGCAGGAATTCCATTCGATCTTCCTCTGACATTTGCAGAAGTGCTTCTCCTTGCTCTTCAATTAACTCCTTAGCAAAACCTTTAATGTCTTCGCCATGGTAACCATCCTCAGGCATTGGAACGTCCTGACCAAGCGCTTGTAAATAACGTGCCTCAATCGATTTGCACAAATTCACAATTTGATTGCCTGCATCATTAATATAATACTCGCGTGTCACATCATAACCTGCAAAATCTAGAATGTTGCACAATGCATCCCCTACTGCCGCCCCACGAGCATGACCCAAATGTAGACTTCCTGTAGGATTGGCACTGACAAACTCCATCTCAACCTTTTGACCTGCGCCATCCTCCACACGTCCATAACGTTCATTTTGCTCGTACACTTGTTTAATAACGGGATACAAATAGCTTTTGCTTACTGTGAAGTTAATAAATCCTGGCCCAGCAATTTCTGCACGCTCAATGCCTGCTTTGGCTAAGTCCATATGCTTAATAAGCTCCTCGGCTATTTGCCTTGGATTCCGTCTTGCGATACGGGTAAGCTGCATCGCTGCATTTGTAGCGAGATCACCGTGCGCTTTATCTTTTGGAACTTCTAATGTAATCGTCGGGACTTCCTCTAATGAGGCTAAACCAGCCGCAACAATTGCATCGCTAATTGCTTGCTTTACATCTAAGTTCAGTTGTTCTAATGGACTTATTGTCATGATTTCACTTCCTCCTGTATATGTAAACTATTAATGAACTGTCCGTTTAGCTCTTCATACACATACAAATCATACTCCCATGTAATCTTTAGTTCGTTTCCATGATTGTGGATTTCTAGCTTATCGGTCTGTGTAGACAGATTAAAGCTTGTGTATGGCGAACGATAAAAACCTGGACAACGCTGCTCGGCAATAAAGCTTTGCTCCGATTCAACGCTGCCATGGCGAATTATTTTCAGACTATGATCAGAAATTTTAAGTAACGTACGGACTTGTCCTTGATGAGGCATCGATTGCTCTTCTGTGTACTGAACATAACAGGTGTTGCCTTTCACCTGCATCACCCCATCAAATTGCCCTCTAGTCTGCTCAGATCCCTGCTGACTCACAATTTGGATAAGAACCTTCTTTTTCTCTGACATAACTAGTATAATCCCCATTCCCTCAAATACTCACAGGTATTTATTATACCGTTAGCACTCTTGTAATGCTATATCTATCTCTATAGTTTAGACTAAGGGGCGCGTTAAAACTAAAAATGCAACCTTATCCTGCTCAAAATAAAGATGAAATGTATAGTAATCGCCAACTTTGTAGCTCCACCTACTCGGTAGCTTTAATGTTTTAACATCAAGTATACGTTCGACTTCATTTTTACTCATTCCTATTTTAATCCCGTTCTTAGTCTTATGTGAGCGATCCATAAATACGATTTGACCTGGTAACATTACAATCTCATCAGCAATATTGATCACTTCAGAAATTTGGACTGAATCATTATCATAAAAAGGGATTTTCCAAAGCGCTGTTTCCTGCGTCAATTTTTGCTGCCATCCCTTAAAGTCTAGCTCATCAATTTGAAGCTGCTCCGCTTGTATTTGATCCGCTTCATCAGTAGTCGCCTGCTGCTCTTCTATCGTCGCTTGTTGCTTTAAATGATCAAATAAGGCTAGCTTCTTATCTTGTTCCAGCACCCGATTCATCAGCAATAATACTTGATCATTTGCATAATACCATTTGCTATCCACCTCATACGCATTCACGGTAACATCATATGGAAGCACAATAGGTTCCTTTGCCCCAACATCAATTTGAACCTGTACATTTTGGGCAGAAAACATAGAAGACGTAGAAGATGTAGCAGTTGCAACCTGTGCTTCCGCAATGGTCGTATCCGTCCATCTCAATGCATCAAGTATAGTTTGTGTATCATATTTGGAAAGTGAAGACTTCTTCCCCTCCCATTTGATTGTAATGGCTTTAACGTCCTTTTCCCTCCACGACTGCTGCTCTAGTAAATAAGGATTAATTACCTTACCACTAGAATGTAGCTCACTAGAGGGTGGGGGGCTGTTTGTAATTTGTTTATTTATTTTTTCTTCTGACTGTGGAGGCGGAGATTCCTTCTCACGATCCTCCTCCTTAGAAGAAGGCCAATAGGTCGTAACCGCAATCGTGAATAGTACCATAAACATGATTGCCAGCGCAGACCTTGGTTTTGGTGGTTTATTTCGAGGTTCCCTCATATGCATAACTCCTCCAAGGAAATTCCTAATTGTATACTCATTCTTGATCCTCTGTATACTGCCTACTGCCCATCATAGCATAGCTTTTGATACGATAAAAACCCTCATTCTTAACACGTAGCTCCAATAAGCACGCTCAGAATGAGGGAATTTATAACTATTCTGCTTCTAGTTGCTTCTTAATATAAAATGATTAAGCGAATTGTGTACCAAATTGAGCACGATGCAGACGGCTGTAAGTACCCTCTAATTGAAGTAGTTGCTCATGTGTTCCTTCCTCTAATACGCCTTGCTCTGCAACAACGACAATCCGATCAGCATCCTTAATGGTCGCTAAACGATGGGCAATGACCAATGTCGTTCTGCCTTTGGACAACTCAGACAAAGCAAGCTGAATCGCTGCTTCGGTTTCTGTATCTAGTGCAGAAGTCGCTTCATCCAAAATTAAAATCGGAGGATTTTTCAAAAACATACGTGCAATGGACAGGCGTTGCTTTTGACCACCAGACAGCTTTACTCCACGCTCCCCAATCATCGTATCTAAGCCTTCCGGATATTCTAATATTAATTCCTCTAGCTGGGCTCGTCTTGCCGCCTCCCAAATGGCTTCCTCCGAAGCATTCAAATCACCATAAGCGATATTTTCACGTATTGTACCATCAAACAAAAAGACATCCTGCTGCACGATCCCAATATGGGTACGGAGTGACTCTAATGTTAAATCACGGATATCAATGCCATCAATTTGAATTGCACCTTCATCCACATCATAAAATCTTGGCAATAAGCTACAAAGTGTGGTTTTACCCGCACCTGATGGGCCAACCAGCGCCACTGTTTCTCCAGCGTTGATGTGTAAGTTTAGGTTTTTCAAAATTTTATCTTTATTTTCATAACCAAAGGTAACATCCTTATAGGAAATGTTCCCTTTAATATTTGTTATCGTTTTAGCATTAGGAGCATCTGCTACATCTGGCTCTGTTTCTAACAGCTCCATATACCGTTTAAAGCCAGCAATCCCTTTCGGGTAGGTCTCGATGACACTGTTAATCTGCTTAATCGGTCCTAAAAATATATTAGATAACATCACAAAAGCAACAAATTCACCGTAG
Source organism: Microbacterium sp. NPDC096154 (assembly GCF_040302945.1). Lineage (NCBI taxonomy): Bacteria > Bacillati > Actinomycetota > Actinomycetes > Micrococcales > Microbacteriaceae > Microbacterium > Microbacterium sp. NPDC096154. The sequence continues at coordinate 213,315 of NZ_JBEOSM010000007.1, forward strand.
CTCATTTCTTTTTGAATCACAAACCATGTCCCACAGACTAATACAAACAAATTAACAAACCGCATTAAAATAAAGCTCACTGAGGCGTTCCATGCCATAATGCGATACGTTAATAGTTTAGTTAGACGAAAACGTTCATTATTAACTGCAAACTTTTCAATCTCATGATTTTCATTTGCAAAAGCTTGAACAACACGAATTCCACTTACGTTATTTTCTACTCTTGCATTATAATCCGCGATATCTGCAAACATTTTATTAAATGCTCTAGACATTTTCCGGCTGAAATACAACGATAGGTAAATCATTAATGGAACAATGATGAAGGTTAATACTGCCAGCTTCCAATTGATCCCTAACATAATGCCAAAGGCACCCGTTAACGTCATGATCGCAATAAATAAGTCCTCTGGCCCATGGTGGGCAATTTCCCCAATATCCATTAAATCATTTGTCATACGCGATACTAAATGTCCTGTTTTCGTATTGTCAAAAAAGCGGAAAGATAACTTCTGCACACGATCAAACAGCTTTTTACGCATATCCGACTCAATACTAATCCCTAGCTTATGTCCCCAATACGTGACTACAAAATTTAAAAATGCACTAAACAAATAAATCGTTAACAAAATAATGCAGGCATACAAAATCGTTTTCCAATTGCCTTGAGGAAGCAAATCATCAATCACTTTATTAATTGCGAGCGGAAACACCAATTCCAATAAAGCTGCAAAAATTGCACATGAAAAATCTATAATAAAAAGCCACTTATAGGGCCGATAATATTCAAAAAAGCGCCTGAGCATGTCATCCCTCTCTCTTCAAATTTTAATATTTAAAAAACTGCTTATTCCAGCCTATTTGTTACCATTTTATTACTATGTTCATTAATCTTTAGCTTTGGCTAATAAGTAAAGGAAGAATGGTGCACCCAATACAGCTACAACTAGACCTGTTGGTACTTCAGTTGGCTGTAAAATCCATCTGCCTATCGTATCTGCCGCAATGACCAGCAAGCTACCTACTAGGGCTGAGGTTGGCAACAAGTATTGATGTCTTGGGCCTACTAATCGTCTTGCCACATGGGGTCCAATTAAACCTACGAAGCCAATTCCCCCACTCACTGAAACACAAGAAGCTGCTAAGCCTACTGCTGCCGCAAGGAACTTGATTTGCTCTCTAGACACGTTTGCGCCCAAGCCCATTGCCGTATTTTCGCCAAGATTAAGCACATCAAGCACCCTAGCTTTTATGAATATGTAGGGAAGCAAAATTACAATCCAAGGAAGTAGTGTCCATACGAACTTCCATGTAGTACCCCAAATACTACCTGCGAGCCATGTAGCAACAAACTGGTATTTTTCAGGGCTTAAACGTAATGTCAGCACAATCATAGCTGAACTAATGCCCGCGGATATTGCGACCCCAGTTAAAATTAAACGCGTAGGCAATATACCTTTATTACGTTTATAAGACAATCCATATATTATTGTTGCTGTTAACGAAGCACCCACCAGCGCTAAAAATGGCAACGCGAGCACAGGTACCGCTGTGGTTGCAGGATAAAATGCGATAAATAACATAACGACTAACCCTGCACCAGAATTAATCCCTAAAATCCCTGGGTCTGCAAGTGCAT
>NZ_JBEOSM010000008.1:0-204994 GCF_040302945.1 Microbacterium sp. NPDC096154
GGTCGTGCGTGTCTTCGCCGGATTGCTGTTGCACGCTGCCGCCCACGGTCAGGGTGTTCCCGTCATTCTGCGGGTCGTTCAGAGTGGGGCAACCGATGAGGCCAGTATCCGCACCGCATGCCGTACCAGCCGCAGCGTGGGCCGCGCCCGGGGAAAGCGCCAACAGACATGCAAGGGTGAGCGCCAGCGTCAGCCGCATGGAAACTCCGGGGTCGCCACACTCTTCTCGATGGCAAGACGGAACCTCTCGATAGTCATCAAGGAAACCTTGAGCGCGAGTGATTCGTCACGCTCTGGCGTCACATCCGTTCCATGTGCGTCGAGCACTCGCGTGCCGGAGTAGTCAAGGCACACGAACAGCGTCACGCTCCATGCGCTCTCGACCGCGGCAGCTTCGCCATGCTGTAGTGCGCGAATCTCTACTTCGCCGTCGACCTGGAGATCCTGCTCCTTCATCAGAGCGAGAAAGGCCTGTCCCTCCGTCAGCGCGTCGGCGGTGAGATACAGCCGCGGTTCGTACGCATCAGCCCCGGCGTAGTAGCTGTTCAGGGCCGCGGTGTAGTCGCGGTACAACTCTTCCGCCGCAGCGAACGCCTCCTCCTCGCTCGCGAACCCCGTTGGGGAAGGCGAGGGGTTTGCCTTGCCCGAGCCCGTGCATCCGGTCAGCGCGGCGAGCAGCAGGGCGGCAGCGACGACGGAGCACGAGCGGGACAGCATGTGCCCACGGTATGGATCATCGCGACTCGGGCCCGGAAGTTATCCCCAGGCGCTGCGATGGCCGAGAGCTGCAGCCGCATCCGGACCTTCGAACAAATGTCCGAAGCTCGTGCCAGCATGGGGGCATGACCCGGTTCATGGATGCGGACGACCTCGGCTGGGGGTTCACCCCGGCCGAGCGCATCCGCACGCGTACCGCGATCGAGCGGCTGAGGAGCGTGCGGCGCGAGCGCGCGCGTCTCGATGCCGAGGAGGCGCGTGTGCTTGCCGAGGTCACGGACATCGCGCTCGGCCAGCTGGCGCGCGACCCGAATGCCAGCGTTCATCGGTTTCCGCTGCGGTCGATGGCGACCGAGCTCGCGCTCGCCCTGCGTGAGTCGCCGCGTGCGATGCAGCGGCGGATGGAGCGCGCGCACGACCTGGTCACGCGCTTTCCCGCGGCACACGCCGCGCTCGCCCAAGGACGGGTGACCGCGCGACACACGCAGGAGATCGTGGCGGTCGGCGCCGACCTCCGCGAGGACGCGGCTCGGGCCGCGTACGAGGCCGAGATCACCGCGATGGCGGAGCGTTCGACGCCCGGCCGGACGAGAGCGCTCGCCGCGCGGGTCGCTGAGAAGCACCAGCCCACGACACTCGTGGAGCGGCACGAGATCGCGCGATCCGAGCGCCGCGTCTGGGTCGCCGACCTGCCCGACGGCATGGCGGAGCTGGGCATGGTGGCGCCGGCGGTCGTGGTCCATGCGGTCTTCGACCGGCTGACCGCGCTGGCCCGGGCGGTGCACCGCGACCGCCCGGCGGCCGCGATGCGTGCCGACGGCAGCGCGGGCGGCCCGCACGACAACCATGCCGCAGACAACCATGCCGCAGACAACCATGCCGCCGACCTCCATGCCGCAGACCTCCGCGACGACCGGCGGCTGGCCCAACTGCGGGCCGATCTGGCGGCGGACCTGCTGGTGTCGGGAGCACCCAGTGGGCACGACGTCGAGCGCTCGATCGCGGCGACGGTCGAGATCACCATTCCGGCGACGACGCTGAGCGGGCTGGATGACGGGCTGGCGCTCCTTGCGGGCTCCGGGCCGCTCGATGCAGCGACCGCCCGTCGCCTGGCCGGCCACGCGATCGGCTGGGAGCGCCTCTTCGTGAACCCTGACACCGGCGCGCTGCTCACGGTCGACCGCTACACACCGACTGCGGCGCAGCGTCGCTATCTGCTTGCCCGCGACCGCACGTGTCGGGTTCCGGGATGCGTGACGAAGGCGAAGCACTCCGACATCGATCACACCGTGCCGTACTCCCGCGGCGGGCCGACCGAGATCGGCAACCTCGCCGCGCTCTGCGAGGCGCACCACACCCTCAAGCACCATTCGCCCTGGCGGGTGCGTCAGCTGGGCGGCGGCCGGCTGCTCTGGCACAGCCCCGCGGGCTACGACTACCTCGACATCCCGCCCGTGCTGATCGACACCGGAACTCCCTCGGCTCCGTTCTGAGGTCGACGTCTCAGTCGATCGTCGGGATCGCGGCGAGCAGGCGCTTGGTGTAGTCCTCACGCGGACGCAGCAGCACATCCGCCGTCGCCCCGTGCTCGACGATGCGGCCGTCCTTCATCACCGCTACCGTGTCGCACAGGCTCTGCACCACGCCGATGTCGTGCGAGACCATCACCAGCGTCAGGCCGTCGCGCCGGCGCAGCTCATCCAGCAGCTGCAGAATCTGCGCGCGTACCGTCACGTCGAGGGCCGACAGGGGCTCGTCGCCCACGAGCAGGCGCGGACGGTGGGCGATCGCGCGCGCGAGGGCGATGCGCTGGCGCTGTCCTCCCGAGAACTCGTGGGGATAGCGCTCGGCCATCTCGGGCTCCAAACCGACGTCGGCGAGCACCTCGCGCACCCGAGCGGCGTGGTCGCCGGCGATCCCGAGCGCCCACAGCGGCTCGGCGACGATGCGCTCGATCGTCATTCGGGGGTCGAGCGACGCGTACGGATCCTGCAGAACGATGCCGGTGTCGCGACGCAGCCAGTGCAGCTCCCTCGCGCGCGCACCGGCTTCCACCGCGCGGCCCGCGAACTCCACCGTGCCCGAGGATGGCCGGTCGAGTCCCAGCAGCAGCCGCACGAGCGTCGACTTGCCCGAGCCCGACTCCCCGATCACGCCGAGAGCCGAGCCGTCGGCGATGTCGAGGTCGGTCGGCGCGAGCGCCACGTTCTCCCGGCGCGGGGAGAACGGTGTCTCGCGGGGGAGCGGGTGACGACGGCTGAGGCCGCGCGCCCGGATGATCGCATCGCTCATGGCCGCACCTCCGGCGCATCCTGCGCCCCGGGCTTCCACAGCGTGGCTTTCGCGTCGCGCAGCAGCCCCTGCGTCACGGGATGAGCGGGCCCGGACAGCAGCTCCGAGACCGGCCCGTGCTCGACGACCCGCCCGTGCTCGAGCACCACCCCGTGCGTGGCCACCTGCGAGAGCACGGCCAGGTCGTGCGTGATGAAGACGAGCGACATGCCGCTGTCGGCCACCAGCCCGAGCAGCAGCCGCAGGATCTCGGCCTGGATCGTCACGTCGAGCGCCGTCGTGGGCTCATCGGCGATCAGCAGCCGCGGCTCGCACGCCAGCGCCATCGCGATCGCGACACGCTGCCGCTGCCCTCCCGAGAGCTGGTGCGGGTACCGGCGCACGATCGCCTCCGGCTCGGGCAGCTTCACTCGGCGCGCCTCATCGACCGCGATGCGGCGGGCCTCGGCACGCGTGACGTCGCGGTGGATGCGCACCGACTCGGCGATCTGCCGACCGACCGTGCGGATCGGGTTGAGCGCGGTCTGCGGCTCCTGGAACACCATCCCGATCTCGTCGCCGCGCAGCTCGGCCAGCTCGCGGTCGCGTAGCCCAATCAGCTCGCGACCGTTCCACCGGATGCTGCCGCTCGCCGTCGCGCCATCCGGCAGCAGCCCCAGGATCGCCAGCGCGGTGAGGGACTTGCCCGAACCCGACTCGCCGATGAGGCCGACCCGCGCGCCCTCCGGCACGGAGAACGAGACGCCGTCGACCACGCGCCGCCCGCCGATCTCGACCGCGAGATCGCGCACCTCGAGACTCATGCGACCACCCCAGGAGTCGTGTGCGGCATCGCCTTGGCGCTGGGGGCGCCCGGGGCACGTCCGCGCAGCGTCGGATCGGTGGCCTCGCGCAGCGCGTCTCCCAGCAGGTTGAGCGCCAGCACCGTGAGCGTGATCGCGAGCCCGGGCCACACGACCGACAGGGGATGGATCTGCAGGTACTGCTGAAGGTCGGCCAGCAGCAGCCCCCACGAGGGCTCGGTCACGGAGGCGCCGAAGCCGAGGTACGACAGGCCCGCCTCCGCGAGCACCGCCACGGCCATCGACCACGACAGCTGCACGATGAACACGGGCGCCACATTGGGCAGCAGGTGGCGGCGCAGGTTCTGCAGCGTCGTGAGGCCCGACGCGCGACCGGCGAGCACGTAGTCGCTGCTCCGCACGCGCCGCAGCTCGGGGCGGGTCACCCGCGCGATGCTCACCCCGAAGCCGATGCCCACCGACCAGACGACCACCCAGAGCGAACCGCCCCACACCGACGAGATCATCATCGCGATCAGCAGCACGGGGAACGCGATCAGGATGTCGATCAGCACGGCTACGGCCTCGCGCGTCCAGCGCGGGGTCAGCGCGCCGAGCGACGCGAGCAGGATGCCCACCGCGGTCGACACGATGCCGGCGCCCACCGCGACCAGGAGCGTGGTGCGCGACCCCGCCATCACCAGGCTCAGGATGTCGCGCCCCGTGCCGTCGGTGCCCAGCAGGTGCGGCCATCCGGGCAGGCCCCAGCGCGCGGCGATGTCGACGGACTGGGGATCGAACGGCGTCCAGGCGAGCGACAGGAGCGCCGTGAGGGTCACGGCGCTCATCACGATCAGGCCGAAGCGCCCGGTCGACAGACGCCACGCACGCGCGACCAGACCGTCGCGGGGGCGCGCGCTCATGCGGCCTCCCTCTGCCGGGGGTCGATCGCGTGATGCACGAGGTCGACGACGAAGCCGACCAGCAGCACGAATCCCGTCAGCACGAGCAGCTCGCCCTGCACCATTACCAGATCTCGTGATCCCACATCGGCGCTCAGCATCCGGCCGATGCCGGGCAGATTGAACACGCGCTCGATCACCACCGCGCCGACGATGATGCCCGCCACCTGGATGCCCAGCACGGTCACGATCGAGAGCCCGACCGAGGGAAGCCCGTGCCGGATGAGGGCCTGGGTGCGCGTGAGCCCCTTGGCCGCTCCCGTGCGCACGAAGTCCTGGCCTACGGCCTGCAGGGTCGCGCTGCGCACGAAGCGCAGCAGCATCGCGCCCTCGACCACGCCGATCGTGAGCGCCGGCAGCACGAGCGATCGCAGCGCCTGCCCGGGCTCATCCCATCCGGATCGGGGGAAGCCCTGGGCAGGCAGCCAGCCGAGCACGACCGCGAACAGCACGATCAGCATCATGCCCGCCCACACCGCCGGCACGGCCGCGAGCGCCTGCGACGCCACGCTGATCGCGGTGCCGTCGCCGCGGCCACGGCGCACGGCGGAGAGCACGCCGAACGGCACCGCGATCAGCATCGCCACGAGCATCGCCAGGAGCGACAGCGGCGCCGTCACCTGCGCCTTCTCCCACAGCTGCGCCGACACCGACGACCCCGTCAGCAGCGACCGGCCGAGGTCGCCGCGCACCACGCCGCCGATCCAGTCGATGTACTGCCGCCACAGGGGCGCGTCGAGCCCCAACTGCTCGCGGATGCGCGCCACCTGCGCGGGCGACCCCTGGGTGCCCGCGATCATCTGCGCGACATCGCCGGGCAGCACCCGCAGCACCGTGAAGATCAGCGCGCTCGCGACGAACAGGCCCAGGACCAGCAGTGCCAGTCTCGTCAGCAGGTAGCGGATCACGGGCGGCGGATGCTCGGAGCTCAGCGGGGAGACCGGATCACTCGGATACGGTGACGCCCGACAGGTCGAGGCGCGACGTGGTGGAGTCGACAGGGAACCCGGCGACCGACTCGTGCACGGCCGTGAGCTCGCCGGCCGAATACAGCCAGTCGGCCGCGTGGTCCTCCGAGACGACGCGCGCCGCCTCGGCCAGCAGCGACGCCGACTCGTCGGCGTCGACGGCCGCCATGGCCTGGGCGTAGAGCTCCTGCACCTCGGCGCTGTCGTAGTTGAAGTAGTACTGCGGGTTGGCGTAGTTCGCGAAGTCGCGCGGCTCGGCGTGCTCGACGAAGCTCAGCTGGTAGTCCTTGTTGGTGTAGACGTCGTTGAGCCAGGTCGAGAACTCGACCGGGTCGACCTTGAGCTCGACGCCGATGTCCTTGAACGCCGAGACGAGGTACGCCGGCACCGTCGTGCCGTAGTGGTTCGAGATCGTCAGGGTGAGCTCGAGCTCCTCGTGGCCGGCCTCCGCCAGCAGCTCCTTGGCGCGCTCCGGGTCGTGCGGTGCGACATCCGAGAGGTCCTCGTAGCCCGGATCGAGCTCGGGGATCGGACCGTACAGCGTGCTGCCCGAGCCGATCGCCTCGACGAGCGCGTCGTGGTCGATCGCGAGGCGCAGCGCCTCCCGCACGCGCACGTCGTCGAGCGGCTCCGCGGCGTTGTTGAACGCGAGGGTGCCCTCCGACGTGGAGCGGCCGTCGACCAGCGTGTAGCCCGAGACGCCGTCGATCTGCGGCGCGAGGTTCGCGTCCACGCGCGTCAGCACGTCGAGGCTGCCTTCGAGCGCCGCGTTGATGCCCGCGGTCGCGTCGGGGATGTACTGGAACTCCACCTCCGCGACGCCCGCAGCCTCACCCCAGTACTCGCCGAAGCGCGCGAGCGAGATGCTCGTGCCCTGCGTCCAGTTCTGGAGCGTGAAGGGCCCCGTCCCGTTCGCCTCGGTCTTCATGTCGGTCTTGTCGCCCTCGTCGAAGACGAGACCGGCGGGGCCCGTGAGCCAGAACAGCAGGTTCTGGTCGGGCTCGCTCAGCGTCAGCACGACCGTGTGGTCGTCGGGGGCGTCGACGGCCTCGATCACCGAGAGCTCGGTGTGCCCGCGCAGGCTCTCGTCCTCGCGCACCTGGGTGAAGCTGGCCACGACGTCGGATGCGGTCAGCTCCCCGCCGCCGTGGAAGGTCACGCCCTCGTTCAGCTGGAAGGTGTAGGTGAGACCGTCCTCCGAGATCTCGTAGTCCTTCGCGAGCGACGGCACGACCTGGTTGTCGGGCGTGCGCGTGACCAGACCCTCGTAGACGTTGTCGATCAGCACCTGCTCGAGCGCGACCCCGGCGGTGTGACGGATGTCGAGGTTCTCGGGCTCGAGCCGCAGGCCGACCCGGAGCGTCGCGTCCGGGTTCGGGTCGCCCGTCGGCGTCTCGGCCGGAGCGCCCGTGCAGCCGGCGAGCGCGAGAGCGAGGACGGTGCCGACGCCGGCCGCCGTCAGCGTGCGGGTCGGAACGCGAGTCGTGAAGCTGTGCATGGATGTCCTCTCGGAGCCGGCGCGTGCCGCGCCGCGCGGGGTGCCGCTCACCGGCGGTCCGCGGTCGGGTCGTCTGCGGCGCCGGATGCGGCCGCCGTGGTGTCGGGAAGTCTCAGGGTCTGCGTCGGGAAGGGCACCCGCTCGGCGGGATCGGAGGCCGATGTGTTCAGGCGAGACGTCAGCAGCGCCGCCAGGGCCACGGGCGCCGCCTCCTGCACGTTGTGCGGCGCGTCGAGCGACACGATCGCCGCCTGAGGCACCCGCCGGGCGAACTCGTCGGCCGCCGCGTCGTCGACGTAGCCGCGCTCGCCGCGCACGAGCGTGACGGGAGCCGTCACCGCGGCCAGGTCGTCCCAGCTCGTGTCGTCGACGAGGGGCGCCGCGACCGCGTCGGTCCGCTGCGCCAGTCGAGCGAAGTGGTGCTTCCACTCGACGCGGCCGTCCTCGCGCACTCGCGTGTTGAGGAAGACGCCGCGGCGCGCGTCGTCGCGCGACCCACCGAGCCCGAAGGCCATCGCGCGCTCGAGGGCCTCCTCGCGCGAGGCGAAGTCCGTCTGCTCGTAGAAGCGGCGCAGCTCGGTCGACCCGGAGCCGCCGGCCGCGCTCGGGGTGATGTCGACCAGCTTGAGCGACGCCACGAGGTCGGGGCGCGCCGCGGCGACCGCCGCGGCCGTGAGCCCTCCCAGCGATTGTCCGGCCAGCACGACGGGCGCCTCGGCCCACGTCTCGATGGCCTCGATGACGTCGGGCGCGAGGGTGCGGGGCCGGTAGTCGGCGTCTTCGCGCCAGGACGAGTCGCCGTGCCCGGGAAGATCGATCGAGAGCACGGGCACGCCCAGGGCGATCGCGACGCGATCCCACGTGTGCGCGTTGAGGCCCGCACCGTGCAGCAGCACGACGCGCGGCGGCTCGGAGCCGAGGCGCACGGCGCTCAGAACACGCCCGTCGGCGAGAGGCAGCTCGAGGCGCCGGGCGGGAGGCGTGGGCTGTCCCAGCGATGCGGCCTGGTCGGCCAGGAAGGAGAACTCGTCATCCGCGGCGCTGCGCGCGCGGGAGGTCTTCTCGGTCACGGGGTGCGTGCTTTCTGTAGGGCCCGCATGGGGCGGAACGGTGTCCATTGTGACGCCGTTTCCCTCGCGCCCGGAAATCGCGGCTCAAGATGCTCATCGGAACTCCTCCAAAGCGTGCAGTATGCATGCCATGTGGAGAACCGGAGTGGCGATCTGATCTCGGACCCTTCTCGTGCCGTGCGCTTCGAGCGCTGGATAGGGTGTCAGCATGGCCGACCTGCGCGTGCATCTGTCGAAGTCCGAGCCGACCGCCTACAAGGCGCTCGACGCGTTCTCGCGCGAGGTCGGACGCATCGCGCGCGACAACGGCATCGACGACCGGCTCAGGGAGCTCGTGCTGCTGCACTGCTCGCAGCTCAACGGGTGCGCGTACTGCACCCGCATCCACTCCGATCGTGCGCTCGCGGCGGGCATCGGCTATGACGATCTCGCTCAGCTGCCCGTCTGGCGAGAGTCGGGCGTCTTCTCGGAGCGCGAGCGCGCGGCTCTCGAGCTCGCAGAGGCGTTCACGTTCATTCATCGTGGCGGGATCTCGGACGAGGTCTACGACCGGGTCGGCGGCGTGCTGAGCGAGAAGGAGTACCTCGGGATCAGCTGGCTGTGCGTCTCGATCAATGCGTTCAATCGAGTCGTCGTCGCCGGGCGCTATCCGGTGCCGCGCCGCGACGGGGACGCTCCGGCAGTGCAGGCATGACCGGCCGGGAGGGGGCCGGCGGATGAGCCTCGTGCCCGGCGCGGTGAACTTCCGCGATGTCGGCGGTCTGCCCGCGGGTGGCGGCCGCACGCGCACGGGCGTGCTGTACCGCTCGGGGAGCCTCGCAGAGGTCGACGATCTCGGCGGCGAGGCGTTCCGCCGACTGGGAGTGCGGCGCATCGTCGATCTGCGATCGGACGAAGAGGCCGGGCGCGCCCCCAGTCGCGTCGAGGGGGCCGAGACGCTGCGCGTGCCGCTGTTCCTCGGCTCGCTCACCTCCTTCTTCCTGGAGGACGTCACGCTCACCCAGCTGTACCGTTCGCTCCTCGAGCGTTCGGGCGACCGCCTCGTCACGGCGATCCGCGCCATTCTCGGGGCCCAGCCCGTCGTCGTCCACTGCACGGCCGGCAAGGACAGGACGGGGCTCACGGTGGCGCTCGCCCTGCGCGCGGCGGGGGTGGACGAGGACGCAGTGGTCGACGACTACGAGCGCACCGAATCGATGCTCCCGCCCTGGCGCAACCAGCAGACGCTCGCGCGGATGCGGCGGGCGTACCCCGCGCAGCGGCACCTCGAGGAGCTGGCCACCCGTGCGCCCGCCGCCGTCATGCGCGGCGTGCTCGAGGAGATCCGCGCGACGCACGGGTCGGAAGCCGGCTACCTGCGCGCGCATGGGCTCCGGAACGACGAGCTCGACCTTCTGCGGCGCACGCTCGTCGAGGAGTGAGGCTGGGCGAATTTCGGCGGTGAGGTAAGGCAACCCTGACAAGCGCGTAGGATGGGGGCATCATGACCCCCGTCGAGCACAGCACCGTCGAGCACAGCGCATCCGTGTGCCGCGCGCAGCGCCACACGCGCGTGCAGCATCTCGTGACCGCTGACGAGCAGTCGTTCGCCGCGCTGGAGGCGCTGCTGGCGACGCTGCCGATCTGCGCCACGGGGCGCGTGTTCATCGAGGTGCCCGACGCGACCTGGATCGGCGCGGTGGCGGCGCCGCCGCGCATGGTGGTCACGTGGCTCGACCGCTCCGCCCGCACCGGTGCGCCCGGCACGGGTCGCGCGTGCGCCCCCGGAGCGGCGCTCACGCGTGCGGTCACGGCCTGGGCCGACGAGATGCTGTGCGCGGACGACGACCAGACGCGCATCGACCTGCTCGGCGGCTACCTCGGCACGGCCGACATCGCCGACCACCTCACCGAGCGGCTCGGCGTCGACCCGGCGCGCATCAAGGCGCCCGAGCACTTCCGCCTCTTCAGCTCGCGCTGACCGACGTTCGCCGGCCGCGCGGGCCGCGCACATAGCCGCCCGCGCGCAGGCCGGCGGCGATCTCGAAGCGGTTGCGCAATGGGTCGCGACCCGCGAGCAGGTAGAGCAGCGGCATGAGGAACCCGTAACGGCGCCACTGCGCGCGATGCACGGCCTCGTGCCCCAGCAACGCGTCGCTCGGAGCCGCATCCCCGGTCAGGAAGCATCCGCCCACGCACACGCCGCCGCGCGGGAACGCCCACGCGGGCAGGCCGCGGAAGACCCAGAGCCCCGCGCGCCGCTCGATCGGGCCGGTGCTCCACAGCGAGCCCCAGAGCCAGCCGACCGCGGTGCCCCATGCGTAGCCCGCGAGGCTGACGGGCGAGTCGAGCAGGAATCGCGGGATCAGGCGGTCGATCGCGTCGCCTCGTCGCAGCGCACGCTCGGTCCGCGAGCGGATGCCGTCGGGCAGCGACGCCAGGTCGGCGTGCGGATGATCCGCATCCGGATGGTCGCGGGTGTGCCTCTCGCTCACGCGAGTGCTCCGATGATGCGCAGGATGGTGCCCATATCGTCGACCGCCGCGTCCGGGGAGGAGGGAGCGAAGCCCGCGATCGTGGCGCCCGCCAGCTCGATGCGCCGGCCGTCCGCCTCGACCGCACGCAGCGCGCCGATGGCGGCCACCAGCGTCGCCGGCGAGACGCCGAAGGGCTCGGGCGACGACACCCCCGTGACGTGAGCGGGATCGAGCACGTCCAGATCGACGTGCACGTAGACGCGGCGCACGCCCGTCGCGGCGACGGCATCGGCGAGGGCCTGGGGGCGCTCGAGGTCGGCCGGCGCGAGCGACGTCAGGGTCGACTGCGCGAGGTGCTCATCCTCCTCGGGGTCGAGCATGCGCACGCCCGCGAGCACCACGTGCTCGGGGGCGATGGTGCCCGCCGGGAGCGACAGCCCGGCGGCGCCGTCGCCCAGCACCGCGCGCAGGGCCATGCCGGCGAAGGCGCCGCTCGGCGAGCTGTCGGGCACGTGCAGGTCGCCGTGCGCGTCGAGCCACACGACGCCGAGCGGGTCGGGAGACTGTTCCGCGGCGTGCCCGATGGCGGCGACCGAGACGCCGCAGTCGCCGCCGATCACGATCGCGGGAGCGGGGATGTCGTCCAGTGCCGAGCGGATGCCGTCGGCCGTGCGCAGCAGGGAGCTGGCGCGCAGCACGCCGGTCTCGAGGGTCTCCCCGGCCTCCAGGGGCACCTCGACGACCGTGCAGGCGGAGCGCGGCAGATCGCCCGCGATCGCCTCGGTGCCGTCGATGTGCGCCATCGCCCGTGACGACGGGGATCCCTGCCACTGCGGGACGACGAGGAACCGTGCCATGGTCACATCCTGCCCCGAAACGCCTCGGCCCCGAAACGAGCCGAGGCCGCACCCGGACGGATGCGGCCTCGACGACGGGAGCGGATCAGGAGCCGAGCTGGCCCTGCGGCTGGCCGCCCGACTTGAGCTGCGCGAGTCGGGCCTCGACCTCGGTGAGCTCGCCGAGGTCCTCGAGGCTCTCGAACTGGGCGTCGAGGCTCGACGCCGCGAGCTCGGCCTTGCCCTGGGCCTGCGCCTCGACGCGGCGCACCTTGTCCTCGAAGCGGCCCAGCTCGCTGGTCGGGTCGAGCACGTCGATCGACTTGACGGCGTCGACGACCTTGGCCTGCGCCTCGGCGGTCTTCTGACGGGCCAGCAGCTCGCTGCGCTTGGCGCGCAGCTGCTCGAGCTTGACCTTCATGCCGTTGAGGCCTGCCTTCAGCTTCTCGACGACCTCCGACTGGGCCTCGAGCTGCGGCGCGGTCGCGCGGATGTCGTTCTCGGCCGAGATCTGGCGCTGCAGCGCGACCTTGGCGAGCGCGTCGAACTTGTCGGCGTCGACGGTGTCACCCGACGCGCGCAGCTCGTCGGCCTTGCGGCTGGCGGCGAGCGCCTTGTTGCCCCACTCGACGGCGGCCTGCTTGTCCTCGGCGTGATCGCGCTCGAGCAGGCGCAGGTTGCCGATGGTCTCGGCGATCGCGGCCTCGGCGTCGGCGATGTTGTTGGTGTAGTCGCGCACCAGCTGGTCGAGCATCTTCTCCGGGTCCTCGGCCTGATCGAGGATGGCGTTGATGTTCGCCTTCATGAGCGTCGAGATGCGCCCGAAGATGGACTGCTTTGCCATGATGTGCCTTTCGTCTGGCGTCGGTGGTGAGTGTGGGCTCGGGTGAGTCGCTCGGGGGTGAGTCTAGAAGCGGCGCCGCATGGATGGGCTGAGTGCGGAGCGCATCAGAATCGACCGCCTCCGCGACGCCCCCGGCTGCCGCCGCCGAAGCCGCCGCCGCCGATCCGGGCGCGGCTGCCGCCGCCGAGTCCGCCGAGTCCGCCGAGGCTGCCGCCCCACCCGCTCGACCCGCTCGATCGCGAGCCGCCGCTCATACCGCCGCTGATCAGGCCGCCGATGAGGCCGCCGACGATGCCGTCGACCATGCCTCCGCTGCGACCTCCGCCCAGCATGCCGCCGCCACCCAGGATGCCGCCGCTCATACCGCCGCCCCATTCAGCCGACTGCACATCGCTCTGGGCAAGACGACTCGCGGCGGTCGCGAGCTCGAGGGCGCGCTGCGCCCGCTGCAGGGCCTGCGCGGGGTCGCCCGTCTGCAGCGCCTCGGCCCGGGCCAGCTCGGCACCCGCCTCGGCGAGGCGGGTGCGCGCCTCGGCGCCGACCGCGCCGCGGCGCGCGGCGATGTACTCCTCGGCACCCGTCACCTGACTGCGTGCCTGCAGCAGGGTCTGACCGAGCAGCTGCTGCGCGCGCTGGGCGTTCGCGATGAGGCCGTCGATCTGCGCGTTCGCGCGCTGCAGCGCATCGAGCAGCATCTGCGGGCTTCGCGCGGGTCCCGAGAGGTTCTGCCGGGCCTGGGCGACGGCCTGCTCGGCCGCCGCCACGGCGACCGTGAGGTCTCCCTGCCCCGGAAGCACGCGGGCGCGGGCGACATCCTGCTCCAGGTCCGCGATCAGCGCGGCGGCCTGCTGCTCGGCTGCCTGGAGGCTCGCGCCCAGGTCGGTCACGGCCTTGTCGAGCGTCTCTGCCTGGGCAACGGCCTGCTCGGCGTTGCGGATCGCGACGGCGGCCTCGCCGGCGTCGCCCGTGCCGATCAGCTGCTCGGCGTCGGCGAGCTGCTGGTCGGCGAAGGCCAGGCGCGCCTCGGCCTGCGCGGGGTTGTCGGCCACGGTCGCCAGCGCGTCGGCCGCGTACCGCGTCCGCAGCTGCGCGAGCGCGGCCTCCACACGCTCGGCCGTGCCGTCGGCGGCGGCGCGACGCCGCCGAGCCTCGGCCAGCGCAGCGGGCGCATCCTGCTCGATGCGGCGCAGCTCGCCGAACGCGGCCTGCTTGTCGGCCAGGGTGGCCGCGGCGGCCTCGCACAGGTGCACGATCTCGGCGTTCCACGCCCGGATCTCCTGCTCCGTGTCCTTCTCGCCGTCGTCGAGCCGCTGCTTCAGCTCGAACGCCTGCGCCAGGTTCGCCTTCGCGTCCGCCAGCGCCCGCTCGAACTCGCCCGTGGCGTCGGCGCCGAACTGGGCGACCGCGAAGCCGAGCTCCTGCTCGCTGGCCCGCACGGCGTCGTCGGTCGCCACGAGCGCCGACGACGCGCGGCGGGCGAGCTCGTCGGTGCTGAGCTCGGGCTCGCCGGCCGGATCGGCCCCCGCCGGAGCGGCGCCCCTGCGCCGGCGCGTGAGGGCCCAGGCGGTGGCGCCGATCGCGACCACGCCCACGCCGCCGATGACCCAGGGGGTCGCAGAGCCTCCCGCGCCTCCCGCGCCGCCCGCGCCTCCGCCGAGCTCATCCGCCGTCGCGACGGCGGCGCCCGCCCAGTCGGATGCGCTGAGCTCATCCTGGATGTCGCGCTCGATCTCGCCCACGCGGTCGCCCGACAGGGGCCCCGCCGAGTCCGCTGAGAGGTAGTACGCGCGGCCCTCGATCGCGACGGCGAGCAGGTAGTCGTACGGGCCGAGGTTGTTGCGCTCGGCGGTGAGGTTGGCCCACTCCTCGGCCGAGGCGGGCGACTCGAACTCGTCGACGTAGACGACCCACAGGCTGAGGTCGGTGTCGGAGGCGAGCTGCGCGAGGCGCGCGTCGACCTGCTCCTCCTGTGCAGACGAGAGCGCGTCGGCGGCGTCGTGCACATAGCCGCTGCCGAGCTGCACGGGCTCCTCGGCCGAGGCCGGCAACGCGGCCAGCGTCAGCGCCGCCGCGATTCCCGTGACCGCGAATCCTCGCCGTGCGACCGTTCGCCGCGCTCGCATCGCCCACCCCTTCCCGGCCCGGTCCGGGGTCGGCGGGCCGTCGGTCACGATCCTAGAGGGCGGATGCGCCGCGCGGCATGCGAGGCGGGGCGGGGGCCGAAACGTAGGCTGGGTGGCCATGGACGATCGCTACGGGACCGACGTGCTGGCATCCGGATGGCGCGAGCGAGGCGCGAAGAAGGTCGCCGAGGTGCCCGCCGAGATCGACCTCGTGGTCGAGGTCGCCGTCGACGGGTTCTGCGGCGCCGTCACGAGGCTCGAAGCGGGCAGCGTCGAGCTGGAGGACGGGAAGGGACGCCGCCGCGTCTTCCCGCTGGGCAAGGGGTTCCTGATCGACGGCGAGCCCGTCGAGCTCGTCGTGCCGCGCGCCGCGCCGCAAGGGCGGCGTCGCACCGCCTCGGGGTCGTTCGCAGTGGAGGACCAGCGCGCCCGTGTGGCGCTGCCGCACCGCATCCTGGTCGAGGGAAAGCACGATGCCGAGCTGGTCGAGAAGGTCTGGGGTGCCGACCTGCGCGTCGAGGGCGTGGCGGTCGAGTTCCTCGAGGGCGTCGACCACCTGCCCGACCTGCTGCGCGCCGAGCCGCCCGGCCGGGGCCGCCGATACGGCGTGCTCGTGGACCACCTCGTGCCGGGCTCCAAGGAGCAGCGCATCGCGCGCGCGATCGAGCAGAGCCCGCACGGTCCCCACATGCGCATCGTGGGACATCCGTTCATCGACGTCTGGCAGTGCGTCAAGCCGTCGTCGGTGGGCATCCGCGCGTGGCCCGAGGTGCCCAAGGGCGAGGAATGGAAGAAGGGCGTGTGCCGCCGCCTCGGCTGGCCGCATGCCGAGCAGGCCGACACCGCTCGCGCGTGGCAGCACATCCTGTCGAAGGTCACGACGTTCCGCGACATCGAGCCGGCTCTGCTCGGTCGCGTCGAGGAGCTGATCGACTTCGTCACGGCGCCGTAGTCAGCGCCTTAGTCAGCGCCGTAGCCGGCGCCGCCTACGCTTGAGGGATGCCCGAAGAACTGCCTGAGGCCGAGCCGGCCTTCCGCAAGCAGCCGGTGTCGTTCGTGCGTCGCAGCGGGCGGATGTCGGAGGCGCAGGACCGCGCGTGGGCCGAGCTCGCGCCGCAGTACCTGTTCGACGTGCCGCGCGACGTCGCCTCGACCTCGGTGCACCCCGACGCGCGCCTCGTGCCCGCCGAGGTGTACGGCCGCGAGGCCCCGCTGACCGTGGAGATCGGGTCGGGGCAGGGCCACGCGATCGTGTCGGCGGCGACCGCGCATCCGGAGCGCGACTTCCTCGCAGTCGAGGTGTTCCGCGCCGGGCTCGCCCGCACGATGCTCGACGCCGACCGCGCCGGCGCCCGCAACCTGCGCCTGGTCGAGGCGAACGCGCCCGAGGTGCTCGAGACGCTGCTGCCCGAGGGCTCCGCCGACGAGGTGTGGGTGTTCTTCCCCGACCCCTGGCACAAGAGCCGCCACAACAAGCGGCGCCTGGTCAAGGAGGGGTTCGGCGCCCTCGCGGGCCGCGCGCTGCGCGATGGCGGCGTGCTGCGGCTCGCGACCGACTGGGAGGACTACGCGCTGCAGATGCGCGAGGTGCTCGACGGCGCACCCGAGTTCGAGCGCGCGTTCGACGGCGCCTCCGATCCCGACCAGGCCTCCGATCCCGACGGGGACTGGGCGCCGCGCTTCGAGGGGCGGGTCATGACGGCCTTCGAGCGCAAGGGCCTGAACAAGGGGCGCGACATCCGCGACCTGACGTATCGACGCGTGCCCCGCGGCTGACCCGCACGCTGACGACGGCGGGAGCGAAGACATGGCACGCACGCACGCGACGGCTCCGGTGGCCCGCGGGGTGGAGCCGCTGACCCTCGTCGCCGCACTGCTGATGTGCCTCGCGGCCCCGGCGTTCTACGTCGTGCAGATCTGGTGGGCCGGGTTCGCGCTCGTCGCCGCGAGCATCGCGGTCGCCGCCGTGTCGGACCGGCGCGATCCGGCTGGTCTGCGGCGCGAGACCGGCCTGACGCGCGATCTGTCGCTGATCGCTATCGGCCTGCTCATCGTGGCGTCGATGTCCATGGAGGCGAAGCTCGACGACTGGTCGATGGTGCGGTTCACGCTCGTCCTCGGGGGCGCCGTGGCCGTGCCGTATCTGGTGTCGCGGTTCGTCTATCGCGACCATGCCATCCGGTTCCCCTGGCGGGGAGGCGGCCGCTGGGGGCGGCTCCAGTGGGCCTGGCTCGTGGCGGTGCTGCTGCTCGGGTGGCTCATCCTGCCCTTCTACTTCGTGACGAGCGGCGTCTACCTGAACTGGCCGGTCGTGGACACGCCGAACCTGATCGCGCGACTGTTCGTCGGCGTCGGCGCCGTGGGCATCTGGGACGAGCT
Organism: Microbacterium sp. NPDC096154; assembly: GCF_040302945.1. NCBI lineage: Bacteria > Bacillati > Actinomycetota > Actinomycetes > Micrococcales > Microbacteriaceae > Microbacterium > Microbacterium sp. NPDC096154. The sequence goes on from NZ_JBEOSM010000008.1 coordinate 16,928, forward strand.
GTTCTTCATCTGCACGGTGTTCGCGCTGCTGCGCCGGCACCTGCCGGACGCGGTCGCCAACGCGCTGCAGGCGATCGTGTTCGTGTCGTTCCTGTGGGAGCTGGGCTACCGCGAGTGGGGCCCCGTGCTGACGATCCCGTTCGCGCTGCTGCAGGGCGTGATCTTCCTGCGCACGCGCTCGCTGGCGTACGTCGTGACCGTGCACCTGCTGTTCGACGCGGTCGTGTTCCTCGTGCTCGTGCACGGCCACAACCCCGGGGTGCTCGACGGACTGTTCCTGGTCTGAGCCGGTCGCCGGGAGTCAGGCGGCTGGTTGACTGGCGCGTATGAGCTTCACGCCGCCGCCCACGCACCTCACCCGTCCCGACCTGCGCGGCAGCTTCGGCATGGCCGCCTCGACGCACTGGCTCGCGAGCGCGAGCGCGCAGGCGGTGCTCGAGCGCGGCGGCAACGCGTTCGACGCGGCGGCGGCGGGCGCGTTCGTGCTGCACGTGGTCGAGCCGCACCTGAACGGCCCGGGCGGCGACATGACCGGCGTCTTCGCGACCGCCGACGACCCGACCCCCGTCGTGCTGATGGGCCAGGGGCCCGCGCCCGCGGGCGCGACCATCGCGCACTACCGCGCCGAGGGGCTCGACCTCGTGCCCGGTGCGGGGGCGCTCGCCGCGGCCGTGCCCGGCGCGGTGGACGCGTGGCTGCTGCTGCTGCGCGACCACGGCACATGGCCCGTGTCCGATGTGCTGGCGTTCGCGATCCACTACGCGCGGGAGGGTCATCCGATCCATCGCAACGTGACCGCGACGATCGCCCGGGTGCGCGGTCTGTTCCGCGACCACTGGCCCACGTCGGCCGAGCGCTGGCTGCCGGACGGCCGGGTGCCGGAGGAGGGCGAGCTGGTGTACGCGCACCGGTACGGCGCGCTGCTGGGCGACATGGCCGCCGCGGGCGAGGGGCTCGAGCGGACGGCGGGGGTGGACGCGGCGCGCGCGGTCTGGCGGGAGCGCGTGGGCGCGGCCGCCGAGCGGTTCGTGCGCACGCCCCACCGGCACTCCGACGGCGCCGACCACGCGGGCGTGATCACGGCGGCCGACGTCGCGGCGTTCGCCGCGTCGTACGAGCCGGCGGTGACCATCGACTTCCGCGGTCACACGATCGCCAAGATCGGGCCGTGGGGGCAGGGGCCCGTGCTGCTGCAGATGCTGCGCATCCTCGACGGCTTCGACGACCAGCGCCTCGACCCGCAGACCGAGATCGGCGCCCACACGATCCTCGAGGCGATGAAGCTCGCCCTCGCCGATCGGGATGCCTGGTACGGCGAGGACGTCGCACCCGAGACGCTCGCGCACCTGCTGTCGGAGGAGTACGCGGCCGAGCGCCGTGCGCTGATCGGCGAGACCGCGTCGCACACCGTGCGTCCGGGCTCCGTCCCCGGCCGCGGCGAGCCGCATGTGCCGGTTCTGCGCGAGACGTACGACGCGGGCTCCGGACGCATCGCGGGCGGAGGCGAGCCCACTGTGCAGGTGGCAGCGGCACAGGGAGCGGACCTCGAGACGGACGCCGACGGCCGGACCCGCGGCGACACGTGCCACATCGACGTGGTGGACCGCTGGGGCAACATCGTGTCGGCGACGCCGTCGGGCGGATGGCTGCAGTCGTCGCCGGAGATCCCCGAGCTGGGCTTCTGCCTCGGCACCCGGCTGCAGATGACGTGGCTCGACGAGGCGTCGCCGTCGCGCCTGCGGCCGGGCCGGCGCCCGCGCACGACGCTCACCCCCTCCCTGGTGCTGCGCGAGGGGAAGCCCGTGATGGCGCTGGGGTCGCCCGGCGGCGATCAGCAGGACCAGTGGCAGCTGCTGATGCTGCTGCGCGTGCTGGTCGGCGGCTACACGCCCCAGCAGGCCATCGACGCGCCGGCGCTGCACACGACCTCGATGCACGACTCGTTCTGGCCGCGCACGTGGACGCCCGGCGGAGCGGTCGTCGAGGACCGCCTGGGCGACGACGTGATCGCCGGGCTCCAGGCGCGCGGGCACCTCGTGACCCGTGCGGGCGACTGGGCGCTCGGCCGGCTGTCGGCCGTGACGCGCGATCCGGCGACCGGCGTGCTGGGCGCCGCAGCCAACCCGCGCGGGGCCCAGGGCTACGCCGTGGGGCGCTGATCCGCGGCCCCGGCGGCCCATTGCATGCCAGGGCGCTGGAGTCAAGCCTCGGGGGAGAAATCGCGGGGTGCCGGATCATGGAGCCATGACATCAGCGAGTGTGTGCGAGGCGGTACCGGGGGCGGTCCGGTCTCGTGCGCGCGTTGATGGGGGAGCGTCGGATGCCGAGCTGCTGGGGGGCCGCTATCGGCTGGAGGAGCTCGTCGGTCGGGGCGGGATGGGGCGGGTGTACCGCGCGACCGACGAGCTCCTCGGACGCACCGTCGCGATCAAGCTCTTCCCCGCCGCGCCCCGCGATGACGCCGACCTCGCGCGCCGGGCATCCGAGACGCGCCTGCTCGCCGCGCTCAGCCACCCCTCTCTCGTGACGCTCTTCGACGCGGACACCGCCGAGGACGGATCGGGCTACCTCGTGATGGAGTACGTCGACGGCGGCACGCTGGCCGACCGCATCGCGCGCGGCCCGCTGGCGCCGCAGCAGGTGGCAGCGGTCGCCGCAGACCTGGCCGAGGCGCTGCACGCGGTGCACGCGGCCGGCATCATCCACCGCGACATCAAGCCGCCGAACGTGCTGATGCGCGCGTCGGCCCAGGGCCCGTATCGGGCGACCCTCGCGGACTTCGGCATCGCCTATCTGGTGGACGGCGCCCGGATGACCACCCCGGGCATGGCCGTCGGCACGGCCGCGTACTTCTCGCCGGAGCAGGCTCGCGGCGCGGAGCCGTCGCCGGCCTCCGACATCTACGCGTTCGGTCTCGTGCTGATCGAGGCGCTCACGGGCCGGCGGGCGTTCCCGCAGACCACGCCCATCGAGGCGGCCATCGCTCGGCTGCACACGCCGCCCCAGGTGCCCGCGGGATTCGGCTACGGCTGGCGCTCGCTGCTCACCGCGATGACGGCGACGGACCCGGCCGCGCGGCCCACGGCTCTGGAGGTCGCCTCCCGCGCCCGCTCGCTGCAGAACGAGGCCGACGAGACCGCGGCCGCCGTGCCCGTCGCCACGGCCGCGACCCCCGTGGCCGTCGCGGAGACGCCGACGGTCGCTGTCGCCAGCGTCGACGATCCCACGCATGTGGTTCCCGTTGCGCCCGTGCCCGCCGCACCGGCTCCCGCCACGCCGCGACTGAGGGAGCGCCACCGTCGCGCCCGCCGGCCGCGGAGCATGGTCGGCGTGCACCTGGCCGCGGGGCTCGGCGTCACGGCGATCGCGCTCGGCGTGTGGAGCGGTGCGGCCGGGGGCCTCGGCTCGGCCGCCTTCGGCTCGGGCGCGACCATCGGCGGGCACGAGGTCGAGGTGCGCGGCGAGATCGCCCGCGTCGGAGCCGCTGTCGGCGAGGAGCCAGCCGAGCCTGACGCCCCGGCCGAACCCGTGGCAGTGGAGCCCATGGCGGTCGAGCCGGCGGTTGTCGAGCCGGCCGTGGTCCAGCCGGACGCGGCGGAGCCCGCGGCCGTGAAGCCGGCCCCGGCCACTGTTCCGAGCGAGAACCAGAATCAGGGCGCGGGCGCGCCGGCCGAGCGGGGCGAGAAGGCCCCTGCCGCCGAGCGCTCGGCCGACAAGACCCATGGGAATGGGAATGGGAAAGGGAGATCCGGCTTGGGGAAGCCGGACACCGGCCGAGACGGACGCTGACGACCACACCCCTTCAAGGGACGGGAGGGGTCATCCGGGCGTCGCGCACCGTTGAGCCGAGAAGGGCCGCACCAGATGGTGCGGCCCTTCTTCTCGTACGGGGATCCTGCGGGAACCCGGCCCTGCCGAGCCCGGCCCTGTGGGACCCGATTCTGTTGTGCGCCCGGAGGGATTCGAACCCCCGACACCTGGCACCGGAAGCCAGTGCTCTATCCACTGAGCTACGGGCGCATACCGATCGAGGATATCAGCCGTCGAGCGTGCTGCTGACCGCGGCCGGGTGTCAGGGCAGCGAGGCGGGCGAGACCGGCTCGGCCGGGGCCTCCTCGGCGGCCTCGAGCGTGGTCACGGGGTCGGTGATCTCGGCCAGGGCGCCGGCGAGGCGCTCGGCGAGGTAGGCGTGGCCGGCGACCGAGGGGTGGTCGCGCCCGTAGTCGCTCGTGTCGATCACGGTCGCGTAGTTGCGGGGCGTGATCCACTCCTCGGCGATCGGCGAGATGTACCACCACTGCCGCTCGGCCGCCAGGGCGGCGAGGTCGCGATCGATGCGCGCCGTGGCCGCCTCGACCGGCAGCACCTGCGGCGCGGGACCCAGTACGACGATCGGCGTGCCGGGATACAGCTCGACGAGCGCGTCCCATGCGGCGTTCACGGCATCGCGGTAGCCCGCGGCGGGCTGACGGCGGTCGTTGATCGAGCCCTGCACCACGATGAGGTCGTACTCGGCGGTCGGATCGAGGGCGGCGATGCGGGTGCCGTAGTCGGGGCGGTCGATCCCGGGCTTCAGGTAGCCGCTGCCGCGACCGCCGTCGACCACCGTCTGGCCGTCGAGCAGCGAGGCGAGCACATACGCGTAACCGCGCCGGATCGGCGTGGCCGCCGAGCCGTAGGTCCACGAGTCGCCGAACACGAGCACGTCCGGGTGAGCGGGAAGCCGGATCGCCGGCGGGGTCAGCACCGGCTCCTGGGCGGCGGCCTGCTCGACCTCGGCGACCTGCGGCGACCAGGGGCGCAGCACGCCCGCGGTCACCGCCGCGAGCACAGCGACGAGCACCGTCACGATGAGAGCGACGGCGTTGCGACTGGGGCGGGTCACGGACGCCATGCGCAGTAGGGTAGGCGATCCATCTGAATGGATCCGACACGGCGCGTCCCATAGGATTGACCCCCTATGAATCCGGATGCTCTGGCCGCCTCCCTGCTCGCCGTCGTCGCCCCGATCGCCGCACGACGACGCCCCGACGAGGCGCTCGAGCTGACGGCCTCCGACGTGACCCTCGAGCGCCCGAAGAACCGCGAGCACGGCGACTGGGCCACCAACCTCGCGATGAAGCTCGCCAAGCGCCTGGGCGCCAACCCCCGCGAGCTCGCGCAGGAGATCGCCGACGGGCTCGCCGCGACGGAGGGCGTCGCCGACGTCGAGGTCGCGGGCCCCGGCTTCATCAACATCCGGCTCGACGCCGCCGCCGCCGGCGCGCTCGCCCGGACGATCGTCGAGGCGGGCGCCGACTACGGCCGCAACGACTCCCAGTCGGGCAACACGATCAACCTCGAGTTCGTCAGCGCCAACCCCACGGGCCCCCTCCACATCGGTCACACGCGGTGGGCGGCGCTCGGCGACAGCATCGGCCGGATGCTGCAGTTCTCGGGAGCGACGCTGGCGCGGGAGTTCTACATCAACGACGCGGGCGCCCAGATGGCCCGCTTCGGCGCCTCGGTGCTCGCCGCGATCAAGGGCGAGCCCAAGCCGGAGGACGGCTACGCCGGCGAGTACATCGACGACCTCGCGCGCCGTGTGCTCGAGAACCGTCCGGACGTGCTCGACCTCCCGGCCGGCGAGCAGCTCGACGTCGTGCGCGACGACGCGTACGCCCTGCAGCTGGCCGAGATCAAGGAGTCGCTGGCCAAGTTCAACGTGCACTTCGACGTGTGGTTCTCGGAGCGCATCCTGCACGCCAAGGGCGAGGACGGCTCGCCGAGCCTCGTCGACCAGGCGGTCGACCGGCTGCGCGCCCAGGGGCACGTGTTCGATCTGGAGGACGCGGTGTGGGTGCGCACCACCGACTTCGGCGACGACAAGGACCGGGTCATCCGTCGCTCCAACGGCGAGTACACATACTTCGCCGCGGATGCCGCGTACTACCTCAACAAGGGCGACCGCGGCTTCGCGCACAAGATCTATCTGCTGGGCGCCGACCACCACGGCTACGTGCATCGGCTCAAGGCGCTCGCCGGCGCGGCGGGCGAGGACCCGGAGAAGGACATCGAGATCCTGATCGGGCAGCTCGTGTCGGTCGGCGGCGCCAAGCTGTCGAAGCGCGCGGGCAACATCATCGAGCTCGACGATCTGCGCGAGTGGCTCGGCACCGACGCGCTGCGCTACTCGCTGGCGCGGTACCCCGCGGACTCGCCGCTGTCGCTCGACCCCGACCTGCTGCGCAAGCGCACCAACGACAACCCGGTGTTCTACGTGCAGTACGCGCACGCCCGCACGCACAACGTGGGCCGCAACGCCGTGGACGCGGGCGTCGACCGCTCCGAGTTCGCGCCGGAGCTGCTCACGCACGAGACCGAGGCGGCCCTGCTGGGCGCGCTGCAGGAGTTCCCGCGCGTCGTGGCGTTCGCGGCCGAGGTGCGCGAGCCGCATCGCGTCGCCCGTTACCTCGAGGAGCTCGCGGGTCTGTACCACCGCTGGTACGACAACTGCCGCGTGACGCCCCTGGGCGACGCGCCGGTCGAGACCGTGCACCGTACGCGCCTGTGGGTCAACGACGCCACCGGGCAGGTGCTGCGCAACGGCCTCGGCCTGCTGGGTGTGACGGCGCCCGAGCGGATGTGACCGCATGAGCGCCGGCGAGCCCGTCACCGCGCCGCTCCCGCTGCAGGCGGACGCCGCGCCTGTGCCGCGTCGGCGGCGGCGATGGCCGTGGGTCGTTCTGGTCGCGGTCATCCTGCTCGCGGTCGTGGCGGCCGTCGTGGCCGAGCTCGTGGCCCGCTCGATCGTGCCCCAGCGGGTGCGCGAGACCGTCACGGCCGAGCTGGGACTGCCCGCCGGCCACCCGATGGACGTGGGACTGGGCGGCGGACTGCTGGTGCCCCAGCTGATCGCCGGGCGACTGGACGACCTGCGGATCGCGAGCGACGATGTGCCGCTGCCCTCGGGAGAGGGCGTGACGGCCGACGCCGAGGTGCGCCTGAACGGCGTGCCGCTGCGCGACGGCGCGACGAGCGGCGCCGGCGGGGCCGAGCTGCGGTTCGACCGAGACGATCTCGAGGTCATGCTGGGGTCGGCCGGGCTGCCGCCGGCCCTGGAGGGCGCCGAGCTCGCGCTCGCGGAGCCCGACGTGGTGCTGTCGCACGACGTCCCGCTGCTCGGCGCGTCCATCCCGATCGAGATCTCCCTGGCGCCCGGTGCGGCCGACGGCGATCTGACGTTCGAGCCGACGGGCGCATCCGTCGGCGGAGCGGCGCTCTCGCTCGATCAGCTCGCCGCCATGGCCGGCACCGAGGTCGGGCCGGTGCCGGTGTGCCTCGCCGACCGCCTGCCCGCGGGGCTGACGCTCACCGACGTGGCGGTCGACGGGCAGGAGCTCGTGGCGTCGCTCGACATCGCGCCGGGCACGCTGGGCGATCCCGCGCTGCTCGAGCCCGGCACCTGCGGCTGACCCTCGCCGACGGGGCTCGGGCCGGCGTCGGAAGCGATGGCGCGGGTGCCCTAGACTCGGGGGCACCCGCGCACGCGTGACCATCCCGCGTCGCGGACATCCCCATCCCCGAAGGTGACACGTGCCCGACGACGCAGCCGCTCCTGAGCAGAGCTGGGCGCTCGCGCCCGACTGGCTCGAAGTGCCCTCCGACCCGAACGACCTCGTCGACGGGGTGTGGCCCGCCTCGACGCGACGCGACGCCGACGGCGCGATCGTGATCGCGGGGGTCTCCGCCCCCGAGCTCGCGCGCACGTTCGGCACGCCCGTGCAGGTGCTCGACGAGGACGAGGTGCGCGCCCGCGCTCGCGAGACGCTGCGGGCGTTCGGAGACGCCGCCGCCCGCCACGGCGGTCGCGCGCGGGTCTACTACGCCGGCAAGGCGTTCCTGAGCGCCGAGGTGGCGCGCTGGATGATGGACGCCGGCCTGAACATCGACGTCTGCTCGGCCGGGGAGCTCGCGGTGGCCCTCGCGGCCGGCGTGCCCGGGGCGCGCATCGGCTTCCACGGCAACAACAAGCGCGTGTTCGAGCTCGAGCGAGCCGTCGAGACCGGCGTGGGCACGATCATCGTCGACTCGGAGATCGAGATCGAGCGTCTGGCCGCGATCACCGAGCGGCTGGATCGCCGACAGACCGTGCTCATCCGGGTCAACAGCGGCGTGCACGCCGAGACCCACGACTTCCTGGCCACGGCCCACGAGGACCAGAAGTTCGGCTTCACGCTCGAGGCCGCCCAGCGCGCGGCCGAGCGCATCCACGAGCTGCCCCTGGTGGACCTGGCGGGCCTGCACTGCCACATCGGCTCGCAGATCTTCGGCGTCGAGGGGTTCCGGGAATCGGCCTCGCGCGTGCTGGAGCTGTTCGCTCCCCTCCACGCGGCGGGACGGTTCACGGCCGAGGGCGGCCCCGTGCTGAACCTGGGCGGCGGCTACGGCATCGCGTACACGCGCGCGGACACCCCGAGCCCGATCGCGGAGCTGGCCGACGGCATCGTCGCTGCGGTCGCCGACGAGTGCGCCGTGCGGGGCATCGACCTGCCCGTGCTCGCGTTCGAGCCCGGTCGCACCATCGTCGGACCCGCCGGCGTGACGCTCTACGAGGTCGGCACGATCAAGTCGGTGACGGTCGACACGGATCGTCAGCTGGCCGTCGGCCCGGGCAAGGCGATGTCGGACGACCTGGGATCGGGCACGACCGAGCGCCGCTACGTGAGCGTGGACGGCGGGATGAGCGACAACGCGCGCCCCGCGCTGTACGGCGCGCAGTACTCGGCTCGCATCGCGTCGCGCGAGGGCATCGGCGCCCCCGTGCTGAGCCGCGTCGTGGGGCTGCACTGCGAATCGGGCGACGTCGTGGTCGACCACGAGTTCCTGCCCGACGACATCACGCCCGGCGACCTGCTGGCGGTGCCCGCCACCGGCGCGTACTGCGCGCCCCTCGCCAGCAACTACAACCACGTGCCCCGCCCGCCGGTCGTCGCGGTCTCGGGCGGTGTGGCACGCGTCATCGTGCGCGGCGAGCGGATCGAGGATCTGCTCGCGCGCGATGCCGGGATCGGGGGCCCCGTGCCGCCGGTCGGACAGGATGTCGAATCGGCACCCGCCGCAGCTGCGGATCGCGCCGGAGAGGGAGAAGCATGATCGATCACCGTCGCCTCCGGGTCGCGCTACTGGGCGCCGGCTCGGTCGGGTCGCAGGTCGCGCACCTGCTGCTGACGCAGGCCGAGGAGCTCGCCGAGCGCTCGGGCGCCGACCTGGAGCTGGCCGGCATCGCCGTGCGTGACGTCGACGCGCCGCGCGACGTCGATCTGCCGCGCGAGCTGCTGACGACCGACGCCGACGCGCTGATCGTGGGCGCCGACATCGTGATCGAGCTCATGGGCGGCATCGAGCCCGCGCGCACGCACATCCTGACCGCGCTGAACTCGGGTGCCGACGTCGTGACCGGCAACAAGGCGCTGCTGGCCACACACGGCGCCGAGATCTTCGACGCGGCCGACCAGGTGGGCGCGTCCGTGTCGTACGAGGCCGCCGTCGCCGGCGCGATCCCGATCATCCGCCCGCTCAAGGACTCGCTCGCGGGCGACCGGATCACGCGCATCTTCGGCATCGTCAACGGCAGCACCAACTTCATCCTCGACAAGATGGACCGCGAGGGCCTGTCGGCGGAGGACGCGCAGCGCATCGCGACCGAGCTGGGATACCTCGAGGCCGATCCCACGCTCGACCTCGAGGGCTACGATGCGGCGCAGAAGGCCGCGATCCTCGCGAGCCTGGCCTTCCACACGCACGTGTCGCTGGACGACGTGCACCGCGAGGGCATCGAGAACATCACGGCCGACATGATCGAGGGCGCGCGCCGCGCGGGCTTCGTGATCAAGCTGCTCGCGGTGTGCGAGCGGCTGGACGGCGACGAGAGCGACGAGGCCGGCATCGGCGGCGAGTCGATCTCGGTGCGCGTGTATCCGGCGCTGATCAGCCGCGACCACCCCCTGGCGAGCGTGCACGGCGGCAACAACGCGGTGTTCGTCGAGGCGGTCGCGGCGGGAGATCTCATGTTCTACGGTGCGGGCGCCGGCGGCCTGCAGACGGCGTCGGCCGTCATGGGCGACGTGGTCTCGGCCGCGCGTCGCCACATCGCGGGCGGCGTGGGCGCCGGCGAGTCTCCCCGTCAGAGCCTGCCGACCGCGCCGATCGGACGCATCATGACGCGCTACCAGGTGACGCTCGAGGTAGCGGACGAGCCCGGCGTGCTGGCACGGATCGCGAGCATCCTGAGCGAGGGCGGCGTGTCGGTCGCGACCGTCGAGCAGACGCCCTCGCACGATGCGCCCGGCCGGGCCCACATCGTGATCGGAACCCACCGCGCCCGGGAGCAGGCGCTGGGCGACACCGTCGCCCGCCTGGAGTCGAGCGACGTCGTCGAGCGCGTGGTGTCGGTGCTGCGCGTCGAAGGAGAGTGAGCGTGCCCGGCGCGGCGCCGCGCACGGTTCACGTGCGGGTGCCCGCGACCAGCGCGAACCTCGGTCCCGGCTTCGACACCCTGGGCCTCGCGCTCAGCGTGTACGACGAGCTCGCGGTCACCTCCCTCGCGCCGGGTGAGCTCGAGATCGAGGTGGCGGGCACGGGAGCGGACGAGATCCCGCGCGACGCGTCGCACCTCGTCGTGCGGACGATCCGCTACTGCTACGAGGCGGTGGGCCGCCCGGTGCCGGGACTGCGCATCGTTGCCCACAACGGCATTCCGCACGGGAAGGGCATGGGATCGTCCGGCGCCGCGGTCGCGGCGGGAGTGCTGGCGGCGAAGGGGCTGCTGGAGGGCGAGGCCGAGCTCAGCGACACCGACATGCTGCGGCTGGCGACCGAGCTCGAGGGGCACCCCGACAACGTCGCGCCCGCGCTGTTCGGTGGGCTGACGATCGCGTGGGACGAGAACGGCGTGCCGCAGCACAAGAAGCTGCTCGTGCACCGCGGCGTCGCCCCCGTCGTGTTCGTGCCCGACCGGACGATGTCGACATCCACCGCGCGCAGCGTGCTCGACGCCGCGGTGTCGCGCGAGGACGCGGTGTTCAACGTCTCGCGCTCGGCCCTGCTGATCGCGGCGCTCACGCAGAGCCCCGACCTGCTGTTGTCGGCGACCGAGGACAAGCTGCATCAGGAGCGCCGCGGCGAGGCGATGCCCGAGACGTTCGCGCTCGTGCGCGCCCTGCGGTCGCGCGGCTTCGCAGCCGTGGTCTCGGGGGCGGGCCCCAGCGTGCTGGTGCTCGCGGACGGCCCGGGACGCCGCGTGGCGGCCGCCGAGGTGGTGGCCGAGATCGGCGGGGGAGCCTGGCAGCCCCTCATGCTCGCCGTCGACTTCAAGGGCGGCACGGTGCGGACGTCGCCCGAGGCGGCAGCGCTGGAAGCGAAGACGGAGGTCCTCTCGTGAAGTACATCTCCACGCGCGGCGGCGGCGAGCCGCTGTCGTACACCGAAGCGCTGCTCGAGGGCCTCGCCCGGGACGGCGGGCTGGCGGTTCCCGAGACCATGCCCCGGGTCGAGCCGGAGACCCTCGAGCGGTGGCGCGCGCTGACCTACCCGCAGCTCGCCACCGAGGTGCTGGGGCTGTTCGCGACCGACATCCCGCGCGACGACCTGGCCCGGATGACGGCGGCCGCCTACGCGGCGTTCCCCTCGGAGGTCGTGCCGCTGCGGTCCATCGGCGACGGGCTCACACTCGTCGGGCTGTCGGAGGGGCCGACGCTCGCCTTCAAGGACATGGCCATGCAGTTCCTCGGCCAGGTGCTCGAGTACGCGCTCGCGCGCACCGGCGCGGTGCTGAACGTGCTCGGCGCCACGTCGGGAGACACCGGCTCGGCGGCGGAGCACGCGCTGCGCGGCAAGGACCGGATCTCGGTCTTCATGCTGTCTCCGCGGGGCCGGATGAGCGCCTTCCAGCGGGCGCAGATGTTCTCGCTCGACGACGAGAACATCCACAACATCGCGATCGACGGCGTGTTCGACGACTGCCAGAACCTCGTCAAGCAGCTCGCCGGCGACATCGCGTTCAAGCAGGCGAACCACCTGGGCGCGGTCAACTCCATCAATCTCGCGCGCATCACCGCCCAGTCCGTGTACTACTTCTGGGCGTGGCTGCGGGCGACCGACGCCGGCGGCCCGCGCGAGGTGTCGTTCACGGTGCCCTCGGGCAACTTCGGCAACGTCCTGTCGGGCTTCTATGCGAAGCGGATGGGGCTGCCGATCCGCCGACTGGTGCTCGCGACCAACGAGAACAACGTGCTCGACGAGTTCTTCCGCACGGGCGTCTACCGGCCGCGCACCGCGGCCGAGACGCTCGCCACCTCGAGCCCCTCGATGGACATCTCGAAGGCGTCGAACCTCGAGCGCTTCATCTTCGAGCTGGTCGGGCGGGACCCGCAGCTCGTGGTGCAGGCCTGGACGGAGCTCGACGAGCAGGGCTTCTTCGACGCCTCCGCCGACCAGCCGCGCTTCGCCGGGGAGTTCGGGCTGGTCAGCGGCACGTCCACGCACGACGACCGCATCCAGACGATCCGGCAGGTGCACGCCGCCGCGGGCGACATCATCGATCCGCACACGGCGGACGGCGTGAAGGTGGCGCGCGAGCACGTGGAGCCCTCTGTGCCGATGCTCGTGCTCGAGACCGCGAAGCCGCAGAAGTTCGCTGAGACCATCCGCGAGGCGCTCGGGGTGGACCTCGAGTACGCGCCCGACGTGAGGGCCATGCTGGACGCGCCGCAGCACGTGACCGAGATGGCCGACGACGCGCGGGCGCTGCGCGCGTTCATCGAGGCCGCCGCTCTGAGAGGTGCTACAGTGGGGGAAACCGCGGTGGGTGCCGATCGGCACGATTCTTGACCACCGTTTCGCAATCTGCGAAGCCCCGCACAGGTCCCCCGACCAGCTCTCCGAGCAGCTTGTTCACCTGAGCAGCCTGATCACGAGCGCCTGGGCGACCGACGCGTGTCGTGGCGCCCCCAAGCCGCGCATCCGGTACGTGCGATCGGGCGACATCACCACGTTCCAGCCAGAGGAGCACTCGTGGAGACCATCTCCGAGATCCAGACTGAGGCCGCCGCTGTGAGCAGCGAGCAGGTCACCGACACGGCCGCGGCCGAGACGCCGACGAAGGCGCCCCGCAAGCGTGCCCCCCGCCGCGCGAAGTCGGCCGACGCCGAGGCCCCGGTCGACGCTGCGGCGTCCGACGCCGCCCCGGCAGCGGAGCAGGCCGCCGAGGCCCCCGCCGACGCCGCGCCCGAGAAGCCCAAGCGCGCCCCGCGCAAGCGCACGCCGAAGGCCGCCCCGGCCGAGGCGGCGCCCGAGCAGGTCGCCGACCAGGCGAGCGAGGCGCCGGTCGAGGCCGCCGCGGACAAGCCCGCGGAGCTGCCCGCCGCGCCCGAGGACGCCTCGCAGCAGGACGCCCCGCAGCAGGACGCCCCGAAGCGGAACGCGCCGAAGCGAGGCCGCAAGCAGGACGCCGCGACGCAGGACGCTCCTGAGTCCGATGCCGCCGAGCAGGCCTCCGCGCCGGAGAACGCCGCCGAGGGCGCCGCGCAGGACGTCCCGCAGGAGGCCGCGCAGGACGGCGCCGCCGAGCAGGCGCAGGAGGGCACCGGCCGCCGCAGCCGGAGCCGCAGCCGCAGCCGCAGCCGCAACAAGGGCGACAAGGGCGAGGGCGGCCAGAACCAGAACGGCCAGAACCAGAGCGGCGCGCAGGCGCAGCCCCAGGCGCAGGAGTCCGACGACGAGCAGGGCGGTCGCGGTCGCGGTCGCAACAAGCGCCGTGGCGGCAACCAGACCGGCGACGAGTTCGAGACCGAGATCACCGAGGACGACGTCCTCATCCCGATCGCGGGCATCCTGGATGTGCTCGACAACTACGCATTCGTGCGCACGACGGGCTACCTCCCGGGCCAGCAGGACGTGTACGTCTCGCTCGGGCAGGTCAAGAAGTACAACCTGCGCAAGGGCGACGCGGTGGTCGGTGCGATCAAGCAGCCTCGCGAGAACGAGCAGCAGGGCCGCCAGAAGTACAACGCGCTGGTCAAGGTCGACTCGATCAACGGCCTGTCGGTCGAGGACGCGGCCTCGCGGGTGGAGTTCTCCAAGCTCACGCCGCTGTACCCGCAGGACCGCCTGCGCCTCGAGACGGCGCCCGAGAAGCTGACGCAGCGCATCATCGACCTCGTCGCGCCGATCGGCAAGGGTCAGCGCGGTCTCATCGTCGCGCCCCCGAAGGCGGGCAAGACGATCGTGCTGCAGCAGATCGCCAACGCGATCGCGCACAACAACCCCGAGGCCCACCTCATGGTCGTGCTCGTCGACGAGCGCCCCGAGGAGGTCACCGACATGCAGCGCACGGTGAAGGGCGAGGTCATCGCCTCGACCTTCGACCGTCCGGCCGAGGACCACACCACGGTCGCGGAGCTCGCGATCGAGCGGGCCAAGCGCCTGGTCGAGCTGGGACGCGACGTGGTCGTGCTGCTCGACTCGATCACGCGCCTGGGCCGTGCGTACAACGTGTCGGCTCCGACGTCGGGACGCGTGCTGTCGGGTGGCGTCGACGCGTCGGCGCTGTACCCGCCCAAGCGCTTCTTCGGCGCCGCGCGCAACATCGAGAACGGCGGATCGCTCACGATCCTCGCCACCGCGCTGGTCGAGACCGGATCCAAGATGGACGAGGTCATCTTCGAGGAGTTCAAGGGCACCGGCAACATGGAGCTGCGCCTGTCGCGCCAGCTCGCCGACAAGCGCATCTTCCCCGCCGTGGACGTGAACGCGTCGTCCACGCGCCGTGAGGAGATGCTGCTGTCGCCCGACGAGGTCAAGATCACCTGGAAGCTGCGTCGCGCGCTCGCGGGCCTCAGCCCCGAGCAGTCGATCGGCACCATGCTCGAGGGGCTCAAGGAGACCCAGTCGAACGTCGAGTTCCTCGTCAAGATGCAGAAGTCGATTCCCGGGGCCGGCGGACGCTCGTCGGGCCACGAGAACGACATCCGCTGATCGCGTGTTCGAGTCGGTCGATGCCCTGATCGACGAGCACCGCCGGGTGCAGGAGGAGCTCTCCGACCCGGCGGTGCACGCCGATGCCGCACGCGCGAAGCGCGTCAACCGGCGCTACGCCGAGCTGAACCGCATCGTTCAGGCGCACGAGGCGTGGACGGCCGCGACGGAGGACCTCGAGGCGGCGCGAGAGCTCGCCAAGGAGGACGACGCGTTCGTGGACGAGGTGCCCGTGCTGGAGGAGAAGCTGGCGCAGGCGCAGGAGAAGCTGCGTCGGCTGCTGATCCCGCGCGATCCGGATGACGCGCGCGACGTGATCATGGAGATCAAGGCGGGCGAGGGCGGCGCCGAGAGCGCGCTGTTCGCGGCCGACCTGCTGCGCATGTACACGCAGTACGCGGCCTCCAAGGGCTGGAAGACCGAGCTGCTCGAGCGCAACGAGTCGGACCTGGGCGGCTACAAGGACGTGCAGGTCGCCATCAAGGGATCGTCGTCCGATCCGGTGCAGGGCGTGTGGGCGCACCTCAAGTACGAGGGCGGCGTGCACCGCGTGCAGCGCGTGCCCGCCACCGAGTCGCAGGGGCGCATCCACACGTCGACCACGGGCGTGCTCGTGTTCCCCGAGGTCGACGAGCCCGAGGAGATCCAGATCGACCAGAACGATCTGAAGATCGACGTGTTCCGCTCGTCGGGCCCCGGCGGCCAGTCGGTGAACACGACCGACTCGGCCGTGCGGATCACGCACGTGCCGACCGGCATCGTGGTGTCCATGCAGAACGAGAAGTCGCAGCTGCAGAACCGCGAGGCCGCCATGCGCGTGCTGCGCGCCCGCCTCCTCGCGCGCCAGCAGGAGGAGCTCGACGCCGCGGCAGCCGACGCGCGCAAGTCGCAGATCCGCGGCATGGACCGTTCGGAGCGCATCCGCACGTACAACTTCCCCGAGAACCGCATCGCCGATCACCGCACGGGCTACAAGGCCTACAACCTCGACCAGGTGATGGACGGGGCTCTTGAGCCCGTCGTGCAGTCGTGCATCGAGGCGGACGAGGCCGAGCGCCTGGCCGCGCTCGGTTGACGGGCCGCTTCGCTGGGCTGACGGGCCGCTTCGCTGGGCTGACCGCGGCTCACACCGTCCCGTCGCCCCGACGGTCTCGCTGTATCACCGGGCCCTCTGACCCCTCGTAAGAGGGGACGCCGCGGTCCGCGCGGTGCCGGGAGGGAGGCGCGGTGCTGCACGGGTTGATCGCGGGAGCGGCGATGACGCTGCTCGCGGCGGGCTCGCTCGACGAGCCGTACGCCCCCGAGCAGCCCGTCGAGCCGTCGCTGAACGCGAGCGCGGTCGCGGTGTGCATCGCCGACGCCCCCTGGATCTCGTATGACGTGACGCTGGTCGATCCCGACGGGCTGTCCACGACGCGGGATGTCTCGCTCGTGTTCCGCAAGGGCGTCGAGCGGTACGACCTGCCGCTGGGAGCGCTCGGGGGCGACGACCGCCTGGCGGGATCGGTGCTGTGTCCGGGCTCTGCCGTCGATGCCCAAGGCACCGGCGCGGGGTGGCCCGGATGGCGACGGGTCGATGGCGAGTGGCGGGACGTGGGCGAGGACGACCTCGGGTGGACGCGCGTGGGCGCGCACGTCACCGTCGAGATGAACCCCGCGGCGGCGGTCGCCGTGGCCTATCCGCCCTCCACGCCCGGCTGCGTGCCGGGCCCCCGCCTCGAGCCGCCATCGCCGCGCCCCGACAGCGTGCCCACGGCGGGTGCTGCGGGCGCCGGGCTCGGGCCCCGCGCGCTGGCCGCCACCGGCATCGAGCTGGCGGCACCGCTGCTGCTCGGCGCGGGCATGCTCACAGGCGGGCTCGCGTTCGTCACGGCTCGACGGCGGCCGCGGCTGTGATCGCTGTGATCGCGCCTCCGCCTGCCCGGCCCTGGCGCCGGGCCGTCTCCCGCACGCTGCTCGGCGCGGGAGTGGTGCTGGCGGCGGCGTGCGTGTGGCTGGCGGTTAGAGCGGCGCTCGCGTACGCGGAGGTGGCCGCCCTGCAGCGCGCCGCCGACCGTTTCGAACACACTCTCGACGGCGCGCAGTTCGACGCGTCGTTCCTGGACCGCGTGTCCGGCGACGCGGGGGCGCTCGCCGGGCACGCTCAGACCCTGGCGTCGCTGACGTCGGACCCGATCTGGCGGGTCGCGGAGCACGCGCCGTTCGCGGGGCCCAACCTGCGTGCGATCCGTGTCGGAGCCGCCGAACTCGCCGCGCTCACGGCGGCGGGGCGCGACATCCTGCGCTCGGCCGGCCCGGTGGTCACTCCGACCGCTGCCGGGGGCGTCGACGTCGACGCGATCGAGGCGCTGCGCGCTCCGCTGCGCGAGGCGGTGGCGGCCCTCGGCGACGCGCGGGAGCGTCTCGCCGCGCTCGACCGATCCCACGTCGTGGGACCGATCGCCGCCGCGCTCGACCTGCTCGACCGCGGCGTGGCACGCGCCGGGCCCGCGATCGAGGCGCTGCACGCGACCTCGGAGATCGCGCCGGCCATGCTGGGAGCGGACGGCGACCGGCTCATCCTGGTGATGCTGCAGAACCCCGGCGAGCTGCGTGCCGCGGGCGGCATCGCGGGAACGTTCGTGGCGATCCGCGCGAAGGACGGCGTGCTCGCGCTCGAGGCCCAGACCGACAGCGAGTCGTTCCCGCCCGCGCGGGAGCCGCTGCTCCCCGTGCCGGACGATGCGTCGACGTGGCCCGACGACGATGTGGCGCGGTACGTCCAGAACCTGAGCGGCACACCCGATTTCGCGCTCTCGGCGCAGCTCGCGGCGGCTTGGTGGCGGGGATACGCGGGCCAGCAGCCGGATGCGGTGCTGTCGATCGATCCGCTGGTGCTGCAGCCGCTGCTGAGGGTGACAGGACCCGTGCGGGCGGGCGGCGAGCAGATCGCGGCGGAACAGGTGGTCGACGCGCTGCTGCGCCGCCCCTACCTCGAACGCGATCGGCCGGAGCAGGCCATGTTCTTCGCCGCCGTCGCGGAGGCCCTCTTCGCCGCCGCGATGGCGGATGCCGCCCACGCCGCGCCGATCGCCTACCACGTGGTGCCGCTGGTCGAGGAGGGGCGCGTCGCGCTGTGGAGCGCGCACGCCCGCGAGCAGGCCGCGATCGCCCGCTCTCCGGTGGCCGGCATGCGCGCTCGCATCGAGCAGCGGGATGCGCACGCGCTGCTCTTCGACGACCTCACGGGCGGCAAGCTCGGGGCGTATCTCTCGGCGACGTTCGCGCTGGACGCGAGCGCGTGCCGTGCCGACGGCCGGGGCACCGTGCTCGTGCGGGCCACCCTGACGAGCGAGGTCCCGCCCGACATCCTGCTGCCGTGGACGTCCTTCCCGGCCTGGGGCGGCTTCGAGCGCGACCACATCGGCGTGCGGCTGACGGCCCTGGCGCCACCGGGCGCCATCGTCGAGGGCGTGCACCTCGACGGCGAGCCGCACGCGTGGAGCAGCGCGACGGTGATCGGCCGGCCCGGCGCGGCCACGCGCATCGATGTGCCGCCGGGAGACGCCGTCGCGGTCGAGTTCCGCTTCGCGAGCGCGGCGCAGGGGGCAGACGCACACGGGGCGCCCGCGCCCGCGCTCGTCCACACGCCGCTCGTGGGGGACTCCCCGGTGGCCGTCACGGGGGGAGGATGCGGGTGATCGACCTCAAGGTCTCCTTCAGGTTCGGCGGCGCGGGCCGGGATGACGCGGCCGTGCCTCAAGTTCGCGACACTTCCCCTTGTGGGGTGTCATCGGCGATCGGCACAATGTGCCGCGTGCAGGATCAACATCCTCCGGAGCAGCCGACCCCCGAATCGGGCTCCGACCTCGCCGCGTCCCCCCGCGCGGGCGAGCGGTCGCCGGACGCGTCCGCCGACGAGACGGGTGACGGTCCCGCGCGGTGGAAACAGGCGGCTCGGCTGTTCGTGCGGTGGCGCGAGAGCGGCGACTCGCGCGCGCTCGACGAGCTCGTGCGCCTGCTCAGCCCGGTGCTGTGGCACGTGGTGCGGGCTTACGGGCTGCGACGGGAGACCGCCGAGGATGTGGTGCAGGCGACCTGGCTGGCGTTCGTGCGCAAGCACGAGTCGATCCTCGACCCCGAGGCCGTGTCGGCCTGGCTCACCATGACGGCCCGTCGCGAGGCGTGGCGCAGCTCGAAGGTCGACGCGCGCGCCGACCCGACCGAGGACGAGACGCTCGAGCTGCGGCTGGCGCCCACGGCCACGGCCGAGGAAGAGGCCGTCGGGCAGCTGGAGTCGCAGCACCTGTGGCACGCCGTGCAGGGGCTCGACGACCGATGTCAGCGCCTGCTGCGCATCGTGGCCTTCGACGACCGGCCCGACTATCGCCGTATCGCGGCCGATCTGCACATGCCGGTCGGCAGCATCGGGCCGACCCGCCAACGCTGCCTGGCCAAACTGCGGGCGCGGCTTGATGGTACTGAGGGGCTGCAAGGGGGATGATCATGATCGTGGACAGCGAAGAAGAGGACCGCGAGACGCTCGCAGCGCTCAGGCGGATGTGGGAGCGTGTCGACGAGCCCCCACAGGATCTGGCCGAGCGGATGATCGCGGCGGTCGCCGTGGACGACGTCTCGCGCGAGTACGCGCTGCTGACCGAGGTCACCGCGGGTCAGGCCGCGGTGCGCAGCGAGCAGGAACGGCTCACGCTGCAGTTCAGCGACGAGGCCACCAGCGTGCTGCTGCACGTGTCGGCGACCGAGTCGGGCAACCGCCGCATCGACGGCTGGTCGGAGCCCGCTGTGCTGGCGGCGCGCCTGTCGCAGGACGCGCACGAATGGGCGGCCGAGCTCGGCGAGGAGGGACGTTTCGCGTTCGCGGACGTGACCCCCGGGCTGTCGGCCGTGCGCCTGATCGTTCGGATGGACGGTGAGCTGAGGGAGTTCATCACGCCGCAGTTCGAGGTCTGATCTCTCACCGCGCTCCGCGTCATCCGGATGCTGCGGCGCCCCCGCGTCGCAGCAGGGACCGACGGTGCCCCCGCGCCGTCGGAACGTGCGATGCGGTTGCCGCGCACCGCGGAGAGGTGACCCCTATGGCTGGCGACGGGGCCTGCTGTCAGAGGGAAGGCGTGCGCGCCCGCTCACGCGACGACGGCCGTGCCGGAGCACGAAGCGGAGCGGCGCGCCGTGCGCCGCTCCGCTCGGCTCTGGCACGGCCGTCGCGGAGCGCGGGATGCCGGCGGTCAGCCGCCGGCGAGGGGGCGCAGCACCAGCGCGGCGCCCCGGAACGGCGACGGAATCGGCGCCCGGGATCGCCCATGCGGACGACACATCGAGGGCGTTCGGTCGGTGTGGATGACGGTGCGCGGGCGCGCGTGATTGGTGGGGGAGAAGGGCATGGGGAGTGCCTCGGGATCAGGGTAGGGGCGGGTAGGGAAGCGCGTTCCGATCGGGGGTTCGGAGCGTTACCGGACATGGTGCACCATGTCCCCGCCGGAGGGAAGAGGCAGTCGGCGCGTCGAGCGGAGGTGCGCCATGCGCCTCACCGCTGATGACCTTCACGCGCGCGGCGTCGCCCTGAGCAACCGGGGTCGGCTCACCGCGGCGCGGCGGGTGCTGCACGCGGCGGCCGAGCGTGCCGCGTCGGCCGACGAGCGGGCGCGGATCGCCGGAACGCTCGCGTACGTGCTCGCCCGCACGGGTCATCCGGACGAGGCCGCCCGGCTCTGCCGCGCCGTGCTGAGCGAGGGCCGCGCCGAGGGGCGGCTGTCGGCGTCCGCAGCCGCGGTGCTGCACGGGCAGCTCGGCGCCCTCGCCGTCGAGCGCGGCGACTACGACGAGGCGCTCGCGATGCTGAACCGGGCCATCGCGGCCGAGACCCATCCGCTGCGACTGGGCAACATGCTGGTCAACCGCAGCGTGGCGCTGATGCGCCGCCACCGGCTCGCCGCGGCGCGCGCCGACCTCGAGCGCGCCGCGTACTCGTTCGCGCAGGCCGGCGAGAAGCACAACCAGGCCATGACCGTGCACAACGCGGGCTACGTGGCGCTGCTGGAGGGCGATCTCGTCACGGCGCTCGAGCGCATGGCCGAGGCCCGCCCCATCATCGCCTCGTCGCCCGTGAACGTCGCGATCTGCGACCTCGACCGCGCCGAGGTGCTGCGCGAGGCCGGCCAGGTGCTCGAGGCGGAGCGCACGCTGGAGAGCGTCGCGCGGGCGTTCGGCGCCGCACGCATGCCGCAGTCCCGCGCCGAGGCGGAGTTCCACCTGGCGCTGTCGCTGCTCACGCACGAGCCGGCCCGGGCGGCGCAGGTCGCCGGCCTGGCGACGCGGCGCTTCCGCGGCCTCGGCAGCACGGCATGGGCCGCGCGGGCCGAGGGCGTGCGGCTTCGCGCGATGCTGCAGCTGGCCGACGCCGGCGGTCGCCTGCCGAGCGAGGAGCAGGTCGAGCGCGCGGCGACCGAGCTGGCGGACCTCGGCTACGCCGCGGAGGCGGAGACGCTGCGACTGGCGCGTCTGATCGCGGCGTCGCGCCGCGGCGATGTGTCGGGACGCACACCCCGCCTGCGCGATGGCGACTCGCTTCCGGTGCGGCTGATGGTGCACGAGGCCCGGGCGGTGCGGGCCGCCGCACGCAGACGCGACGGCGAGGCGCGTCGTCACGCCGCCGCAGGCATCGAGACCCTGTCGGCGTGGCAGCGCTCGTTCGGGGCTCTCGACGTGGCGTCCTCGGTCGCCATGCACGGCAACGGGCTGATGTTCGAGGGGCTCGCGGCCGCGATGCGCTCGCGTCGCCCCGACGTCCTGTTCGAGTGGTCGGAGCGCGCGCGGCACTTCGCACACCAGGTGGCGCCCGTGCGGCCGCCGCACAACCCCCGTCACGCGCACGACCTCGCCGAGCTGCGCCTGCTGCGCGAGGAGAAGGGCGCCGCGTGGCAGGACGACCCGCGTGCGCAGGAGATCCGCGAGCGCGTGCGCGAGCGACAGTGGGCCACGGTGGGGGAGGCCGCGGCCATCCCACGTGTGGGGCTCGAGACGCTGCGCGCCCACCTCGACCCCGGCACCGCGATGCTGACCTACCTGTACAGCCGGGGAGCGCTGCTGTGCCTCGCCGTGCCCGCCGACGGGGACCCGACGGTGATCGACGTCGACTGGGCGGCGGTGGAGGGCGAACTGCCCGGCCTCCGCGCCGATCTCGACGTCGCGGCGGCGCTCACGGGCGGGCGCATGGCGCGCGCCGTGCGCACGTCGCTGGAGCGTCGCCTGGCGCGGTTGTCGGCGCTGCTGGTGGACACGGCGCTCGCCGCGGCGGGCGAGCCGCGCCGCGTCCTGGTGACCGCGCCGGGCATTCTCGCGGGGCTCCCGTGGACCATGCTGCCCGGCATGCGGGGCCGAGCGATGACGCTGTCGCGCTCGGCCTCGCGATGGGTGGCCTCTCGCGGCGGGTGCCGTGCGGCGCACAGCGCCGGGTTCGTGGTCGGGCCCGGCATCGCGCGCGGGCAGGAGGAGGCCGAGAACGCGGCGTTCGCATGGGAGCTGCACCGTGCTGGTGGCGGCGCCGAGGCGGAGGTCCGCGCGCCGCGCATGCTGCTCGGCGCCGACGCGCGCGTCGACGCGGTGACCGAGCTGGCCCAGCAGGTCGACGTGCTGCACGTGGTGGCGCACGGGAGGCACTCGCTCGACTCGCCGCTGATGTCGGGCCTGAGCCTGGCCGACGGCACGCTGTTCGGCTATGACATCGATCTGATCGGGCGCCCGCCCGGCACGGTCGTGCTGTCGGCATGCGAGCTGGGACGCTCGTCGGTGCGCTGGGGGGCCGAGGCCATCGGCATGGCCCATGCGTGGCTGCACGCGGGGACCGTGTGCGTCGTCGCGGCGCCCGTGACCGTGGGGGACGACGCGGCCGCCGAGCTGCTCGGTGCGCTGCACGGCAGCCTCGCGGCGGGCCTGGCGCCGTCGGACGCGCTCGCGCTCGCGACGCAGGAGACGGGCATCATCGCGCCGTTCCTGTGCCACGGCAGCGGCTTCTGATCGGCGGACCGAGGCGGGCTGCGGCGGTATCAGATCCGCGCCCTCGCGCTCCTGCATCTCACCGGCGCCTCCGCGCCGGGAGACGGGACCTCGTGGCGAGGCCCCGCGGCGAGCGAGGAGCAGCGCGTGGCACAGCGGGTCAGGGACATGGTGCGTGCGGCCGGGGCGGGAGGCGCGGCATGACGTCGCTCTCGGGCGCGCGCATCGTGGTGACGGGCGGTGCCGGGTTCATCGGCAGCCACCTCGTGGACGAGCTCGTCAACCGCCGACGGGCGAAGCGCGTCACGATCGTCGACTCGCTGGTCAACGGCCGGCGCGCGAACCTCGCGCAGTGGGGATCGGACCCGCGGGTGCGGCTGGTGCAGGCCGACATCCGCTCCGACGCGGGCCGGCGCCCGCTGGAAGACGCGGATGTCGTGTTCCACCTCGCGTGCCTGGGGGTGCGGCACAGCCTGCACGACCCGGTCGAGAACCACGAGGTCAACGCCACCGCCACGCTGGCTCTGGTGGAGCGCGCGCGGCTCGCGGGCGTGCGCCGCTTCGTGCACGTCAGCTCGAGCGAGGTGTTCGGCACGGCGCAGCGCGTGCCGATGGACGAGCACCACCCCACCACCCCCGAGACCGTGTACGGCGCCAGCAAGCTCGCCGGGGAGGCCTACGTGCGCGCCGCGTATCGCACGCACGGCTTCGGCACGATCGTGGTGCGTCCGTTCAACACGTACGGCCCCCGCAGCCACTTCGAGGGCGACAGCGGCGAGGTCCTGCCGCGCACGATCATCCGCAACCTCTGCGGTCTGCCGGCGCTCGTCTACGGCGACGGCGAGCAGACCCGCGACTTCATGCACGTCGGAGACACTGCGCGGGGCCTGGCGACGATCGCCGAGTGCGACCAGGCCGTGGGCCGCACGATCAACTTCGGGTCGGGGCGCGAGATCTCCATCCGCGTGCTCGCCGAGACCGTCGCCCGGCTCGTCGGACGCCCCGACCTGGCTCCCGTGCACCTCGAGCCCCGACCGGGCGACGTGCGCCGGCTGCTCGTGGACGGCCGCCTGGTGCGCCGGCTCACGGGCTTCACCACGGCGATGCCGTTCGAAGCCGGCGTGGCGGACCTCGTGCGATGGTTCCGCGGCGGGCTCGCGACACCGCAGCAGATGCTGGCGCGGATCGACGATCGCAACTGGATGCCGTCGCCGGTCTGAGGCTCCTGCCGCCCGGCCGTCAGTGCGCCGGTGTGAGCGCGCCGTCGCGCTCGATGTATCGCTCGCCCGATGCGGGGCACACCCACTCGCCGCCCGGCCGTCAGTGCGCCGGTGTGAGCGCGCCGTCGCGCTCGATGTATCGCTCGCCCGATGCGGGGCACACCCACTCGCCGCCCTCGCGCACCAGCGGGCGGCCCGCGCGGCCGACCCAGCCGACCCGCCGCGCCGGCACGCCCACCATGAGGGCGTGAGCCGGAACGTCCTTCGCCACCACGGCGCCCGCGGCGACGAGCGCCCACGCCCCCACCGTGACCGGGGCGATGCACACCGCCCGCGCGCCGATGGACGCGCCGCGTCCGATCGTGACGCCCACGGCATGCCAGTCGTCCTGGCCCTTCAGGCGGCCATCGGGCGTGACGGCGCGAGGGAACTCGTCGTTCGTCAGCACGGCCGCCGGGCCAATGAAGACGCCGTCAGCCAGGACGGCCGGCTCGTACACCAGCGCGTGGTTCTGCACCTTGCACGCATCGCCCAGGACCACGCCGGGGCCGATGTACGCGCCCCGCCCGATGATGCAGTCCGCGCCGACTCGGGCGCCCTCGCGCACCTGGGCGAGATGCCAGATGCGCGTGCCGAGGCCGATGCCGGCGGAGGGGTCCACGTCGGCGGACGCGGCGGCGAGAGCCGCGGGTCGGGCGGGCTGGGTCTCGGTCATCGGATCATCCGTTCGTCGCGGCCTTCGTATCAGCGGGGGCGGCGCTCGCTCTGAGCAGGGGAGGCCGCACCGGCCGACAGTTCTCAGCAGAGCGCGCGACGCGCTCTCGACGGCAAGGAGCGGAAGCGTGATGGAGAGATACAACGCGGCGGTGATCGGCGCCGGCTACTGGGGCCCGAACCTGGCGCGCAATCTCCGCGCCTCGGACGCGTGGAACCTGGCCGCGGTGTGCGACCTCGACGTCGAGCGCGCGCAGCGCGTGGCGGAGTCGGTGGGAGGCGCGCCCGTGCTCACCGACGTCGCGGCCGTGCTGGCCGACCCGCTGATCGACGCCGTCGCGATCGCGACGCCCGCGCGCACCCACCACGCGCTGGCGTGCCGCGCGCTCGAGGCCGGCAAGCACGTGATGGTCGAGAAGCCGCTCGCGGCCGACCGCGCGTCGGGCAGCGAGATGGTCGCGCTCGCGCGCGAGCGAGGCCTCGTGCTCATGACCGACCACACGTACTGCTACACGCCCGCCGTGCTGCGCATCCGCGACCTGATCGCGGAAGGCGCTCTCGGCGACATCCTGTACATCGACTCGACCCGCATCAACCTCGGTCTCGTGCAGCCCGACGTCGACGTGCTGTGGGACCTGGCGCCGCACGACCTGGCGATCCTCGACTTCGTGCTGCCGGGCGGGCTCGCGGCGGACTCGGTGTCGGCCGCCGGCGGCGACCCGCTCCGCACGGGCAGGACCTGCGTCGGCTACCTCGCCCTTCCCCTCGCGGACGGCGCCATCGCCCACGTGCAGGTCAACTGGCTCAGCCCCACCAAGATCCGCCGCATGGTGATCGGCGGCACCCGCCGCACGCTGGTCTGGGACGACCTCAATCCGCAGCAGCGGCTCAGCGTGTTCGACCGCGGAGTCGACGTCGGGGCGCGGGCGGGTGGCGACCCCGGCACCCGCGATGCGCAGGTGTCGTACCGACTCGGCGACACCTGGTCGCCCGCGCTGCCCGAGCAGGAGGCGCTGGCGAATGTCGTGGCGGAGTTCGCGGCGGCCATCCGCGAGGGGCGGCCCGCTCGCACCGACGGCGACAGCGGCCTGCGCGTGCTGTCGGTGCTGGAGGCGGCCTCTCGCAGCCTGGCGGCGCACGGAGCGCCCGTGGCGGTCGAGAGCCCCGCGGAGCCGGCGCTCGCCGCTGCCTCGATCGTCGGAGGTGCGGCATGACCCCGCTCGCCGGCGCGCGCGTCGTGGTCACGGGAGGAGCGGGGTTCATCGGCAGCCACCTGGTCGACGAGCTGGTCGCACGCCGCGACGTCGAGCACGTCACGGTCGTGGACTCGCTGGTGAACGGCAGCCGCGAGAACCTCGTGCGCTGGTGCGGGGATCGCCGGATCGGCCTGATCGAGGCCGACATTCGGTCGGATGACGCGCTGCGGGCGCTCGAGGGCGCCGACGTCGTGTTCCACCTCGCGTGCCTGGGTGTGCGGCACAGCCTGCACGACCCGTTCACGAACCACGACGTGAACGCGACCGCCACGCTGCGCCTGCTCGAGCGGGCGCGGGCCGTGGAGGTGGGGCGGTTCGTGCATGTCAGCTCGAGCGAGGTGTTCGGCACCGCGCAGCGCGCGCCGATGGACGAGCAGCACCCGACCTGGCCCGAGACCGTGTACGGCGCCGCGAAGCTCGCGGGCGAGGCCTACGCGCGGGCCGCGTACCGCACGCACGGGCTGCCGGTGATCGTCGTGCGCCCGTTCAACACGTACGGCCCGCGCAGCCACTTCGAGGGCGACAGCGGCGAAGTGCTGCCGCGCACGATCGTGCGCAACCTGTGCGGGCTGCCCGCGCTGATCTACGGCGACGGGCGCCAGACGCGCGACTTCATGCACGTCAGCGACACCGCGCGGGGCCTGGCGACCCTTGCCGAGTGCGACGCGGCGATCGGCCGCACGGTGAACTTCGGGTCGGGGCAGGAGGTCACGATCGAGGCGCTTGCCCGCACGGTCGCGTGGCTGGTCGGGCGCCCCGACCTCGACCCCGTGCACCTCGAGGCGCGACCGGGCGACGTGCGCCGCCTGCTCGTCGACGCGACGCTCATGCGCCGGCTCACGGGGTTCGTGCCGGCTATGCCGCTGCATGAGGGCGTCGCCGAGCTGGTCGAGTGGTTCCGCACCCGCCCGCTCACGCCGGCGCAGATGCTGCAGCGCATCGAGGACCGCAACTGGCAGTCGCCCGCGCCCGAGGAGGTGACGGCGTGACCGCGCCGCAGCAGGCTCTGCTGGGGGAGGCCGCCCCGGCCGCGGCGCCCGCGGCTGCTCACGAGCGCATCGACGTGATGCGCCCCTGGCTGGGCGACGAGGAGGCGCAGGCCGCCGCGGCGGTGATCGCCTCGGGATGGGTCGCGCAGGGGCCGCGCGTCGCGGAGTTCGAGCGCGAGTTCGCCGCGGCGATGCACGCCCCGCACGCCATCGCGACCTCGAGCTGCACCAGCGCGCTGCACCTGGCGCTCGTCGTGGCCGGCATCGGCTCGGGCGACGACGTGGTGGTGCCCTCGCTGTCGTTCATCGCCACCGCCAATGCCGCGTCGTACGTCGGCGCGCGCACGGTGTTCGCGGATGTCGACGCCGCGACCGGCAACGTGACGGCCGACACCATCGCGCGCGCCCTGACACCCCGCACGCGCGCCGTGATCGCGGTGGACCAGGGCGGCATCCCGGTCGACCTCGCGCCCATCCGTGCCCTGTGCGATCCGCGCGGCATCGTCGTGATCGAGGACGCGGCGTGCGGCGTCGGGTCGACCTACCACGGCGCGCCCGTCGGGGCGGGCGCAGAGCTGGTGGCGTGGTCGTTCCATCCGCGCAAGATCCTCACCACGGGAGAGGGCGGCATGCTCACCACGAGCCGCGCCGACTGGGCGGTTCGCGCCCGGCGGCTGCGAGAGCACGCCATGGGCGTGTCGGCCGCCGAACGGCACGCCGCGCTGATCTCGCCGCCCGAGCGGTACGACGAGGTCGGCTTCAACTTCCGCATGACCGACCTGCAGGCGGCCATCGGGCTCGTGCAGCTCACGCGGCTGCCGGCCATCGTGGCCCGCCGTCGCGCCCTGGCCGCGCGCTACCGCGCCGCGCTCGCCGACGTGCCGGGCATCCGCGTGGTCGCCGACCCGCCGCGCGGTGAGAGCAGCTTCCAGTCGCTGTGGATTGAGGTCTGCCGGCCGTACCCGCTGGACCGCGAAGAGCTGCTCTCCGCGCTCGCCGCGCGGGGCGTGTCGGCGCGGCGCGGCATCATGGCGGCGCACCGCCAGCCCGCCTACGCCGAGCGCGACACCGGCGGCGCCTCGCTCGCCGCGACCGAGCGCCTGACCGATCGCACGCTCATCCTGCCCCTGTTCCACGAGCTGACGCTCGCCCAGCAGGATCGCGTGATCGCGGTCGTGCGCGACGGCGCGCGATGGATCGGCACCGCGGCCCGCACGAGCGGAGCCGCGCCGTGAGCGTGCTGCTGATCGGTGCGAGCGGGCTGGCGCGCGAGGTGCTCGCCGCCGGCGCGCCCGGTGTCGTCGGCATCCTCGACGACGACCCCGCCACGCACGGCACGGAGTACGGCGGGGTGCCCGTGCTCGGCGGCGTGGGGGAGGCCGCGCTGCGGCGCGAGCATCTGCTCGTGTGCATCGGATCGGGCCGGGCGCGCCGCGACGTGGTGCGCCGGCTGGCCGCGGCGGGCGTCGGCCCCGCGCGCTACACGACCTTCGTGGCCGCGGATGCGCGTGTGGGGTCGACGAGCACGGTGCGGGCGGGCTCCATCCTGCTCGACGGCGCCACGGTCACCGCGGATGCGCGCCTCGGCCGTCACGTCGTGGTCATGCCGGGCTGCACCATCACGCATGACGACGTGCTCGGCGACTTCGCGACCCTCGCGGCCGGCGTCAGCCTGGGCGGCGGCGTGCGCATCGGCGAGGCCGCGTATCTCGGCATGAACGCCGCCGTGCGCCCGGGCATCGTGGTCGGCCCCGGCGCGACCATCGGGATGGCGGCCGCCGTGATCCGCGACGTCCCCGCGGGTCAGACGTGGGCCGGAGTCCCCGCCCGGCGTCTCTCGGCGAGGGCCGCGTCCTACCCCCCTCCCATTCCCGCCCGCGTCCTGGAGCCTCACGCATGAGCATCACCGTGCCCACCTCGACCGTCATGGCGGCCGCCGTTCCCCGTTCCCCCGCCGTGCCGTTCCTCGACCTGCGCGCGCAGTCCGAGGAGATCGCCGACGAGGTGCTGCCCGCGTGGCACGAGCTGCTGCGTGCGGCCGCCTTCATCGGCGGCGGGCACGTCGACGCGTTCGAGCGCGAGTACGCCGCGTACATCGGCACCCGCCACGCGGTCGGCGTCTCCAACGGCACGGATGCGCTCGAGCTCGCGTACCGCGCCGTCGGCGTCGGGCCGGGCGATGAGGTCATCCTGCCCGCCAACACCTTCATCGCCACGGCTGCCGCCGCGAGCCGCATCGGCGCCGTGCCGGTGCTCGTGGACGTCGACGACATGCACCTGCTGATGGATCCGGATGCCGTCGCGGCCGCGATCACGCCCCGCACGCGGGCGATCGTGCCGGTGCACCTGTTCGGGCAGATGGCGCCGCTCGAGCGGATCGCGCCGATCGCCGCCCGCCACGGCATCCCGCTGGTCGAGGACGCCGCGCAGGCGCAGGGCGCGACCGGGCCCGCAGGGCGCGCGGGCGCCGTGGGAGCGATCGCCGCGACCAGCTTCTACCCCGGCAAGAACCTCGGGGCGGCGGGCGACGCCGGGGCCGTGACGACGTCGGATGCGGCGCTCGCCGAGACCGTGCGGTCGCTGCAGGCCCACGGCAGCACGACGAAGTACGTGCACGACCGCGTGGGCGTCAACGCGCGCCTCGACGCGGTGCAGGCGGTCGTGCTGCGCGCCAAGCTGCGGCGCCTGGAGGCGTGGAACGCCGCGCGTCGGGCGGCCGCCTGCCGCTACGCGGAGCTGCTGGGCGGCGTCGGGGATGTGCGGCTGCCGGTCACGCGCGCCGGCAACGTCGATGTCTGGCACCTGTATGTCGTGCGCGTGGCGCAGCGAGACCGCGTGGCTGCCGCGCTGGCCGATGCGGGCGTGGGCGCAGGCGTGCACTACCCGACCCCGCTGCATCTCACGGGCGCCTATGCGCACCTCGGCCACCTCCGCGGGGAGTTCCCCGTCGCCGAGGCGGCCGCGGAGCGCATCCTGTCGCTGCCGATGTTCCCGCACCTCGTGGAGGCGCAGCAGACGGCGGTCGCCGACGCGCTGCGTGCCGCGGTCGGCGCGTGACGGGAGGGGAGCGGGCGGCGTGGTGACCTTCGGCAAGAGCCTTCCGCCCGCGACGGGCGGCCTCGTGACCGTCGTCGTGCCGCACTTCAACTACGGGCGGTACCTGCCCACGGCGGTGCAGTCGGCACTCGCGCAGGACGTGCCGGTCGAGGTGATCATCGTCGACGACGCGTCGACCGACGGCAGCGACGCCGTCGCGCGGGAGCTCGCGGACGCGGATCCGCGGGTCACGCTGGTGCAGCACGCCGAGAACATGCGGCACATCCGCACGTACAACGACGGTCTGGCGCGGGCCAGGGGAGAGTACGTCGTTCTGCTCTCCGCCGACGACGCTCTCGCGCCCGGCAGCCTGGCCAGGGCCGCCGCGCTGTTCGAGCACGATCGCCGCATCTCGCTCGTCTACGGCCGGGTCGAGCAGTTCGAGCAGGGGGACGAGTTCGAGCACGCGGACGAGTTCAGGCGGGCGGCGCCACTCGGGGCACTGCCCGCGCCGGCACGGAAGCACTCCTGGTGGACGGTGTGGGACGGGGAGGAATGGATCGGGCACTTCGCGCGCCGCGGCCGCAACATCCCCACGAATCCGGAAGTCGTGATGCGCCGCTCGGTGTACGACGAGATCGGCGGCTACGCCGCGTCGCTGCCGCGTTCCGCCGACATGCTCATGTGGCTGCGGGCGGCGGCGCGTGGCCGGATCGGACGCGTGAACGGCCCCGTGCAGGCCTACTACCGCCTGCACGGGGCCAACATGCACCGCACCGTGTACGGCGGACTGCTCGACGACGCCATCAGCGTCAAGGAGGCGTTCGAGCTGTTCTTCGAGGTCGACGGCGTCCGACTGAGACAGCCGGGCAGGCTCGCGGAGCGGGCCCGACGCGCGGTGGCGCGAGAGCTGGCGCTCGCGTCGGCGCCGCTCCCGGGCGGCGAGGAAGGGGCGCACGCGCGTCGCCGGATGCTCGCGCTCGCACGTGACATCGACCCGGGCGTGGTGCGGTCCGGCGCATGGCGCTGGGCCGTGTTCGCCGCGGGCACGGGCGACCGCACGCGGCGCGTGGCGGTCCGCCCCGTCGAAGCGCTGCGCTGGCGCATCCGGAGCAGGATCCACGGGGCGCTGGGGACGTGATGCGCGCCGGGAGCACACGAGCCGCGCCCGAGCCCGGCCTGGCGGCGCGCGCCGCGCGCGGGGCCGCGTGGAGCAGTGTCAGCAGCCTGGTGCTGCGGCTCGGGGGCGTCGTCGTCGGCATCGTGCTCGCCCGCATCCTCGCGCCCGAGCAGTTCGGCGTGTTCGCGATCGCGATCACCGTGCAGGGCGTGCTCATGACCCTCGCCGACCTCGGTCTCTCGGCCGACATCATCCGGTCGCCGCACCCCGAGCGCATCGCGCCGACCGTCGCGACGCTGGGGCTCGTGTCGGGCGCGGCGCTCGCTGTCGCCACGGCGGCGACGAGCGCGCCGACCGCCGCCCTGCTGGGCAGCCCCGAGGCGGGCCCGGTCATCGCCGTGCTGTCGGTGACGCTGCTGCTCGCGGGCGCGACCGTCGTGCCGTACGGCATGCTGCAGCGGCGATTCCAGCAGCGCGAGCTCTTCGTGGTCGCGGTGTGCGACCTGATCGTGTCGACGGTCGTCACCCTGGGCCTCGTCGCGGCGGGCTTCGGTGCGCTCGCGCTCGCCATCGGGCGGGTCGCCGCCCAGGCCACGGGGTCGGTCCTGCTGTTCGCGTTCGCCCGCGTCCGTCCGCGGTTCGGCCTGGATCACTCCCAGCTGCGCGCCGTGCTCGCGTTCGGCGTGCCCATCGCGGCCGCCAACCTGCTGTCCTGGGCGCTCCTCAACGCCGACAACGTCGTGCTGGCGCGCACGGTGGGGGTCGTCGGCCTGGGGTACTACGTGCTGGCGTTCAACGTGTCGAACTGGCCGATGAGCGCGCTGTCGCAGGTGGTGCGGTCGATCGCGCTGCCGTACTTCTCGCGGACCGGGGAACCCGGCACGGGCGAGGCCCGCTCGGGGCAGGCGGGCGGCGCGCTCGCCGCCCTGACCGGGGTGGCATGGGCGGCGGCGCTGCCGGCCGGCGCGCTGCTCGCCGTGCTCTCGGCCGCGCTGGTCGAGGTGGTCTACGGCGAGAAGTGGCTGCCGGCCGCGCCCGTGCTGGCGGCGCTCGGCGTCTACGGCGCGCTGCGCGTGGTGTTCGACCTGTTCGCGTCGTACCTGTACGCCGAGGGACGCAGCGCGCCGGTGCTGTGGATCCAGGTCGCGTCGCTCATCGCCCTGGTGGCGGGCATGCTCGTGGCGACGCCGCTGTTCGGCATCGTCGGCGCCGCGTGGGTGCACGTCGCCGTCGCGCTGGCGCTCATCCTGCCCGGATACCTGCTCGCCGTGCGCCGTGCGGGCGCCCGGCTGCGCCCGCTGCTGCGGGCGTGCCTGCGGCCCACCATCGCGGTCCTGCCCGCGGCCGCCGTGGGATGGGGCCTCGACGCCCTGCTGGCCTCGCCGCTCGCGGCGCTCCTGGCCGGCGGCGCGGGGGCTGCCGCCACGTATCTGCTGGTCGTCGGGCCGTGGCTGCTGGCGCGGGTGCGATCGCTGCGGTCCGGCGCCGCGCCCCGCCCGACCGACGCGCCGATGGCGGGTGCCGCACGCGAACCGGATGCCGCACCGGAAGAGGTATCAACGGCGCGGGGCGGCGACTCCCTCTGACCGTCGCCACCATCCGGTCGGCGACGCGGGCGGACGGTCGCAGCCGACGATGAGAGGGGCGGACATGAGCGGATACCAGAGCGCACCCCGCGAGCTCGCGGCGGAGTTCCGTGCGCCCTTGCCGACGCGAGAGCTGGTGCTGGTCTCCGTCGTCATCCCCTGCTTCGACTACGAGCAGTACCTCGCGCACGCGGTGCGCAGCGCGCTGACCCAGCACGGCGTCGACGTGGAGGTCATCGTGGTCGACGACGCCTCCCGCGACGGCAGTCTCGACGTCGCCCGGCGCCTCGCCGCCGACCCGCGGGTGCGGGTGCTCGCCAACGAGCTCAACGTCGGGCCCGTCGCGACCTTCAACCGGGGCCTCGCGGCCGCGCGCGGTGAGTTCGTGGTGCGGCTCGACGCCGACGACCTGCTCACGCCGGGCGCCCTGCGCCGCGCGGTGGCGGTCATGCAGCACCACCCCTCGGTGGGTCTGGTCTACGGGCATCCGCTGCACTTCCGCCACGGACGCCCCCCGGCGCGCAGCCGGGTGACCGGATGGACGGTGTGGCAGGGCCGCGCGTGGCTCGCCGCGCGGTGCGCGGCGGGCGACAACGTCATCACCTCGCCCGAGGTCGTCGTGCGCCACAGCGTGCTCGAGCGCATCGGCGGGCAGCGAGAGCTGGCGCACACGCACGACATGGAGCTGTGGCTGCGGATCGCGGCGCATGCCGACGTCGCCTACCTCGAGGGGTGCGATCAGGCGTGGCATCGCGAGCACGACGCCAGCCTCTCGATGCAGGCGCAGGATCCGCGTGTGTTCCTGCGCGAGCTGCGCGCCGCGTTCGAGACGCTCTGCGACGGCATCGCCGACGCCGATGAGCTGCGCGGGTCGGCGCAGCGCGCGGTCGCGCTCGGGGCTCTCCGGCAGGCTCGACGCGACCTCGATCGCGGACAGGCGACCGAGGCCGCTGAAGAGCTGCGCCACCTCGCAGTGGACATCTGGCCTCCCGTGCTCGCGACGCCCGAGGGGCGTCGTTTCGAGGCAGCGCGGCGGCGTGCGTCGACGTGGCCGCACACCGCCGCGCTGGCGGCGGGCGCGCTGCCGCGTCTGCGCCGCCGCCGCGAGGCCGATGCGCGCTGGCGGCGCTGGCACAGCACCGGCGTCTACGAGCCGCTGTCCGCTGCGGGGCCGGAAGGTGCCGGACACCCAGCGGGGCACGGCGCCCATGCCGCACGGGCCGTGAAGACCCGTCCCGCCTTCGGAGGGGCGGCATGACCTCGCTGCGAGCGGGCATGCGCCTGCTGCGCCGCGAGGGACCGGGAGCGTTCGCGCGGCGGGCCGGTCAGCTCGCCGCCGCACGGCTGGGCGGGGGCGAGTCCGAGCTGGGCCTGGCCGACGCCGACGTGGCCGACTCCGCCGGCCTGCTGCTGCCGGTGCCGGATGTCGCGCCCCCGCGCGGATCGCCGCTGACGATCGGCTGGGTCACCACCTCGCCCGGCCCGGGCTCGGGAGGGCACACCACGCTGTTCCGCATGGTCGAGGGACTGGAGGCCGCGGGACACCGCTGCGTGCTGTTCCTCGCGGACCGGGGCGGTGCCGACCTCGTCGAGCGCGAGCGGATCATCCGCTCCTGGTGGCCCCGCGTGCGCGCCGAGGTGCGCTCCGCGGCCGACGGCATCTCGGGAGTCGACGCCGCGATCGCCTCCTCGTGGGAGACCGCGCATGTGCTGGCCACACGAGGGCGCTCGCCCATGCGCCGGCTGTACTTCGTGCAGGACTACGAGCCCTGGTTCCATCCCCGCGGCGCAGCCTACGCGCTCGCG
Organism: Microbacterium sp. NPDC096154; assembly: GCF_040302945.1. Taxonomy (NCBI): domain Bacteria; kingdom Bacillati; phylum Actinomycetota; class Actinomycetes; order Micrococcales; family Microbacteriaceae; genus Microbacterium; species Microbacterium sp. NPDC096154. The sequence continues at coordinate 51,662 of NZ_JBEOSM010000008.1, forward strand.
GAGGACACCTATCGCTTCGGCTTCCGCTGCATCGCCCTGGGCGAGGCGGTGGCGGCGGCCCTGCGGCACGAGGTGGGCGTTCAGGCCGACGTCACGTCGTTCGGCTGCGACACCGAGGTGTACCGGCCGCTGCGCGGTGTGCGCCGCGAGGGCGTGGTGGCGTACGCGCGGCCGGGTGTCGCGCGACGCGGCTGGGAGCTGGCGCGGCTGGCCCTCGCCCGTTTCCACGAGCGGCGACCCGACGTGCCGATCCACATCTACGGCGACGTCGCGCGCGGCCTGCCGTTCCCCGCGACGCAGCACGGGCGCCTGTCGCCCGCCGACCTCAACGCCCTGTACGCGGGCTGCGTGGCCGGCGTGGCGATGTCGTTCACCAACATCTCGCTGGTGGCGGAGGAGATGATCGCCGCCGGGGTGGTGCCGGTGGTGGGCGACTCGCCGTACGCGCGTGCCGATCTGCCGGGCCCCGCGGCCGCGTGGGCGCGCCCCACCCCGGCCGGAATCGCGGGGGCGCTGGTCGCGGCGGTCGACCGGCCCGACCGCGACGCGCACGCGCTGCGCATCGCCGGCACGGCGCGCAGCGGGTGGGCGCGCGCTCAGGCCGATGTGCTGCGGGTGGTCGAGCACGACGTGTACGACGCGCCGAGCGCGCGTGCCCAGGCGCTGGCGGTCGCCGGATGACGCTGCGCACCCTGCTCGTGATCGTCGCGCGCCGGTGGTACGTCGTGCTGGTCGTCCTCGGCGGCGCCGGGGGTCTCACCGTGCACCTGGCCTCCTCGGCGGCCGGGGTCTACTCCACCCACACGACGGTGTCCTTCCTGTACGAGTTCGAGTCGACGCTGAGCCTGGACGGCTCCCGGGCCGACGAGGACGTCGTGGCGTTCGCGGGCGCGGTGGCCGCCGAGGTCGTGCCCGGTCGCGCCGCCGTGCGCTACTCGGCCGTCGAGGCGCCGTACTACGGTGCCGGGCTGCGCGAGGGGGTGCTGGTCGGCCTGCTCGACTACGGCAACCAGTGGACACCCAGCTATGGCGCCGCCGTGCTCGACATCCGCATCGTCGGGCCCACGCGCGAATGGGTGGCGCTGCGGCAGCGCGAGGCCCTCACCCGCGTGTACACCAGCAGCTACGTGCAGCGGCAGCCGGGCAACCGGATGGACATCACGCCGCGCGTGGATCCGCTGAGCCTGCGCATCGAGCACATCGCTCCCACCCGCGTGGCGATCGCCGCCGCCGTCGCGGCGCTGTCGGCCGCGGGTCTGCTCACTGCCGGCGCCCTCGCCGTCGGCGTCGACCGCGGCCTCACCGCCCGCGCCGCGCGCCGCGCGATCCGTCCGTCCGCAGAGGAGAGCCGATGAACATCGCCGAGACCCTGCGGGGCCTGCTGCGCCGCTGGTACATCGTCGGGCCCGGGCTGCTGCTGGCGGCATCGGCCGCCGTGGCCACGTGGATGCACGTTCCCCCGAGCTACGAGCGGACGGCGACGCAGCTGCTGCTGCCCGCCGAGGCCACGCTGCCGGAGATCGAGATCCAGGTGGAGGTCGAGGACGGCGAGGACGGCGAGACCGAGACCGAGACGCTCGCGCCGAACCCCTTCCTCTATCTCGGCGGCCTCAACACCGCCGCCGATGTCCTGGTGAGCGCCGTAGCGGGGGCGCCGGCCGTCGCGGACGCGCTCGACCGGTACGACGGCGCCGAGGTCTCTGTGACGCGGGATCCCAGCTCCCCGGGCCCGATGGTGCTCGTCACCGTGACGGCGGCCAGCGACGAGTCGGCCACCGAGCTCATCGACTTCATGCTCGCCCAGAGCCGACTCGCGCTCGACGATCTCCAGACGTCCCAGAGCGTGCCCGACGAGTCGCGCGTGCGCATCTCGCCGATCGCCGTCGACACCGAGAGCACGCTCGGGAACAGAGACCGGATGACCCTCACCGCCGGGGCGGGGGCGGCCATCGCGCTGCTGTCGGTGCTGCTGGCGGCTGCCGTCGACGGGCTCGTGCGCAGCAGGCGCAGGCGGCGTGGAGCCCGGCGGGGCGCCCGTCGCCGCGATCGCACCCGACCGCTTCGCCGGACCGGCACGGCGCCCGAGGGCGAGGGCCTCGCCCAGCCGGAGCCGGATGAGGCAGGGGCGGCCGAGCCGCTGCCCGAGCCGGTCGGGGCGGGGAGAGCGAGCGCGCCGTGAGCGCCGGGCGCGTCGACGGGCTCACCCGGCCGGTCTCGGCCTCACGAGGGGCGCTGGCTCGCCGGCCGCGCACGGGCACGGCGCTGACGATGGTGACCGTGTACATCGTGCTGCTGTTCGGCATCCCCTCGAACCTCACGTTCGCGGCACTCGGATCGCTCGGACGGCCCGCGCTGCTGTGGGGCGTGCTGCTGCTCATGTGGTGGGTGCTCGCCCGGCTGCAGGCCCGCGCGATCGACGTGACCCCGGCCCCCCAGCCGGTGCGGTGGGCCTGCGTGGCGCTGCTCGTGGTCGCGCTGATCAGTTTCGCCGCCGCCATGCTGCGCGGGCAGCCGGAGGGCCAGGACACCACGGCGATGACGTCGCTGGTGCGGCTGCTGTCGTGGGGCGGAGTCGTGCTGGTGACGATGGACGGCCTCCGCACGCTGCGCGACGTCGAGGCGCTCGTGGGGCGGCTCGTGGTGGCCGGCGCGCTCCTGTCGCTGCTCGGGCTGGCGCAGTTCGTCACGGGCCGTGGCCTGCTCGGGCTGTATGACCTGCTGCCCGGCTTCACGATCGAGCAGGCGGGCGTGACCGAGCGCGGGATGTTCACGCGTGCCGCGGCCACCGCCACGCATCCGCTCGAGTTCTCGGCCGTGATCTGCGCGATCCTGCCGCTCGCGATCACGCTCGGGGTCATCCGGGCCGACGCCGGTCGGGGCCGCCTGCCGTGGAACTGGATCCCCGCGGCCCTCATCGCCTTCGCGGCGCTCCTGTCGGTCTCCCGCTCGGGGATGATCGGCCTCGCGGTCGCGATCGTCGCGTCCCTGCCCGCGCTGCCGGCGGTGTACCGCGGCGTCGTCGCGGTCGGAGGGATCCTGGCCGCGGTGGCCGCCGTGGTCGCGGTGCCGGGACTGTTCGGCACGGTCGTCGACCTGTTCAGCGGCGTGGGCTCCGACACGAGCACGCTCTCGCGCACCGAGGGGCTCGCCCGCGTGCCGGAGTTCCTCGCCGCGAGCCCCGTGCTGGGGGTGGGCTTCGGCACCTTCCTGCCGCGGTACTACATCTTCGACAACCAGTGGGTGCTCATCCTGCTCGAGCTGGGTGTGCTCGGTCTGGTCGCGTTCGCAGCGGTGGTGCTCACCGCGACGTGGAGCGCGGTGAGCGCCGTGCGCCGGTCGCCGTTCGCGGATGTCGCGGCGCTGGGGCGCGGTGTGGCGGCGTCGCTGGTGACATCCGTGGTGCTGTTCGCGTTCTTCGACGGCCTGAGCTTCGCGATGTCGGCGGGTGCCTTCTTCCTGCTCGTCGGTCTGGCCGCCGCCGTGCGGGCCGTGGGGTACGCCGACGCGCGGATCGGCGTCGACTGGCTGCGCGCGGCGCGTGGGGCACCCCTGCGCGCTCGTGCCCGAGCCGCTGCCGCTGCCGCTGCCGGTGCCGCTGCCTGAGCCGGTGTCGGAGCGGGAGGCGCTGTCCGTGGGCCTCGCCGCGGCTCGAGGCGTCTGCCGCTGCGGGCGCCGGTGCGGTGGCCGAGCCCGGCAGCCCAGGGGCGGGCGGGCTGCCGAGCTCGGGGTCTCAGGCCGTGGCGGGGCGCGTGGAGGTGTCGCGCTCCCAGTCGGTCCACCGCCCCCGCCGCGAGATCCGCCCGCTCGCGTCCCGCCGCGCGATGAGCGCGAAGGCGGCGTAGACGGCGGCGTCCCAGGCGCGGGCGGGCGTCGTGGCGGTGCGCAGCAGCGCGGCGAGCGTGCCGCGGCCGGTGTCCACGCCCTGCTGCGCGGGGCCGCGCCGCACACGCCGCAGGGTCGCTCGCAGCGCGCTCGCGGTGAGCGGCACGCGCACGCGCACAGGCGCCAGCGGCGGGATGCGCTTCTCGTGCGCCGCGATGCTGCGGTCGACGTGCACGTCGTCCGCCGTCACCCCCGGCAGCGGCGCCACGCGGCTCACGCCTTCGCGTGTGAGCGCGTACACGCCCGCGCCCCACAGGGCGGCCGACGTGTGCGGCATGCGTCGGCGTGCGCGGTAGTACGCGCGCACCAGGGCGTCCGCGCCGGTCAGGTCGTATTCGAACGGCGGACGCCCGCCGACCGCGCCGGCACCGTCCAGTGCGCGCACGAGCCCGGGGATCGCGGCCGCAGGCAGCTCGATGTCGGCGTCCAGCACGAGCACAGGCCGTGTCGTGGTCATCTCGAGCCCCGCGTTGATGGCGGCGGGCTTCGACCCGACCGCCAGCTCGATCACGCGCACGCCCGCAAACGCCCGCGCGCGTGCGGCGGTGTCGTCGTGGCAGCCGTTGCACACGACGACGACGTCGATCGCGCCAGATGCCGCCGGGACGGCGAGGCGGGCCAGCGTGCGCTCGATCACCGCCGCTTCGTCGTGCGCCGGGATGATCACCGCGGCGACCGCGCAGGGCCCGCTGTCGCCGCCGCGCCAGGTGGCGGCAGGCAGGTCGACCCAGCGCCGCTCGTCGCGCAGCACGGGCAGCAGGGCACGGTGCGGCGCCGACCATGGTGCCCTCAGCGCCGCTCCGAGGATGAGCGCCGCGCGATACGGTGCGGCGCGGTGCGGCGCGTGCTTCCTCATGTAGCGCACGCGGTTCACGGCGAGCAGAGCGTCGAGCGCGGGCGACGACCCCGATCCGCCCTGGCTGTGCGCGACGCGCGCCTCGGGCGCGTAATGCACGGTGAACCCCGCGTCCCGCACGCGCCGCAGGGCGTCGGTCTCCTCGGAGTACAGGAAGAACCGCTCGTCCCAGTCTCCGACGCGCGCCGCGGCAGCGGCCGACAGCAGCACCGCGGCTCCCGTCGCCCAGTCCACGTCGTGCGCGCGCGTGTACGCACGCGCGTCGCGCACGCTCTCGGACAGGATGCCCGGACGGTGCGGCCACAGCGGACCGAGCGCGGCGTCGCCGAGCGCACGGAGCACGCCGGGCTCTCGGAACAGCGACCGCGCGGTGCGACCCGTCTCGTCCACGATGCGCGGCACCACCGCGCCGCGCCGCTCGTCGGCGCGCAGGCGTGCGAGCATCACCCGCAGGGCCCCCTCGCGCACCGAGAGATCGGGGTTGAGCACGAGCACCGCCTCGGCGTCGCCCGCGCGCGCCAGCCCCGCGTTCACGCCGCCGGCGTAGCCGAGGTTGCCGCCCGTGGGCACGACGATCACGTCGGGGTGGCGCCGGGCGACGCGCACGGTGGCGTCGTCGGGCGAGTTGTCGGCCACGATCACGCGCAGCGCGACGTCACGGGCCTCGCGGCGGAGGTCCGCGATGAGCGTCGCCAGGTGGGCGGCGCTCAGGTACGTCACGACGATCGCGGCGATCTCGGCGCGGCCCTCCGTCGCGAAACGGCCCGGCTGCCCGGGCGGTGCGTCAGGCATGGCGGCCCACCGGCCCGAGCGCCGGGCGTCGCACGATCGCGCGCGCCGAGCGGCGCAGCGCGATGTAGGCGGGCGGTCCCTGCACGAGGTAGCGGTGCGCCAGCCGTCGCGGCTCGAGCATGAGCCGCCAGGCCCACTCGAGCCCGGCGCGCGAGACCCACCGCGGCGCGCGGGCGACGCGTCCTGCGAGGAAGTCCACGACGGCGCCGAACGCCAGCATCACCCCCGCGCCCGTCTGGGCGCCGTACGTGTCGATCCACAGCTCCTGCCGCGGCTTGCCGAGGCACACGAGCAGGATGTCCGCTCCCGCCTCGCGGATGCTCTCGGCCACGGACGCGGCGCCCTCGGGCGTGCTGAGCTGCGCGCGCGGCGGCGTCCAGTGTCCGGCGAACCGCACGCCGGGCCACCGCTGCGTGAGGCGCTGGCGCAGCGGTGCGCACAGGGCGGGGTCGCCGCCGAGCACGCCGATCGACAGGTCCTCGTCGGCCGCGAGGCGCAGCACGTCGGCGATCAGGTCGCTGCCCGACAGCCGCGGGTAGGCCAGGCCGGTCTCGCGCCGCGCGTACGCGGCGATGGGGGAGCCGTCGATCAGATTCAGCCATTCGACCGGTCCGCCCTCGGTCGTCGCGGCGTGGTGCGTGTGCCGGCCGAAGTGGTGCAGGTGATCGAGATTGATCGACGCCACGGCCAGCGGGCGCGGGGACCTCCGCGCCGCGCCCTGCGCGATCACCCGCAGCGCGGGCTCGGCGGTCACGAGGTGGATCGGCACCCCGTCGGTGTCCAGCGTGGGGATCGCGCCTGTCAGCGTCCCCGATTCGGCTTGCGTCATCGCAAATCCCTTTCGCCGCGTCCTCGTAGGAGGGGAGCGGCAGGGTGCACGCCCCACTCAGTGAGAGGCGCGAAGGGCGGCGGTGATGCAAACTCGCGCGAGATCGTCGTGCGCGGCACCCCGCGCCGGCGTCAGAGGGAGGGCCAGGCGAGGGCGCCGCGCGAGCGCTCGAGATGCGCGGCGACGTGCAGGATGAGCGCCTCGCCGCCGGGACGCCCGATGAGCTGCACGCTCACCGGGTGCCCGTCGGGTGCCGTCGCGACCGGGACGGTCACGGCCGGGAGGCCGCAGACGTTGACGAAGCTGCTGTAGGGCGCGTACTGGCACTGTCTCGTGAAGCTGACCTCGGGGTCGTCCTGCGCGAACCAGCCGACGGGACGGGGCGGCAGCGCCAGCGCGGGTGTCAGCACGAGGTCGAACGACGCGAACGCCGCGATCGTGCCGCGCTCGAAGGCCCGGGCCGCCGCGTACGCCCCGAGCAGTCGCTCGGCGGTGAGGGCTCGCCCCTCGCGGATGAGCCATGCCGTGATCGGCTCCACCTCGCCGAGGCGCGCATCTGGCACGGGGATGCGTGCGGCCGACGCGCGCCACAGAATCATGAACATGTCGCCGTAGCCGGTCGGCGCCCAGCCGACGTCTTCGATCCCGTGTCCCGCGCCCGCGAGCACGCGCACGGCCTCGTCGAGCGCGCCGCGCGCGGCCGGGTCGAGCCGGATGTCCATGCTCTCGTCCCAGGGCGAGGCGGTCGTCACGCCGATCCGCAGGGTGCCCGGCAGCACCAGGGCCGCCTCCGAGAAGGGGCCGTCGCCGGGGGCTCGCGTCGCGTACCGGTACGGACCCGCCGCGAGCACGTCGAGCAGCATCGCCGCGTCGTCCACCGTTCGGGCGATCGGGCCGGCGACCGCGAGTCCGTCGGGCGAGTCGAGGCCCGACCCCGCCGGCACCCGCCCGCGCGAGGGCTTCAGTCCCACGACGCCGACGGTCGCGGCTGGGATGCGGATCGAGCCGCCGCCGTCGGACGCCGGGGCCGCCGGCAGCAGGCCGGACGCGACGGCGACCGCCGCGCCCCCGCTCGAGCCGCCCGCGCCGTTCGCCGGGCCCCATGGGTCGCGGGCCGGGGGTCCGACCCGCGTCTCCGTGAAGCCCGTGAGCCCGAACTCGGGCGTGCTGGTCTTGCCGAGGCTGATCGCTCCGGCCTCGTCCAGTGCGACCGCGAGTGGATCCGAGTGCGCGGGCACGTGGTCGGCGTTGACGCGCGATCCGTACCGGGTGGGCACGCCGGCCCGCGCCGTGAGGTCCTTGTCGGCGAGCGGCACGCCCCACAGCGCCGGCGGATCGGCCGGCGGAGCACCCAGTTCGGCCGCGCGCCGGCGCGCGGCCTCGGCCGTGACCTCGGCGAAGGCGCCGAGGTCTGTGTGTGCCTCGATGCGCGCCAGGAAGTAGGCGGTCGCCTCGACCGGCGTCACCTCGCCGTCGCGCAGCGCGGCCGCCAGCGGACGCAGGCCGAGCTCGTGCAGGGCTGACAACCGGTCGCCCCCGCTCAGATCTGGTACTCGGGGGCGGTGAGGATCGCGCGCGTGTCCTCGCCGTCCCGGCGCTGCCGGGCCTTGGCCGGGACGCCCACCAGCACGCTGTCGGGCGGCGCGTCCCGGGTCACGACGGCGTTCGCGCCGATCGCGCAGCGCGCGCCGATCGTGATGGGGCCCAGCACCTTCGCGCCGGCGCCGACCGCCACCCCGTCGCCCAGCGTGGGGTGGCGCTTCCCCGCGTCGCGCGTGCGGCCGCCGAGCGTGACGCCGTGGTAGAGCAGCACGTCGTCGCCGATCTCGGCCGTCTCGCCGATCACGACGCCCATGCCGTGATCGATGAACAGGCGCCGGCCGATCGTGGCTCCGGGATGGATCTCGATGCCCGTGAGGAACCGCGCGATCTGCGACAGCGCGCGCGCCGGGAAGCGGAGGCCGCGCCGCCACAGGCGGTGGCTGACGCGGTGCGCCCACACGGCATGCAGCCCGGGGTACAGCAGCGCGATCTCGAGGCCCCCGCGGGCCGCGGGGTCGCGCAGGCGCGCCGACGCGACGTCGTCCCGCACAGCCGCCGCGGCCGCCCGGAGGGTGCCTGCGACGCCCGCCATCAGTCCTCGCGCAGGTCCTCGAACAGCGCGGTCGTCAGGTAGCGCTCACCGGTGTCGGGCACGATCACGACGATGCGCTTGCCGGCGTTCTCGGGGCGCTTGGCGACCTCGAGGGCCGCCCAGACGGCGGCACCCGACGACATGCCGACCAGCAGGCCCTCCTTGGCCGCGAGCTCGCGCGCGACGCGCAGCGAGTCCTCGAAGCCGACGGGCACGACCTCGTCGATCACGTCGCGGTCGAGGATCGCGGGCACGAAGTTGGGGCCGATGCCCTGGATCTTGTGAGGGCCGGGGTGACCCTCGCTGAGCATGGGGGAGTCCTTGGGCTCCACGGCGACGACCTGCACGCCGGGCACCTTCTCCTTGAGCACCTGGCCGACGCCCGTGATGGTGCCGCCCGTGCCGATGCCGGCGACGAAGATGTCGATCCGGCCCTCGGTGTCGTCGAGGATCTCCTGCGCCGTCGTGCGGCGGTGGATGGCCGGGTTCGCCTCGTTCTCGAACTGGCGGGCCCACACGGCCCCGGGGGTCTCGGACACGATGCGCTGGGCCTCGTCGACGGCCAGCTGCATGCCCTTGGTCGGGTCGGTCAGCACGAGCTCGGCGCCGAACGCCTTCAGCAGCAGGCGCCGCTCCTTCGACATCGAGGCCGGCATGGTCAGGATGACGCGGTAGCCGCGCGCCGCGCCGACCATCGCGAGGGCGATGCCGGTGTTCCCGCTCGTCGACTCGACGATCGTGCCGCCCGGCTTCAGCTCGCCCGACTGCTCGGCGGCGTCCACCAGCGCGATGCCCAGACGGTCCTTCACGCTCGAGGCGGGGTTGTAGAACTCGAGCTTGGCGAGCACCTCGGCCTCGATGCCGTCGGTGACGCTGTTGAGCCGCACGAGCGGGGTGTTTCCGAACGCGGTGGTGATGTCGGCGTGGATGCCGGGCATGGCGGTGCTCCTCGAATCGGGGTCGCGGGTCGTGAGGCCGGTGAGGGCCGTCCCGCCCAGCGTAGGCGGGCGGCAGCCGTCCTGTCTCGTGTGTGACGTCATCCGGCGTCGCCATATTCCGCGTTCGGCATCCTCAGGACGGCGCCCGCATCGCGGCCGCGGAATCCCCGGCGCAGTAGGCTGGCACCTCATGACCACCACCCACGCGACGGGGGAGAGGCACGACTCCCGCGCGCTGCGCGACCGCCTGCGCTTCGCGGCCGTGCGTCTCGCGGAGGCCGGCGTGCCCGATCCGCAGGTCGACGCCGAGCTGCTGCTCGCGCACCTGCGCGGCCAGAGCCGGGGCGAGGTGCAGGCCGGTGTCGTGCGCGGCGACGAGTTGAGCGTCGCCGAGGCCGAGGCGTTCGAGGTGCTGGTGGCTCGGCGGGCCGCGCGCGAGCCGCTGCAGCACATCACGGGCGTCGCGTACTTCCGCCACCTCGAACTGGCGGTGGGGCCCGGGGTCTTCGTGCCCCGCCCCGAGACCGAGTCCGTCGCGCAGTTCGCCATCGACGCGCTGCGCGCGGCCCCGGTGCCCGAGCCTGTCGGCGTCGACCTGGGAACGGGCAGCGGAGCGATCGCGCTGGCGATGGCGACGGAGGTGCCGCACGCGCGCATCCACGCGGCCGAGAACTCGCCGTACGCGTTCGTGTGGACCACGGAGAACGTGCGCCGCGTGGGGGCCGACAACGTGCGCCTGGCCTTCGTCGATCTCGCCGTGGCGTTCCCCGACCTCGACGGGCGGGTCGACGTCGTGGTCTCGAACCCGCCGTACGTGCCGGACGACGCCATCCCGCGCGATCCCGAGGTGCGCCTGCACGACCCCGAGTCCGCGCTGTACGGCGGCCCCGACGGCCTCGACGTCGTGCGCGAGCTGAGCCACGTCGGCATGCGCCTGCTGCGCCCGGGCGGGCTGCTCGTGATCGAGCACGGAGAGCTGCAGGGCCAGGCCATCCGCGACCTGCTCACGGCCGACGGCTGGCGCGCCGCGGCCACCCACCCCGACCTCACGCTGCGCGACCGCACCACCACGGCTGTTCGTTAGGCTCGCTTCGCTCGCAGGGCCCGAGCAGACGAGTGAGCAAGGAGAGCGTCGGGCGAGCGATCGATCTGGACTCTCTACAATCAAAGAGATGTCCCCCCTCTTCGACTGCCGTGATGAGGCGCAGCTGCTCACCGGCATGCGCCAGGCGCGCCAGGCGATCGCCCGCGGCCATGTCGTCGTCATGCCCACCGACACGGTGTACGGCGTCGCGGCCGACGCGTTCAGTCCGCAGGCCGTGCAGCGGCTGCTCGACGCCAAGGGGCGCGGCCGGCAGCAGCCCCCGCCGGTGCTGGTCTCGGGCGTCGACGCCATGCGCGCGCTGGTCGAGCAGGTGCCCGAGCCGATCGAGCGGCTCGTCGAGCGCTTCTGGCCCGGCGGTCTGACCATCGTGCTGCCCGCCCAGCCCTCGCTGTCGTGGGACCTGGGCGAGACCCGCGGCACGGTGGCGGTGCGCATGCCGGATCACCGGATCGCGCTGGAGCTGCTGAGCGAGACCGGTCCGCTGGCCGTGTCCAGTGCGAACCTCACGGGTCAGCCGGCCGCCGTGACGGGTGACGACGCTCGCGCCATGCTGGGCGACCGGGTCGCGGTCTACCTCGACGACGGGCCCTCGCGCACGGGCGTCGCCTCCACCATCATCGACGCGACCTCGCTGGTCGGCCCACGCGGCGACGAGGCCGGCGAGCCGCAGGTGCGCATCCTGCGCGACGGCGCCGTGTCGCGCGACGAGCTGCTGGAGGTGCTGGGCGACCTGCTGGAGGTGCCCGAACACGAGCCGCACGCGCCGCCGACCGCCCGCTCCGGCGAGGACGAGGCCGCGGGCGGCGATCCGGCGTGAGGCAGTACCTCTTCACCATCCTGCTCACGGCGACGCTGACGACGGCGCTCGCCTGGGCGGTGTGGCGACTCAGCATGCGCTTCAAGCTGTACCCCGGCATCCGGGAGCGCGACGTGCACAAGACGCCCACGCCGCGGCTCGGCGGCATCGCGATGTTCCTCGCGATGGTGGCGGCGATCGGGGCGTCGGCCTCGAACGAGTTCTTCCAGATCTTCTGGGTCGATCCGCAGAAGGTGTGGGCGGTGCTCGGCGCCGCGACGCTGATCGTGCTCGTGGGTGTGGCCGACGACCTGTGGGACCTCGACTGGACCATCAAGCTCGGCGCCCAGTTCCTGGCCGCCGGCATCATCGCGGTCGTCGGCGGCCTGCAGATCTATGCACTCCCGATCGGCGGCATGACGCTGGTGTCGAGCTGGGTGAGCATCGCCCTGACGATGTTCTCGATCGTGATCGTGATGAACGCCGTCAACTTCATCGACGGGCTCGACGGCCTGGTCGCGGGCGTGTGCCTGGTCGCCAACGGCGTCTTCTTCGTGTACTCGTACATGCTCACGCGCGACACCTCGACCACCAACTCGAGCATCGCCACGTTCCTCGCGGCGGCCATGATCGGTGCGTGTGCCGGGTTCCTGCCGCTGAACTGGAAGCCCGCCAAGCTCTTCATGGGCGACTCGGGCGCGCTCGTGCTGGGCCTGCTGATGGCCACCAGTGCCATCGCCGTGACCGGATCGCTGCCGCCCTCGGTGCTCGATCCGGTCGACGGCCTCGGGCGCTCGCAGCTCCTGGGCGCGTTCCTGCCCATCCTGCTCCCGCTCGTGGTGGTGCTGCTGCCGCTGGCCGACTTCGGCCTGGCCGTGATCCGCCGGATGCGCGCCGGCAAGTCGCCGTTCTCGCCCGACCGCAAGCACCTGCACCACCGGATGCTCGACCTCGGTCACACCGATCGCGATGCGGTGCTGATCTTCTACGCCTGGACGGCCGTGATCTCGCTCGCCGTGCTGCTGATGTACCTCGCCACGCGGGAGGACTGGTTCGGCGGCTACTGGATCGGCGTCGTCTTCGGAGTGATCGGCGTCGCCGCCTGTCTCGTGCTCACCCTCATGCCCACACGCCGCGCCGCCGCCGAGCCGGCCCCCGATCACGCCACCCAGGAGGCCTGAATGTCGACAACCGAACCCTCGGACAGCACCCCCTCGGCCGCCGGCATCTCCAGCACCCCGGTGCTGCGCACGGCGCTGCTGTGGGGCGGGATCGCCACGCTCGTGATCGCGGTGGTCGGAGGCGGCATCGGCTTCGCGATCGCCGGCGGCGACGGCGCGCTGAGCGCATTCGCCGGCGCCGCGATCGCCGCAGTCTTCATGCTGCTGACGGCTGTGAGCATCCTGATCGCCAACCGCTGGTTCGGCGACGCGCTGTACGTGCCGATCTTCTTCGGCATCGTGCTGGGCGGCTGGCTGCTCAAGCTCGTGCTGTTCATCGTGGCGCTGCTCGTGCTGCGGGGGCAGCCCTGGGTCGTGCCGGGGGTCTTCTTCGTGGCCCTGGTGGTCAGCGTGCTCGCGTCGCTCGCGATCGACGGCATCGCGATGTTCCGCTCCCGGGAGCCCTACGTCGATGTGCGTCTCCCGGGCGAGGGCGGCGACGGGTCCTCGCGGTCCTGACAGAGCTTTTTCGACGCGTCGTAGAAGCGCGCGATTCTTTGATAGGCTGACGGAGTTCCTGCCGAGTTCCCCGCGGATGCCGATGGCGACATCGCCAGTGGTGACTGAGGGCTCCGGCAGATGACGACTTCCTGCCCCTCCCGGTCCCCGTGCCGGAGCTATGAAGCCGGAGCCACACGTTGACTCATGCCGCGATGCTGATCGCCTCTGCCGAATCGAGCGATGGCGGATTCCACCCGCCGTCCATCTCTGACTTCTTCCCGCCGGCGATCTTCCAGATCGGCTTCCTGGAGTTCACCCGCATCAATGCGGCGCAGCTGCTCGCGACCGCGATCCTGGTGATCCTGCTCGTCGTCGGCACGCGCAACATGAAGGTCGTGCCCGGCCGCCTGCAGAGCATCGTCGAGATGGGCCTCGACTTCGTGCGCGTCAACATCGCGCACGACATCCTCGGTCGCAAGGACGGCAACCGCTTCCTGCCGCTGCTGACCACGATGTTCTTCATGATCCTGTTCATGAACCTGACGGGCATCATCCCGGGCATCAACATCGCGGGCACCAGCGTCATCGCCGTGCCGCTGCTGCTGGCGGTCATCTCGTACGTCACATTCATCTACGCGGGCATCAAGAAGAGCCCCGGCGGCTTCTTCAAAAACTCGCTGTTCCCGTCGGGCGTGCCGGCCGCGCTGTACATCATCGTCACGCCGCTCGAGTTCCTGTCGACGTTCATCATCCGCCCCGTCACGCTCACGCTACGACTGCTGATGAACATGATCGTCGGCCACCTGATGCTCGTCCTGTTCTTCTCGGCGACGCACTTCTTCTTCTTCACCGCGGGTGGACTGTGGTCGGCGCTCGGCGTCGGCACGCTCGCCTTCGGTCTCGCCTTCACTCTGTTCGAGGTCCTGGTGGCGTTCCTCCAGGCCTACGTCTTCACGATCCTCACCGCGGTCTACATCCAGCTCGCGGTTGCGGAAGAGCACTGACGGTCCGCCACACGGCGCACCGCCTAACCGAAAGGAAAACCCCGTGGACGCTACTACGGTTCTCGCCAACGTGTACGGCTCGATCGCGACGGTCGGCTACGGTCTCGCCGCCATCGGCCCGGCCATCGGCGTGGGCATCGTCGTCGGCAAGACCATCGAGTCGGTCGCCCGCCAGCCCGAGCTCGCCGGTCGTCTGCAGGTCCTCATGTGGATCGGTATCGCCTTCACCGAGGCCCTCGCGTTCATCGGCATCGCGACCGGCTTCATCTTCGGCTACAACTGATCACTCGCTGCTGACACGTAAGGAGACAGGATGCTGAACGCTCTTGTCACGATCGCCGCGGAGGAGGGCGAGGCGCAGAACCCGCTGATCCCGGCGGCGTACGACATCATCTGGTCTGCGGTCTGCTTCCTCGTCATCCTGTTCGTGGTGTGGAAGGTCGCCCTTCCGAAGCTGACGGCGATGCTGGATGCCCGCTCGGCGGCCATCGAGGGCAACATCGCGAAGGCCGACGAGGCGCAGCGCCAGGCCGAGGCGGCTCTCGAGGAGTACACGAAGCAGCTCGCCGACGCCCGCAAGGAGGCCGGTGACATCCGCGAGGCCGCCCGTGAGGACGGCAAGCGCATCGTCGCCGAGGCCAAGGCGAACGCGGCCACCGAGGCCGAGCGCATCACCGCGACGGCGCACACGCAGATCGAGGCCGAGCGTCAGTCGGCGCTCGTCACGCTGCGCAGCGAGGTCGGCGCGCTCGCGATCGACCTGGCCGGCAACGTCATCGGCGAGACGCTGAGCGACGACCAGAAGGCCACGGCCGTGGTCGACCGCTTCCTCGCGGACCTCGAGGCTTCCGAGAAGGCGGCGAAGTAATGGGCAGCGCGACCACTCAGGCGCTCGCGAAGAGCGCGCAGGCGCTCGACGCGGCCACGGTCGACCTCGACACGGCTCGCGAGCTGTTCGCGGCCGCCCGTGCCGTCGCCGGCTCGCAGGCGCTGAGCGGCGCGCTCGCCGATCCGTCTGCAGCTCCCGAGGCGCGCAGCGCGCTCGTCGCTCGCGTCTTCGGCAGCCTGTCGCCGACCTCGCAGTCGCTCCTGTCGACGACCGCCGCCCAGCGGTGGTCGTCGCAGGGCGAGCTGGTCGACGGCATCGAGGAGCTCGCCATCCGGGCGGCCGCCAAGGCCGACCAGGGCGACCTCGAGGGCGAGCTGTTCCGCGTCTCCCGCATCGTCGCGGAGAACCCGGAGCTCGAGCTCGCGCTCGGCAGCCGTCTCGGCGACGGCGCGGCCAAGGGCGCGCTCATGGAGAAGCTGCTCGGCGGTCGCGCGAGCGAGGCCACGACCCTGGTCGTGTCGTCGCTCGTGCAGCAGCCGCGCGGGCGTCGCGTGCGCGGGCTGCTCTCGCGGGCGCTGCGCATCGTCTCGGCCCAGCGCGGCCGCACGGTGGCGACGGTCACGACGGCTGCGCCGCTCACGCCCCTCCAGACCGAGCGTCTGGCCACCGCGCTCGCGCGCACCTACGGCGGCGCGGTGACGATCAACCCGGTCGTCGACCCCTCGGTCGTCGGCGGCGTGCGCGTGCAGATCGCGGACGACGTCATCGACGGAAGCATCGCGTCGCGTCTCGCCGACGTGCGCCAGAAGCTCGCTGGTTAATCGGCAGGGCTGACCCGAACACTTCCCGCCCCGGCGGACTCACTTGGGGATCGCGCAGATCCCACAACATGAAGGAAGACAATGGCAGACATCACGATCAGCCCCGACGTCATCCGTGACGCGCTGAAGGACTTCGTCGCCGCCTACGAGCCCACGGGCGACGCGGCCACCGAGGTCGGCACCGTCATCGACGCGGCCGACGGCATCGCCCACGTCGAGGGCCTGCCGGGCGTCATGGCCAACGAGCTCGTCCGCTTCGCCGACGGCACGCTGGGCCTGGCCCAGAACCTCGACGAGCACGAGATCGGCGTCGTCGTGCTCGGCGAGTTCGACCGCATCGAGGAGGGCCAGCAGGTCACCCGCACGGGCGAGGTGCTCTCGGTCCCGGTGGGCGAGGGCTACCTCGGCCGCGTGATCGACCCGCTCGGCAACCCGATCGACGGCCTGGGAGAGATCGCGGGCATCGAGGGTCGCCGTGCGCTCGAGCTGCAGGCCCCCGGCGTCATGATGCGCAAGTCGGTGCACGAGCCGATGCAGACCGGCATCAAGGCCATCGACGCCATGATCCCCGTCGGCCGCGGCCAGCGTCAGCTGATCATCGGCGACCGCCAGACCGGCAAGACCGCGATCGCGATCGACACGATCATCAACCAGCGCGCCAACTGGGAGTCGGGCGACCCGACCAAGCAGGTTCGCTGCATCTACGTCGCGATCGGCCAGAAGGGCTCGACCATCGCCTCGGTGAAGGGCGCCCTCGAGGAGGCCGGCGCGATGGAGTACACCACCATCGTCGCGGCCCCCGCGTCCGACCCGGCCGGCTTCAAGTACCTGGCGCCCTACACGGGTTCGGCGATCGGCCAGCACTGGATGTACCAGGGCAAGCACGTCCTGATCGTGTTCGACGACCTGTCGAAGCAGGCCGAGGCCTACCGCGCCGTGTCGCTCCTGCTGCGCCGTCCGCCGGGCCGCGAGGCGTACCCGGGTGACGTCTTCTACCTGCACTCGCGTCTGCTCGAGCGCTGCGCGAAGCTCTCGGACGAGCTGGGCGGCGGCTCGATGACGGGTCTGCCGATCATCGAGACGAAGGCCAACGACGTGTCGGCCTACATCCCGACGAACGTGATCTCGATCACCGACGGCCAGATCTTCCTGCAGTCCGACCTGTTCAACGCGAACCAGCGTCCCGCGGTCGACGTGGGCATCTCGGTGTCGCGAGTCGGCGGTGACGCGCAGCTGAAGCACATCAAGAAGGTCTCGGGCACGCTGAAGCTCGAGCTGGCCCAGTACCGCTCGCTGGAGGCGTTCGCGATGTTCGCGTCCGACCTCGACGCGGCCTCGCGCCGTCAGCTCGCTCGCGGTGCGCGCCTGACCGAGCTGCTCAAGCAGCCGCAGTACTCGCCGTACCCGGCCGAGGAGCAGGTCGTCTCGATCTGGGCCGGCACGAACGGCAAGCTCGACACCATCGAGGTCGAGGACGTGCTGCGCTTCGAGGCCGAGCTGCTCGACCACTTCCGTCGCAACACGACGATCCTCGACACGCTGCGCGAGACGGGCAAGCTCGAGGACGAGACGGTCGCCGAGATGGAGAAGGTCATCGACGCGTTCCTGCTCGAGTTCCAGGGCGGCAAGGGTCAGCACCTCACGGCCGCGGGCCACGAGGAGCACCGTGCGGCGGATGTCGCCGATGTCGACCAGGAGAAGATCGTCAAGGGTCGCCGGGCGTAAGCCTGGCGCGGAAGACGCATCATGGGAGCAAAGCTCAGGGAGTACAAGCAGAAGATCTCTTCTGCTCAGACGACCAAGAAGATCACGAAGGCGATGGAGCTCATCGCGGCTTCGCGCATCCAGAAGGCGCTGGCGCGTGTGAACGCGTCCAGCCCCTTCTCCCGCGCGGTGACGCGCGCCGTCTCGGCGGTCGCCACGCACACCGACATCGACCACCCGCTCACGCGGGAGCCGGAGTCGATCAAGCGCTCGGCGATCGTGATCCTCAGCTCGGACCGCGGCCTCGCGGGCGCGTTCAACTCGCAGGTCATCCGCGAGGGGCTCGAGCTGGCGGAGCTGCTGCGCTCGCAGGGCAAGGACGTGGCGTTCTACCTGTTCGGCCGCAAGGCCGTCGGCTACTTCCAGTTCCGTCACATCGTGGCGGAGGCGGAGTGGACGGGTGACGCCGACGTTCCGAGCTTCGCGACCGCGGAGGAGATGGCGCAGACGCTGCTCGAGGCGTACGAGAAGGACGCCTCGGAGGGCGGAGTGGACGAGATCCACATCGTCTACAACCGCTTCGTCAGCATGATGACCCAGGAGGCCGAGCAGGTGCGCCTGCTTCCTCTCGAGGTCGTCGAGCACGACGAGTCGGCGACGGCGACGCAGCACGAGGTGTACCCGCTGTACGAGTTCGAGCCCGACGCCACCGAGGTGCTCGACAGGCTGCTGCCGGTGTACATCCAGAGCCGCATCTTCAACGCGCTGCTGCAGTCGGCCGCCGCCAAGCAGGCCGCGACGCAGAAGGCGATGAAGTCGGCCAGCGACAACGCCGACAAGCTCATCACCGACTACACCCGCCTGCGCAACAACGCGCGCCAGGCCGAGATCACGCAGCAGATCGCCGAGATCGTCGGCGGTGCCGACGCCCTGGCGTCCTGAGCTGAACCTTAAGACTCTGTCTATCAAGAGGAATGACGAAAATGACTGCCACTGAGACCGCGGTCGTCGGTCGGGTCGCCCGCGTCACGGGCCCCGTCGTCGACATCGAGTTCCCGCACGACGCGATCCCCGAGGTCTACAACGCCCTGAAGACGACGATCGTCATCGGCGAGCAGCAGACCGAGATCACGCTCGAGGTCGCCCAGCACCTCGGCGACGACATGGTCCGCGCCATCTCGCTCAAGCCGACCGACGGCATGGTCCGCGGCCAGGAGGTGCGCGACACCGGTGCCCCGATCTCGGTGCCCGTCGGCGACGTGACCAAGGGCAAGGTCTTCGACGTGACGGGCGAGGTCCTGAACCTGCCCGACGGCGAGGCCATCGAGGTGACCGAGCGCTGGCCCATCCACCGCAAGGCTCCGAACTTCGACCAGCTCGAGTCGAAGACCCAGATGTTCGAGACGGGCATCAAGGTCATCGACCTGCTCACCCCGTACGTGCAGGGTGGAAAGATCGGCCTCTTCGGCGGCGCGGGCGTCGGCAAGACCGTCCTCATCCAGGAGATGATCCAGCGCGTCGCGCAGGACCACGGCGGTGTGTCGGTGTTCGCCGGCGTCGGCGAGCGCACGCGTGAGGGCAACGACCTCATCCACGAGATGGAGGACGCGGGCGTCTTCGACAAGACGGCCCTCGTGTTCGGTCAGATGGACGAGCCGCCGGGGACGCGTCTGCGCGTGGCCCTGTCGGCGCTGACGATGGCGGAGTACTTCCGCGACGTCCAGAAGCAGGACGTGCTGCTCTTCATCGACAACATCTTCCGCTTCACGCAGGCGGGCTCCGAGGTGTCGACCCTGCTGGGCCGCATGCCCTCGGCCGTGGGCTACCAGCCCAACCTCGCCGACGAGATGGGCGTGCTCCAGGAGCGCATCACCTCGACGCGCGGTCACTCGATCACCTCGCTGCAGGCGATCTACGTGCCGGCCGACGACTACACCGACCCGGCCCCGGCGACCACGTTCGCGCACCTCGACGCCACGACCGAGCTGTCGCGTGAGATCGCGTCGAAGGGTCTGTACCCGGCCGTCGACCCGCTGACGTCGACCAGCCGCATTCTCGACCCGCGCTACATCGGCGAGGACCACTACCGCGTGGCCACGTCGGTGAAGCAGATCCTGCAGAAGAACAAGGAGCTGCAGGAGATCATCGCGATCCTCGGTGTCGACGAGCTCTCGGAAGAGGACAAGATCGTCGTGTCGCGCGCACGTCGCATCCAGCAGTTCCTCTCGCAGAACACCTACATGGCCAAGAAGTTCACCGGTGTCGAGGGCTCGACCGTGCCGATCAAGGAGACCATCGAGTCGTTCGACGCGATCGTCAAGGGCGAGTTCGACCACGTCGCCGAGCAGGCCTTCTTCAACGTCGGTGGCATCAGCGACGTCGAGGCCAACTGGGCGCGCATCCAGAAGGAGAACAGCTGAGCATGGGCCTTCAGGTCACCCTGGTCTCCGCCGAGTCGGAGGTGTGGACGGGCGAGGCGAACCTCGTGGTCGCCAAGACCACCGAGGGTGAGATCGGCTTCATGCAGGGCCACGAGCCCGTGCTGGCGATCCTCGCCGAGGGTCAGGTGCGCATCACCGAGCCCTCGGGCAACAAGGTCATCGCGGACGCACGCGACGGCTTCGTCTCGATGGAGGGGCAGACCCTGACCATCGTGGCGGGTCACGCGGCGCTGGCGTCCTGAGCACCGTCCTCCTGCCCCCTTCGGAGACGAAGCGGGCAGGGGGATCGGGTGCGCCACTCGCTTTCGACGGCCTCGCACTGCCGGTGCTCGCACCGCAGCGCGAGGCCGTCGTCGCGTCCGTGGTGGCGCTCTCCGCCGATCCCGAGCTCGCCGCGCGCGTCCTCAAGCTCTCGGCCCGTCAGCGGGGCGAGATCGACGTCAACGCCGCGTTGCGCGCCGCTCCCACCATGCCCGCGGTCGACCGCTACACGGGCGTGCTGTTCGACGCGCTCGACGCGGCCTCGCTCGACACGACAGCGCGCGCGTGGCTGGGCGAGCACGCGTTCATCCAGACGGCCCTGCTCGGTCCCGTCGGCGCGCTCGATCCGATTCCGTCCTACCGGCTCGCGGCGGGGGCGTCGCTCCCGGGCCTCGCTCCGCTGAAGCGCGTGTGGGCCGACGCCGTGCGAGACGCGCTCGCGGCGCTGCCGGGACTGGTCGTCGACCTGCGCTCCGAAGCCTATGCCGCCCTCGGGCCGGTGCCCGCCGGTGTCGCGAGCACCTATGTGCGAGTCGTGGCGGATGGACCCGACGGCACGTCCCGCGCTCTCAATCACTTCAACAAGAAGTCGAAGGGCCTGCTCGTGCGCCGCATGGCGCAGGATGCGCCGCAGCTCGCGACCGTCGACGACCTGATCTCGTGGGCGGCGTCGGCGGGCTTCCGGATGCGTCCGGGGGCCCGCGCCGGCGAGACGGACCTCGTGATCGCCGACTGACCGCCCCGCAGGCGGGGCTGTCGGCGGCGGGTGGCGGCTGGATAGCCTGGGACCAGCGGCGACGGGCCGCACCGGATCCAGGAGGGGTCGCATGTACTCGGACGACTACGCCGCGCTCAGCGCCATCTGGGCGGCGATGATCGGGTTCACGCTGTTCTTCGGCATCGTCTTCTATATCGTCGGCTCGTTCTTCATGATGAAGCTGTTCGACAAGGCCGGCGTGCAGGGCGGGTGGCGAGCCTGGGTCCCGGTCTACAACATGATGGTCTTCTTCAAGCTCGGAGACCTCAGCCCCTGGCTCGTGCTGTACGGCGTGGGCGGCTCGATCCTGCTGACCGCGTTCGGCATCGGCGCGCTGTTCTCGCTCGCGCTCGGTGTGCTCTCGGCCATCGCCGCCTACCGCATCGGCCTCAAGCTGCAGAAGGAGGGAGCCTGGGTCGTCCTCTACGTCTTCCTGTCGCTCGTGTGGCTCGGGATCGTGGCCTTCGATCGCTCGCGATGGAACCCCGCCATCCCGCCCGCGCCGTGGGCCGGCAACGGCTTCCTCGGCGACCGAACGGTGTGGGATGGCGTGCCCGTGCAGCCGTCGGCCGCGCCCGCACCCGGGTTCGGCTACGGCCGGCCCGGCTACGGCCAGCCCGGCTACGGCCAGCCCGGCTATGGCCAGCCCGGGTACCCGGTTCAGCCGGGCTACCCGCAGGGCGGCTACCCACAGGGCGGCTACCCACAGGCCCCGGACCAGGGCGGCCACCCTCCGGCACCCGGCCACGGCGGCTACCCGACCGTTCCGGGCGCTCCCGGTGCGCCGGTGCCGCCTCCGAGCACGCCGCCGACGACGCCACCCGGCCCGCCTGCGCCTCCGGCCACGCCGCCCGCGCCGCGGCCCGACGAGGAGCCGCCGCGCGCGCCCGGCCCTGACGACAGGCCCGGCCCCGTGCCGCCGTCCCCGCCTCAGCCATAGAGCGCCCTCGAACGCCCCGCCCGATCCGTCGGAGCGGGGCGTTCGCCGTGGCGCTAGCGTGGACGGCATGGATGTCGCGCTGCGTCGGGTCGGGGAGTCGGGACTGCGGGTGTCGGAGGTCGGCCTCGGCTGCAACAACTTCGGCCGCGCCGGAACGGCCACCGAGACGCTCGAGGGCACGCGCGCGGTGCTCGACGCGGCCATCGATCACGGCGTGACGTTCCTCGACACGGCCGAGATGTACGGCGGCCAGGGCCGCAGCGAGACGCTGATGGGCGAGGCGCTCGCGGGTCGCCGCGACCGGGTCGTGCTGGCCACCAAGTTCGGTCACCAGGCGGTCGACATGGGCTACGGCCCGACGGTCGGCTCGAAGGGCTCGCGCGCGTACATCCGGCGCGCGGTGGAGGAGTCGCTCACGCGCCTGCAGACCGACTGGATCGACCTCTACCAGCTGCACATGCCCGATCCGGAGACGCCCGTCGAGGAGACGGTCGACGCGCTCGAGGATCTCGTGCGCGAGGGGAAGATCCGGTACTACGGCCACTCCAACCTGACGGGCTGGCAGATCGCCGAGGCGCACCTGGTCGCCCGCGCCCGCGGGGGCTCGGGGTTCGTGTCGTCGCAGAACCAGTTCTCGCTGCTGGCGCGTGACGTCGAGCGCGAGGTCCTGCCCGCGGTGCGGCACTTCGGCCTCGGGTTCTTCCCCTACTTCCCGCTCTACAACGGCCTGCTCACGGGCAAGTTCACGCGGGAGGGCGGTCCGGAGGGCAGCCGCATCATGTCGCAGCGGCCGCACCTGTGGAGCGAGGCGCCGTGGGATGCGCTCGACGCCTACCGGGCCTTCTGCGATGCGCGCGGCATCACGATGCTCGAGGCGACGTTCGGATGGCTCCTGGCGCAGCCCGGCGTCGCGAGCGTGATCGCCGGCGCCACGTCGCCCGAGCAGGTCGCGAAGAACGCCGCGGCCGGCGCGGCGTGGCGTCCGACGAGCGAGGAGCTCGTGGTCATCGACGGGCTCTTCCCCGGCCCCGTCGTGCCCGTCGTCTGAGCCGATCCGTCGTCGCGCTCGGGACCCCGACATCCCGTCCGATATGCCGCGACGCGGCGCGTCGGTCGCCTGCGGATAGGATGTGAGAGCCCGCGACGCACGCGCCCGCCGCTTCTGTGCGGCCTGCCGAGCACCGTCGCCCGATCCCGGAGGTCCATGCCCGTGTCCGACGCCCCGACTGCGGCGCAGTCCCAGACCGTGGCACTGCCCACAGGCCTGGACGCCACGCTGACCTGGGCCGGGGTCACGCACCGCGGCCGCAAGCGCGACATCAATCAGGATGCACTGCTGACGTCCTATCCGCTCTTCGTCGTGGCCGACGGCATGGGCGGTCACATCGGTGGCGAGATCGCCAGCGCGAGCACGATCGACCGGCTCCAGCGCATGGTCGGCAAGGGGCCGGTGTCGCCGGAGGCCATCGAGAAGGCGCTGGTCAAGGCGGTGCGCGACATCGGGGAGCACCCCGACACCACCGACGAGGGCACCGGCACCACCGTCACCGGCGTCTACCTCGACATCACCGACGAGCAGGCGACGTGGGTCGCCCTCAACATCGGCGACTCGCGCGTCTACCTGGAGCGCGACGACGCGCTCGTGCAGGTCACGACCGACCACTCGCTCGTGCAGGAGCTCGTCGCCGCCGGCCGTCTCAGCCCGGAGGAGGCCGAGAACCATCCGTACGGAAACGTGATCACGCGTGCCGTCGGCCCGAGCGAGGGTGCGGTGCCCGACTACGTGCGCCTGGACGTTCGCGACGGCGACCGCTTCGTGATCTGCTCGGACGGTCTCACCAAGGAGCTCACCGACTACGGCATCCTGCACTTCCTGCGGCTGCACGCGGAGCCGGAGGCCGCCGTCGACGCGATGCTGGAGGCGGCGCTCGAGAACGGCGGACGCGACAACATCACGATCGTGGTGCTCAACGTCTCGGTCCCCGGACAGGGGCCGGAGGACGAGGGGCCCACGACTCAGGATGCGCGTGAGCAGGATGACCGCGTCGCGCAGGACGCGACCGACACGGCGGGCGTGCCCGTGGTGGAAGCCGTCCCCGCGGCGGAGGCCGATGCCTCGTCCACAGGCGGCGACGCGCGCGAGTGATCCGCGGCCGGGCGGTCTCCGCGACTCCGCACGCCCCGCACGCGCTGGACTGGGGGCATGTCCGCACCCGCCGTTCGTCGTTCTGATGCCCCCATCGCGTTGCCGGCCCGGCCGGAGCGGCCGCCGCGCGGCGCCTTCCCGCTCGTGGCGTCGGTCATCCCGGTCGTCGCGTCGGTCGCGATCTGGGCGGTCACCGGCTCGCTGATCGCCCTGTGCTTCGCGGCGCTCGGGCCGCTCATGGCGCTGGCCACGCTGATCGACGGCGCGCGTGGCGGTCGGCGGAGGGGGCGGGAGCAGGCGCGGGCTCACGCCGAGGCGCGGGCCCGCGCGCGCGAGCAGATCGTACGGCGGCAGGACGCCGAGCGTGCGACGCGGTGGCGCGAGAGCCCCGACGTGGCCGCGCTGCTCGGCGACGTCCGACGGCAATGGCGCAGCAGCGCCGACGAGCTGGTGGTCGGCCGGGGAACGGTGCCCAGCGGGGTGCAGGTGTCGGGAGGGGACGAGGAGGCCGACGATCTGCGCCGCACGGCCTCGGAGCTCCAGGACGCTCCCGTGACCGTCCCTGCCGGCGTGGGCGTCGCGGTGCTGGGCGACGCCGTGACGGCCGGCGCGGTGGCGCGAGCGCTCGTGCTGCAGCTGTGTCTCGCCCGGCCGGCGAGCGATCTGGCGGTGACCCGGGCGCCGGAATCCGACCGTGCATGGGCGACGCGGCTGCCGCACTGGACGCCGGGGGAGGGCCTCGGCGGGGCAGCCGACGCGCGAGTGCGCGTCGCGCTCGTCGCGCCGGATGAGCCCCTCCCGGACGCCGACGTCATCATCGCGGTGGTCGCCCGCGAAGCCGAGGCGCCGCCCGCCTGCGGGGCCCTTCTCGAGCTCGACGGGCTCGGCCCCGCGCGCCTGACGTGGGGCGCCCACGTCAGCGAGGTGAGGCCGGAGGGCGTTTCGCTGGCGCAGGCCGCGGCGGTAGCCGAACGGCTCGCGCGGCGCCACGGCACATCGGGCGATGCCGAGCGGCCACGCGGCCCGGTCGCCCTCGGCGACCTCCTGCGCCGGTGCGGAGAAGAGAACGAGGGGGAGCCCGCGTCGCTCGGCGCCCTGGGCGCCGTGATCGGCGTCGAAGAGGCCGGACCCGTTCCGCTCGACCTCGTGTCCGACGGCCCCCACGCGGTCGTGGTGGGAATGACGGGCAGTGGCAAGAGCGAGCTGCTGATCACCTGGGTCGCGTCGCTCGCCGCCACGCTGTCGCCCGAGCGCGTGCAGTTCCTGCTCGCCGATTTCAAGGGCGGCACCGCCTTCGCCCCGCTCGCGGAGCTGCCGCACGTCGCGGGCGTGATCACCGACCTCGACGCGGGCGGCGCTCGAAGAGCGGTAGAGAGCCTCCGAGCCGAGCTGCGGGCGCGAGAGGCGGCGCTGGGCGAGGTCGGGGCGCGCGACGTCTCGGATCCGCGTGCTCGGCTGCCGCGGCTGGTGATCGTGGTCGACGAGTTCGCGGCCATGCTGCAGGAGCATCCCGACCTGCACGCGGTGTTCACCGACATCGCGGCGCGGGGCCGCGCGCTCGGGATGCACCTGGTGCTCGGCACTCAGCGTGCGGGTGGCGTGCTGCGCGATGCGCTCGTGGCCAACTGCCCCCTGCGCATCGCCCTCCGGGTCGCCGAGCCCGCAGAGAGCCGAGGGCTGCTCGGCACGGATGATGCGGCCACGCTGCCCGGCGGGGCCGACGGCCGGGGGATGGCGTGGATCAGGCGCGCGGGCGACGCCCGTCCGCGCCTGACCCGCATCGCGCTCTCCGCTCCTGCGGACGTCGCGCAGGCGGCGGCCCGCTTCGCGGGGCGTCCGTCTCGGCCGGGGCCGTGGCTGCCGCCCCTGCCGACGCGGCTGTCGCGCGAGCGTGCGATCGAGCTGGTGGGCGAGCCGCCGCAGGATGCGATCCTGCTGGGCGTGGCCGACGACCCGGCGCGCCAGCGACAGACGCCGGTGCTGCTGCGCCCTGGCCGCGACCGCGGACTCGTGGTCGTGGGTGGCGGGGGCTCCGGGCGGTCGACGGTCGCGGGCGCCGTGGTGGCCGCTCGGCCCGACGCCGTCGTCGTGCCGCGCGACCCGGAAGCCGCGTGGGACGCCCTGGAGCTCATCGAGCGCGTGCGCCCCGAGCTGGTGGTCATCGACGACGTGGATGCCGTGCTGAGCGCGCTGCCCGCCGAGTACGCGCAGGCCGCGGGCGAGCGGATCGAGGCCGTCGTGCGCGAGGCGGGCGAGACCGGCACGACCGTGGTGCTGACGGCGGCGCGACTCACCGGTGGTGCCCTGCGCTTCGCGGAGCTGCTGTCCCGGCGCGCTCTGCTGGCGCTTCCCGGCCGGGCCGAGCACGCCGCCGTGGGCGGGGAGGCGTCGTCGTTCGATCCGCATCGTCCTCCCGGTCGGGCGGTTCTCGACGGGCTCGAGGTGCAGTTCCTGCTGGGCGACTCGGCGCGGGCCGCACCGGCCGCGACGGACGCCCGCGCCTCGGAGCGCTGGCAGCCCGCGGCGGCAGTCACCGGCATGGTGCTGCGCGCACCGCGCCGTCGCGGCGAGCAGCTCGCGGCCGCCTGGCCGCGGGACGTGCGGGTGCTCCCGATCGACGCCGTCCCTCCCGGGACGACGCTGGCAGCGCTCACGCGATCGGGGGAGCGCCTCGTCCTCGTCGGCGATGGCGATCTCTGGCAACGCCACTACGCCCTGTTGCAGGAGGTGCGCTCATCCGCTCCGTTCGTGCTCGGCGCCGACTGCGCGGCCGAGCTGCGCACGCTCCTGGGCGAGCGCGAGCTGCCGCCCTACGCGCGCACGCGCGCCTCGCGAGCGTGGCTCGTGCGCGACGGTCTCCCGCCCGAGCGCGTCCTGCTTCCGTGAGGCGCCTCGGCAGGCGAGCTCGCAAGCGCCTCCGTCAGACGGTGGCGCGGATGCGGCCGACCGGCTGGCCGCCGCCCGTGACGGTGAACAGCGGGTGCGCGGCGAACTCCGCCACATTGCCGGGGGCGATCGCGCCGGCACCCGCGAGCAGCGACAGCGCGACCAGCGGAGCCGCGCGCAGCGAGCCGTCCAGAGTCTTGAGCGCGACCGTCGTGCCGTCGGGGGCGACCATGATCTGCACGCCTTCGGCGCCGAGCTTCGAGAAGACGCCGAACCGCTCGATCGCCAGGGTGTCGGAGCGACCCGGCCCGTCGACCGCCCACGGATTCTCGCGCACGGTGCGCACGAGCGCGCCGGCCACACGGTGCAGGGCGAACGGCGAGCGCTCCGACGACGTGCCGATGCGGTGGATGCCGCGCGCGAGCGAGGTCAGCGACATCGCGTGCACGGGCGCGCCGCATCCGTCCACCACCGTGGCCGCGATCTTCTCGCCCGTGAGGCGCTCGACGACCTCGCGGATGTGCAGCTGCAGCGGGTGGGCCGGATCCAGATAGCCCGACACATCCCATCCGGTCGCGACGCAGGCCGTGAGCATCGCGGCGTGCTTGCCCGAGCAGTTGTGGCGCACCGCGGCCTGATCGAAGTGGTCGCGCACCATGACGTCGCGCGTCGCGGCGTCGCTCGGCCAGCTGGCGGGGCACGCGAGGTGATCCTCCGTCAGCCCCACGGCGGACAGCATCTCGCGCACGACCGCGACGTGGCGGTCGGTGCCCGCGTGGCTCGCGGTCGACAGCGCCAGGCGCTCGCCCGTCAGCTCGGCGCCCGCCGTCACGACGGCGACCGCCTGCAGCGGCTTCAGCGATGAGCGGGGCAGGACGAGCGCATCCGGGTCGCCCAGGCGCGTCAGCTCCTCCCCGCCGGGGCCGAGCACGATCGCCGAGCCCGCATGACGCGACTCCACGAACCCGCCCCGCTCGACGATCGCGAGCTCCACGGAATCCTGCACGCTGAAGGTCTCGGTCACCGTTCCAGCCTATCGATGCGCCGCAGGGCTCTCGTCGCGCGGCGGTCCGGCTGAGCGCCTGCCAGACTGGCGGCATGCTCGGAGAACATCGCTACGCGCTCACCGCCACCTGGACCGGCAACCTGGGCACGGGCACATCCGGCTATCGCGACTACTCGCGCGACGTCACTCTCGAGGTCGCGGGCAAGCCCACGCTGCTGGCGTCGTCCGACAAGCCGTTCCGCGGCGACCCCGAGCGCTGGAATCCCGAGGACCTGCTGGTCGCGGCGCTCTCGGAGTGCCACCTGCTGTCGTACCTGCACGCGTGCGTGCAGGCGGGTGTGGTCGTGACGTCGTACACGGACCAGGCCACGGGCCTCATGCGAGAGGACGGCAAGGGCAGCGCGCAGTTCGAGCAGGTCGTGCTGCATCCGCGCGTCACCGTCGCCGACGCGTCGATGATCGAGGCGGCCGAGGCGGCTCATGCCACGGCCCATGACTGGTGCTTCATCGCGCGCTCGGTCAACTTCCCGGTGACGCACGAGGCGATCGTCACGGTCGGCTAGAGCCGGCGGCGCGGTCGGAGAGGATCACCGCCGCTCGTGCGGCAGCACGCGCTTGATCTTCTCGATCGGCGTCTGCGCGGGCGTCTCGTTGTAGGCGTCGGCGAGCTCCTGACCCGACAGCGCGTGGATCGCGGCCATGATCTCGTCGGTCGCGGCACGTCGGGCCTTGCCGGAGCTCGCGGGCCCATGGTGCGACAGGTCGAGGGGCGCGCCGAACCGGACGGTCACGCGCTGGCGCAGCGACGGGACCCTCGATCCCACCGGCATGACCTTGTCGGTGCCGATCAGCCCGACGGGCACGACCGGGGCTCCGGTCTGCAGCGCCAGGAACGCCACTCCCGTGCGTCCCTTGTACAGGCGCCCGTCGAGCGAGCGGGTGCCCTCGGGGTACAGTGCGACGGCCGCTCCCGTCTCCAGGATCTGGCGCTGCTGGTCGAGGGCGTCGAGCGCCGCCTGGCCCGCGCCCCGTCGCACCGGCACGGCGCCGGCGGCGGTGAACAGCGACCGCGACAGCCATCCCTTGAAGCCCGTGCCCTCGAAGTACGACGACTTCGCGAGGAAGTGCACGGCCCGCGGCGCGACCGCCACGGGGATCGCGATCGAGTCGATGAACGACAGATGGTTGCTGGCGAAGATCAGGGCGCCCTCGCGCGGGATGTTCGCCTTGCCCTCGACGCGCGGGCGGTAGATCGCGCGAGCGAGCGGAGCGAGCGAATTGCGCGCGAGCGTGTAGAACCAGCCGGGCCTGCTGGGCTGCTCGAAGGGATCGTTCTGCTCGTCTGGTGCGGGGGCCACGGAGTCGGCAGAGGTCATCCGTCGAGGTTATCCGGGCTCCCATGCCCGCCGAGGAATGCTGCCCGGGCAGTCCGTGGCTCGGACCCTCAGCCGGTTCATCGGCGGCATGGGGGAAGATGGGACGAATCCACAACGATCGAGGTATCTCCGTGCGTCTTCGCCCTGCAGTCCTTCTCTCCACCCTCGCGCTCGCCGCGGTCTCGCTCGCCGGATGCTCCGGCGAACCCGCTCCCGAGTCGACCCCCAGCGCTTCCGCGGCGGGCGATCTGTGCGGTGCCGCCCTGCCCGATGGCGACGCGACCGACGCGCTCGAGGTCACGGGCGAGGTGGGGTCGGTCCCCGAGGTGGCGTTCGAGGCGCCGCTCGAGATCGCCGAGCCGCTGCGCACCGTGGTCACGGAGGGCGAGGGAGAGCCGCTGCAGGAGGGTGAGAGCGTCGAGTACGCCATGGCCATCTTCGACGCGTCGAACGGCGAGCTCGCGCAGGTGGGCGGCTTCGACGAGACGCTCCTGCCGCTCGAGGCCTCGGCCGCGAGCGGTGTCGGCCAGCTGCTCGGCTGCGCGCCGGTCGGTTCCCGCGTGGCCGTGACGATCCCGGGCAGCGAGCAGAGCGCCGCTGCCGTGTACGTGATCGACGTGCTCGGAACGGCCGACGACGTCCCGGCGCGCGCATCCGGCGAGCAGCAGGACGTGCCCGAGGGGCTTCCGACGGTCGAGCTGTCGGACGAGGGCGCCCCGACCATCACCCTGCCCGATGCCGAGCCGCCGGCCGAGACGCAGGTGACCACCCTGATCAAGGGCGAGGGCGCCGTGGTCGAGTCGGGCGACGACGTGCTGGTGAACTACACCGGCGTGAAGTGGTCGGACGGCAGCGTCTTCGACTCCAGCTGGGACGCGGGCTCGCCCGTGCCGTTCAACACCGGCGCGGTGGTCGCCGGCTTCACCAAGGCGCTCGAGGGACAGACGGTGGGCTCGCAGGTGCTCGTGACGATGCCGCCGGCCGACGGCTACGGCTCGGTGCCCGGGCACGAGCTCGAGAAGGAGACGCTGACCTTCGTGCTCGACATCCTGGCTTCCGGCAAGCCCATGCACCAGCCGTGACCCGCATGCGTCGCGTCGTCATCCTGGGATCGACCGGGTCGATCGGAACCCAGGCGCTGGATGTGATCCGCGCCAACCGCGACCGCTTCGAGGTCGTCGGCCTGTCGGCAGGATCGAACGCGCAGGCGATGGCCGCGCAGGCGGCCGAGTTCGGCGTCGAGCACACGGCCCTCGGGGCCGCCGATGCCGAGCAGCTGGTGCGCGACGTCGAGTGCGAGGTCGTGGTCAACGGCATCACCGGATCGGTCGGGCTGGGGCCGACGCTCGCCGCGCTCGAGGCGGGCCGCTCGCTCGCGCTCGCGAACAAGGAATCGCTGATCGTGGGCGGCGAGCTGGTCAAGCGGGCCGCCCGACCGGGGCAGATCGTGCCCGTCGACTCCGAGCACTCGGCGCTCGCGCAGGCGCTGCGCTCCGGCACCGCCGACGAGGTGCGCCGGCTGGTGCTCACGGCGTCGGGAGGGCCGTTCCGGGGCCGCAGCCGCGAGTCGCTCGCGGCCGTCACGCCGGCGGAAGCGCTGGCGCACCCGACGTGGGACATGGGGCGCGTCGTCACGACGAACTCCGCGACCCTCGTGAACAAGGGGCTCGAGGTCATCGAGGCGCACCTGCTGTTCGACGTCCCCTACGAGCGCATCGACGTGGTGGTGCATCCGCAGTCGATCGTGCACTCCATGGTCGAGTTCATCGACGGATCGACCATCGCGCAGGCATCGCCGCCCGACATGCGCCTGCCGATCTCGCTGGGTCTCGATTGGCCGCACCGCGTCGCGGGCGTCGGCGCGCCGCTCGACTGGACCACGGCATCGGCCTGGACCTTCGAGCCCCTCGACGAGCGGGCCTTTCCGGCTGTCGCGCTCGCGAAGCAGGTCGGCACGGCCGGGCGCACGTTCCCGGGGGTCTACAACGCCGCCAACGAGCAGGCCGTCGACGCCTTCCACGAGGGGCGGCTGCCCTTCCTCGGCATCGTCGACACGGTGCGCCGGGTCGTGGAGGCGCACGATGCCCCTGCCGAGCTCACGCGAGAGTCGCTCGCCGAGGCCGAGACCTGGGCCCGCGCCGAGGCCGATCGGCTGATCGCCGGCGCCTGACGCCCCGTCCTCCCGACTACACACCAATGTGCGTGTGCACTGGGCCCTCCGGCCGAGTGCACACGCACATTGGTGTGTACCGGGGAGGAGGTCAGTCCTCGTACGGCACGGGCCAGGCAGGGGCGGGCACGGGCCAGCCCGCGTCGCGCAGGGCGCGCCGGGCGAGCTCGCGCGCCGAGTAGGGCGTGCGCACCCCGCGGATGTCGCGGTAGTCCTGGTGACCGGGCCCTGCCCACAGGATGGCGTCGCCGGGTCCCACGAGAGACACGGCCTTCACGATCGCCGCCTCCGGCGGAGAGACCTCGTGGATCTCGTGATCCGGGTTCGTCGCACGGGCGCCCTCGAGCAGCATGGCGCGGATCGCGTCCGGGTCCTCGAAGCGCGGGTGATGGTCGGTGATCACGACGATGTCACTGCCCTCGACCGCCGTGCGGCCCATGTCGAATCGCTTGGTCTTGTCGCGGTCGCCGTCGGCGCCGAACAGCATCAGCACCTTGCCCGGGGTGACGCGGCGCACGGCCGCGAGGGTCTTCTCGAACGCGTCGGGAGTGTGGCCGAAGTCGACGTAGACCGCCGGCCCCTCGTCGCCGGAGACGCGCTGCGTACGGCCCGGGAGGTACGCCTGGATGCCGCCGTCGCGCTCGAGCGCCCCGGCGATGCGCTCCCACGGGTAGCCCGCCTCGAGCAGCATCACGATCGCGAGTCCCGCATTCGAGGCCATGTGGGGGCCGATCACGGGAACGGTCGTGGTGAGCGATCCGGCGGGTCCGGTCAGGGTGAAGCGCGTGCCGGTCTGCTGCTCGTCGTCGATCGCGACGATCCAGTCGGCCCGGGCGGCGGCATCCGGATCGGCGGCGATCGACGGCGTCGCGATCGTCACGACCGGGATCTCGGCCTGGGCGGCGACGTCGATGCCGGGCGTCGAGTCGAGCGACACGACGCCGCGGCGCGCGCGGTCGGGGCGGAAGAACTGCATCTTCGCCTCGAAGTACTCGGCCATGTCGGCGTAGTCGTCGAGGTGGTCGTGCGTGAGGTTCGTGAACGAGGCGACGTCGAACACGAGCCCGTCGACGCGGTGACGGGTCAGCGCCTGGGCGCTGACCTCGACCGCGACCGCCTCGACGTGGCGCTCGCGCATCAACGCGAGCAGCGCGTGGAACTCGGATGCCTCGGGCGTGGTCAGGCGCGACACGATCACCTCGCCGGCGATGTGGCGCTCGGCGGTGGATGACAGCCCCGAGACGACGCCCATCTGCGTGAGCAGGCCATCGAGCAGGTGCGTGACGCTGGTCTTGCCGTTGGTGCCCGTCGAGCCCAGCAGCAGCGGCAGGTCGCGGTCGGTCCCGTACACCCACGCCGACAGCTCGCCCAGGATGGCGCGGGGGTCGTCGACCACGACGACGGGCAGCCCTGAGGGCTCGGCGATGTCCGCCCCCTCGGCGTCGGTGACGACCGCGGCGGCGCCCTTGTCGCCGGCGACCTGCGCGAACTCCGCGCCGTGACGGTTCACCCCGCGGATCGCGACGAACGCCTCGCCTGCGCGCAGATCGGCCGTGGCGAGCGTGACGCCGCTGATCTCCACGCCCTCCACGGCGCCCCGCGTGCCGCGGCCGAAGCGGGAGGCGAGGTCGCCGAGTGCCCGTCGCGGGGGGTTCTCGGGGCGCAGGACCGGGGGCAGGTTCGAGGGAGGGTTCGTCATGGCGTCATCAAGTCTCGCACGGGGCACGGCGCGTGCACGGTCGGGCGGTGCGGGGCACGCCGCGTCCGACCCGGACCACACTGGGCCGGACGCGGCGGGAGCTCAGCCGCGAGTCCGACGCCAGGCGAGCACCGACACGACGAGCGCGGCGACACCCGCGATCAGGCCGCCCGCGCCGAGCGCGATCGGCAGCGGATCGGCGGGAGCCGCGGCCGCCGCGCCATCCTGTGCCGGCTCGTCGGCGTGCGCATGCGCGGAGTCGGCGGAGCCGGACGCCGCGTCGGCCGCCAGCGTCACGACGGGCGCGGGGTGGTCGAGCGCATGCGGATCCTCGCCGTCGGCGGCGAGCTCGGACCACGACGTCGAGCCCTCGGCGCACACCTGCTCGACCGGGAAGGCGAGCGTGCCCGAGGCGTCCACGGCGTACTTCACGCCCAGCTCGACCGTCGCGCGCAGGTCGCTCGGCACGGGCTCGTCGGCGGTGTAGGTGACGCGGTCGATCAGGCCGTCGGAGGTGCTGCGCTCGACATCGACGGTCCAACCGGGCTGGATGGTCGGCGACACCGAGTCGAGCCCGTCGGGCACGTCGATCTGCAGCGCGGTGGTCGGCGATCCGTCGCAGCCGTGGCTGAACGCGAACGTGAGCACGTCGTAGCCGCCGGGCGCCGGGGCGCCGGAGTCGGGCGTGACGGTCACGTGCGCGCTGGCCGCGAGGGGAGCGGCGAGGACGAGGCCCGCGGCCAGCGCGGTGGCGGAGGCAGCGCGGACGATGCGGCGGCTGGCGGGACGGCGGGAAGCGGGGGTGGTGGACATGGGTCTCTCCGAGATCTGTGCGGGCGCGCGGGCGAGTGCCCCGGCGCGCGGGAGCGCGGCGCGGCACAGGCCGCGGCGCGGGATGGCTGCGTCTGCGCCCGGATCACCGCGTGCCGCGAGGCAGGGTTCTCAGGCGCCGAGCGCGAGGGGCGGGCCGCGCCGGGAGGCGGAGGAGAGGAGGACGGCTGCCGCCCGGCGGACGGCGGGGGCGGCAGCGGGGGAGACGGGACGGGCGACGAGCGGCGCGCGGGTCAGCCCGAAGCGGCGCAGCACCGCGACCACGCCGCCCGCGACGGCGCGGACGAGCCGCTCGCCGCGCCACAGCAGCGCCACGGTGACCAGCGCCGCGATCGCGTGCGCGACGTACATGGCGGCGCTCTCGGCGGGAGGTGCGACGACATCCGGCACCGCGGCGGCAGCCTGCGCGGAGCGCTGCAGCAGGTCGGCGGCGCCGTGCACGTGCGGGGCGCCGCCGGACGCGGTGCCGGTCGGCGACCCGAGCAGCGCGAACACGCCGTGGAACGCTGCCTGCCCGAGCGGCACGACCGCGGCGAGGCGTCCGAGCCCCGGGCGGGGTCCCGCCAGCGCCGCGGTGGCGGGCGTGAGCAGCACGGCCACGGCGGCGACCAGCAGCGGCGACGGCGCGGCACCGCCTGCCAGCGTGTGCGAGGTCGCGGCGAGCAGCGTCGCGACCGACGCCCAGACCGCACCGCGGAGCACGCGCTGCTGCCGGGTCGTCATGCCTCGAATCTACCCGCGGTCGCGGGCCCGCCGGCTCGACGACGGCCTCCGCGGGGCCTGCGTCCCGGTCTGCGGCCGAGCCGATTCAAAGGCAGCGGGCAGTACGGTTGATCCGTGGCAGTCGTGGCGTTCGTGATCGGCGTGCTCATCGTGGTGGTGGGGCTCGCAGTCTCCATCGCCCTCCACGAGATCGGCCACCTGGTGCCCGCCAAGCGGTTCGGCGTGCGCATCAGCCAGTACATGGTCGGCCTCGGCCCGATCGTGTACTCGCGTCGGGTGGGCGAGACGGTCTACGGCGTCCGCGCTCTTCCCCTGGGCGGCTTCGTCTCGATGGCGGGCATGTACGCACCCGTGAAGCAGAGCGCGAGGGCGCGGGGCGTCTTCGCGACCCTGGTGCAGGATGCGCGCGATGCCAATCACGAGACGCTCGAGGGCGTCGACGACTCGCGCGCCTTCTACCGCCTGCCGGTGTGGAAGCGCATCGTCGTGATGCTCGGCGGCCCGATCATGAACCTGCTGCTCGCGCTCGTGCTGTTCTCGGTCCTGTACAGCGGCATCGGGATGCAGCAGACGACCACGACGATCGACGCGGTCGCGGAGTGCGTGCTGCCCGCGGGGTCCGACGCCACGGAGTGCGCCCCTGGGGATCCGGCGTCGCCGGCGCTCGCCGCGGGGCTGCAGCCGGGCGACCGCTTCGTCACCCTGGACGGGCAGGAGGTCTCGACGTTCGCCGAGGCGTCGCGGATCATCCAGGACAACCCCGACCGCTCCATCCCGGTGGTCGTCGAACGCGAGGGCCGCACCGTGCCGCTGACCCTCACGCCCGTGCTCGCCGAGCGCGAGCTCGCCGGCGAGGACGGTCAGGTGACGACCCAGAGCGTGGGCTTCGCGGGCCTCACCGCCGCGGTCGAGCGCGTGCGCCAGCCGATCTGGACGGGCCCCCAGGCGACATTCGAGACCGTCGGATCGGTGGGCGGCATCATCCTGCAGCTGCCGGTGCGGCTGTGGGACACCGCGGTCGATCTGTTCACGGGGCAGGAACGCGACCCGAACGGGCCGCTCAGCGTGATCGGCGTCGGCCGGCTCGCGGGCGAGGTCGCGGCGACCGAGGCGCCCATCCTCGACCGCGTGGCGGCCATGGTGGGCCTGCTCGCCTCGGTCAACATCGCGCTGTTCGTGTTCAACCTCATCCCGCTGCTGCCGCTCGACGGGGGCCACGTGGCCATCGCGCTGTGGGACGCGCTCAAGCGCGCGTGGGCGCGGGTGCGCGGCACGCCCGACCCCGCTCCCGCCGATGCGACGCGCCTCGTGCCGGTGACTCTGCTGGTCGTGGTGCTGATGGTGGGGATGGGGGCGCTGCTGTTCGCGGCCGATATCTTCAACCCGGTGCGCCTGGCCGGCGGCTGATCCGTGCTGCGCGGATACGTCGCCCTCGTCGGCGCGACACTGTGCTGGGCGGGCAACTACCTGCTCGGCGTGATCGCGGTGGCAGAGACCGATCCGGTGAGCCTCACGTGGATGCGGTGGGTGCTCGCCGTTCTCCCGCTGTTCGCGATCGCGCAGGCCGTGGAGCGTCCCGACTGGCGCGCGCTGCTGCGGTCGTGGCCGCGGCTGGCGCTGCTCGGCGGCATCGGCGTGGCGGGGTACAACCTGCTGCTGTACGCCGCGCTCGGCACCGAGACGCCGTTCCAGCTCTCGCTCATCAACGCGTTCAACCCCGCGCTGATCGCGATCGCCGCGGTCGTGTTCCTGGGGGCCCGGCTCGGGTGGCGGGGGATCGCGGGCATCCTGCTGGCGTTCGCCGGGGTGTTCTGGATCATCTCGGGCGGGCGCCCGCTGACCATCCTGGAGCACCCGCCGAAGATCGGCAGCCTGATCATGGTGGGCGCGATCGTGGCCTGGACGGCGTACACGATCATCGGGCGCACGGGCCCGCGCCTTCCGCCCATCTCGGCCGTGGCGGTGCAGGGCGCGTTCGTGGTCGCGGGCCTCACGCCCTTCGTGCTGGCACAGGGGCTGGATCTTCCCGACACCGCCGCGGGCGGATGGTCGCTCGCCTACATCGCGGTCTTCCCGTCGATCCTGTCGTACGTGCTGTGGAACTACGCCCTGCAGCATGTGCCGCCGGCTCAGGCCGGGGTCTCCCTCAACCTGATCACGGTCTTCACGGCCATCGCGACCGTCCTGCTCGGCATGGCCGTCACGATCCCCCAGGTCGTCGGCGGGGTGCTCGTGCTGGCGGGCGTGGTGCTCGCGCAGGAGCGGTCCCCGCAGACACAGCGCGGGAACTCCTGAGCGGGCGCGCCGGGGCGGGGGACGCCGAGGCTCAGCGCTTGGACCGGTGGCCCGGCAGGCCGCCGCTCAGGCGAGCGCGTGCGAGACGAGCCGCTCGAGCGTGCGCATGCCGTCGCGCGACAGGATCGACTCGAGGTGGCCCTGCACCGACGCGAAGCCGTGGCCGCGAAGCGCGTACACGTCTCCGGTTGCCGGATCGGCGGCGAGCTCGACGGGACCGACCCGGCCGCAGCGCGTCTCGCTCGGCGTGAGCCGCGAGACACCCGGCATGGCCCGGGCCGTGAAGGTGTTGTAGAAGCCGATCGACGCCGGCTCGCCGAACACGTCGACCGTCTTCTGCAGGCCCTGGTGCGGGCTCGCGAGAGGCGCGAGGTCGAGGCCGATGCGGTCGCTCAGGATCTGGTGGCTCAGGCACACCGCGAGCAGCGGGGCGGCGGCGTCGCCGCCCTCGAGACGTCGCGCCACGATCTCCCGCATCCGGGCGACTCGGGGGTTGGCCGCGTCGCGCGGGTCGCCTGGGCCCGGACCGGAGACGACGAGCTCGGCGGCGTCGATGTCGGCGTCGGTCGCCTCCGACCAGTGCGCGATGGTCACGTCCAGGCCCAGATGGCGCAGCTGATGCGCGAGCATCGTGGTGAAGCGGTCCTCCGCGTCGACCACGACCGCCGACCGGCCGGCGAACGGCCCCGGCCCCGAGCCCTGGGGCTCGAGCCAGAAGGGCGCCAGGCGGGCGTTGCGCGACGCGAGCAGCTCGGCGATCCGGGGATCCTCGGCCAGCGGACGCCGGGTCTGCGCGCGTCCCGGAAGGGGCGTCGGGGCGTCCGGGTCCTCGGCGGGCGCGGGGGCCGACGCCCGCGGCACGGCGCCGATCGCGCCGAGCACGCCCGCGGCCTTGCCGTGCGTCTCGGACACCTCGCCCTGCGGGTCGGAGTGCCGCACCAGCGTCGCGCCGGCCGGCACCCGCAGGCGGCCGTCGACGAGGTACGCCGTGCGGATCAGGATGGGAGCATCCAGGTCGTGCCCGCCGCCTTCGCGCGGCGTGAACAGGGCCGCGACCCCCGAGTAGTAGCCGCGCGGCGTGCGCTCATGCCGACGGATGACGGCACACGCGTTCTGCATCGGCGAGCCGGTGACGGTCGGGGCGAACATCGTCTCGCGCAGGATGTCGCGCGGGTCCATCCGGCTGGTGCCGCGCAGCATGTACTCCGTGTGCGTGAGCCGCGACATCTCCTTGAGGTGCGGGCCGGTGATCCGGCCGCCGTCGCTGCACACGGCGCTCATCATCTTGAGCTCCTCGTCGACCACCATGAAGAGCTCCTCGGTCTCCTTGGTGTCGGTGAGGAACGCCGCGAGCGTCTCGGCCGTCGCGCCGCCGGACGGATGGCGGAACGTGCCGGAGATCGGGTTCATCGTCACGACGCTCGGCTCGCCCGCGCTTCCGGCGACCGCGGTCACGTGCGCCTCGGGGCTCGCACCCACCGCGACGTGGCCGGGGGTCACGATGGCGAACGTCCAGTAGGCGCCGCGCTCGTGCTCGAGCAGCGCGCGGAACCACGTCAGCGCCGCGACGCGGGGGGCGGCGTCGACGTCCGCGATGTAGTCGCGGCGGATCACGAAGTTGGCGCCCTCGCCGCGGCCGATCTCGTCCGAGATCACGCGCCGCACGATGTCGGCGTACTCCGCGTCGGCGATGTCGAAGCCGGCGCCCGACAGCGGCACGGGCTCCGTCGGAAGCACGGCCATGGCCTCGGCCAGCGGCACGCGCTCGTGCGCCTCGACCAGCAGGCAGCGCAGGGGAGCGCCGTCGTCGTGCGCCTCGAATCCGCGCTCGCGCACCTGCCGGTAGGGCACCATGGCGAGCACCTCGCGCGGCACGCCGCGCTCATCCTGCAGCGGGATGTCGGCGAGCAGCTCCACGTCCTGCACGGCCCCGGTCAGCACCTCGATGTGCTCGACGGAGCCGGATGCGCCCGCGCGCGCGATCAACGCGAACGAGGCGTCGGCATCGGCTGCCAGGCGGTTGATCAGGTCGGCGGTGCCGGTCATCGGGTTCTCCTCGGCGGTGCGGCGGCCTGACATACGAAAAGACCGCCCTGACGGCGGTCTGTTCTCGTGTTCGCGAAAGCACCGCCTAGGAGGCGGGCCACCAGGAGGTGAGGTTCGCGGACATGCCGGAAACGTACCATGCTTTTCGCTCCCGCCTCCCGTCTCCCGCCTCCCGCCTCCCGCCTCCCGCCTCCGCTCAGGCCCCGCACGCTCGCGCGGGGGCGCGCTTGCGCAGAGCGGGGCGCCTGGACGATTCCCGCGAGCCCGGGCGCATCCAGCCTCGGCCCATCCGCGCCGACTACCCTGGGGAGCGTGCCAGCCGTGAATCTCGGGATGCCCCGCGTCCCCGAAACGCTCGCCCCGCGTCGCAAGTCCCGCCAGATCCGCGTGGGCAAGGTGCTCGTCGGCGGCGACGCGCCCGTCAGCGTGCAGTCGATGACCACCACGCCGACCACCGACATCAACGCGACGCTGCAGCAGATCGCCGAGCTCACGGCGAGCGGCTGCGAGATCGTGCGCGTCGCGGTGCCGAGCCAGGACGACGCGGATGTGCTGCACATCATCGCGAAGAAGAGCCAGATCCCGGTCATCGCCGACATCCACTTCCAGCCGAAGTACGTGTTCCAGGCGATCGACGCCGGCTGCGCCGCGGTGCGAGTGAACCCGGGCAACATCCGCAAGTTCGACGACCAGGTCGGGGCGATCGCGAAGGCGGCACAGGCCGCGGGGGTCTCGCTGCGCATCGGCGTGAACGCCGGATCGCTCGACCGCCGCCTGCTCGAGAAGTACGGCAAGGCGACGCCCGAGGCGCTCGTCGAGTCGGCGGTGTGGGAGGCGAGCCTGTTCGAGGAGCACGACTTCCACGACTTCAAGATCTCCGTCAAGCACAACGACCCGATCGTGATGGTCAAGGCGTACCGGCAGCTCGCCGAGCGGGGCGACTGGCCCCTGCACCTGGGCGTCACGGAGGCTGGTCCGGCGTTCCAGGGCACCATCAAGAGCGCCACGGCCTTCGGCATCCTGCTGTCGGAGGGCATCGGCGACACGATCCGCGTCTCCCTGTCGGCCCCGCCGGCTGAGGAGGTCAAGGTCGGTCACCAGATCCTGCAGTCGCTCAACCTGCGTGAGCGCAAGCTCGAGATCGTGTCGTGCCCGTCGTGCGGCCGCGCCCAGGTGGACGTCTACACGCTCGCCGAGAGCGTGACCGAGGGTCTCAAGGACGTCACCGTCCCGCTGCGCGTGGCCGTCATGGGATGCGTCGTGAACGGCCCGGGCGAGGCCCGCGAGGCCGACCTGGGCGTCGCATCGGGCAACGGCAAGGGCCAGATCTTCGTCAAGGGCGAGGTCATCAAGACCGTGCCGGAGGCCGAGATCGTGCAGACCCTCATCGAGGAGGCCCGCCGGATCGCCGATGAGATGGGCCCCGACGCCGGCATCGGCACCGCGCAGGTCGTCACGGCGTAACGCGCGCGTCAGCGTTCGCTCATGCGCTGGCGCATGCGCTCCGCGAACCAGGCGGCGGACACGTCGAGGTCGATCTGCCCACTCGCCACGCCCACGACGTGCGCGAATGCGTCGTCCTCGGTCGCATCGACCACGCGATCGTTCAGCCATAGTCCCATCCGCTCGACGACGCTCAGCGCGTTCTCGAGCGTGAGCTATCGCGCCATCGGGCGTCTTCGAGCTCAGGTCTGCGACGGCGCGCCTCAGCCGCCCTGCGCGGCGACCTCGGCCAGGAAGCGGTCGCCGAGGTCGTTGATCTTCGCCACGTCGCGCAGCGACGTGAGAGGCAGGATGAACTCGTCCACGCCTGCCTCGGCGTACGCGCCCATGATGTCCACGAGTTCGGCCGCGCTGCCGCCGATAGCGGGTCGGCCCTTCGCGTTCACGGCGGCCGCCTTCGCGGCGTCGTCGAAGAAGACCAGCGCCTGCGTCGTGCGCCACAGCGAGCTCGGCTGGCGGCCCGCGTCCTCGAGCGCGGCGGTGAAGATGCGGTTCT
Source organism: Microbacterium sp. NPDC096154 (assembly GCF_040302945.1). Lineage (NCBI taxonomy): Bacteria > Bacillati > Actinomycetota > Actinomycetes > Micrococcales > Microbacteriaceae > Microbacterium > Microbacterium sp. NPDC096154. The sequence continues at coordinate 92,589 of NZ_JBEOSM010000008.1, forward strand.
TCCCGGCGAACAGCTCGGGCGTGGCCCACATGTTCCACTCGTCGGCGTAGCGCGCCACGAGCTTCGGCATGACCTTCTCGCCCTTGCCGCCGATCAGGATCGGCAGGGTCGCGTGCGGTTTCGGGTTGAGCGACGCGTGCTCGAGGCGGTAGCGCTCTCCCTCGAAGTCGGTGAACGTCTCGTCCCGCAGCCCGGTCCATACCTGCAGCGCCTCGCGGAACCAGCGGATGCGGCTCGGCACGTCGCCGAACTCGATGCCGAACGCGCGGTGCTCGTTCTCCTGCCAGCCGGCGCCGACGCCCAGCACGAACCGGCCGTCCGAGATGTCGCTCAGCGCGGCCGCCTGCTTGGCCACGACGGCCGGATGACGGTACGTGTTGCCGAGCACCAGCGATCCGATCCGCACGTCCGGCACGGTCGCCGCGAGCGCGGTCAGCTGCGTGAGGCACTCGCCGCGCGCGCCGTCGTTCGGCTCGGCGGTGTTGTCCATGAAGTGGTCCTCGAGCCAGAGGCCGCGCCATCCGCCCGTGCCGGCGGCGTGCGCCGCGGCGGCGTGCAGATCGTGCCAGGGCAGGTTCGCGGGGAGCCAGAGACTGAACTTCATGTGGCGAGCGTATCGGGCCCCATCGCGCCGGGCGCCGTGGCGGCTCGGCCCCCTGGCAGGTCGGCCGCCCGGTGCGTGTCCCACTTGTGGCCTGAATGAGCGGCGGATTCCGACCACAACTGGGACACGCTCTCAGCCGAAGTGGCCACAACTGGGACACGCGCTCAGCCGAAGTGGCCACTACTGGGACACGCTCTCAGCCGACGTGGCCACAACGGGGACATGCCCGCGCCGACGGGGCCTACGCGACGCGGCGGACGGAGACGCGGCGTGCGCTCAGACGACCGCGAACGTGACGCGTCCCTCGCCGATGTCGGTGCCCGTCAGGCGCACGCGGATCGTGGAACCGGGATCGCGCGGGTCGGAGATCGTCGCGGTGACGAACGGATCGGCGATCTGGATGCGCGATCCGCCCTTGGTCTGCGACACGACCGTGGCGTCGAACTCCTCATCGACACGCCCGTGCAGCACGGCGGCCTCGACGCGGTCGACCGCTCCCGCCTCGAGGCGGCTCGCGAGCGAGCCGGATCGGCGCATGGTCTCGGCCAGCCCCGGCAGCGCCTCGCGGGCCCACGCCGGGGCGTCGGTGCACATCGCGAGCACGAACCGGTCGACCAGGCGGCGCAGGGGAGCGGTCGTGTGGGCATACGGGGCGGCGATGGCCGCCTGGATCGGCTGCTCGGGGCGCACGCCGTCGAAGGCCACGTAGTCGGCGCCTCGGAACAAACCGCTCGCCGCCTGCATGATCGCGGGAGCCGCCGGGTCGGCGTGGTCGACGCGGCGCAGATACTCGCCGTACGGCATGTCGTCGGGCCACGGATGGCCGATCGCCGCCACGCGGCGGCGGAACTCGGCGATCGCCTCGGCGTCGGCCGCAGGGAGGGTGCGCAGGATGCCCGCACCCCGCTCGAGCATGATCGCCGCGGCCGCCATCCCCGTCATCAGGGAGATCTGCGCGTTCCAGTCCTCGATCGGCAGCGTCACACGGGCCCGCAGGTCATAGCCCGCGTCGGTCGCCACGATCTCCTCCTCGGGCGAGTTCAGGCTGGCACCGCCGCGCGCGGCCTCCTGGGCGACCAGCGCGGGGCCGACCTCGGCGAGCAGCGCGAGCGCGTCCGGTGCGTCCCCGCGGTCGACGGCCGCCTGCGCGTCGACGTAGCTCCACTGCCGGCGCGAGCGCACCCACGCCCGCACGGGGGGTCGCGCGGGCCCGTGCTGCGCGCCGGCGGCATCGAGAGCGAAGCGCCACACGTACGCGCGCCGATCCTGCTCGGGCAGCAGCGAGGCGGCGCCGTGCGAGAGCACCTCGGGGTGCAGCGCCACCGAGCCGTCGGGGGCGTACAGCGTCTGGCCGCGACGGTGCGTCTCCGCGTCGATGGCACCGCCGGGGCGCACGAACGCCGCGAGGTCGGCGATCGCGTAGTGGACGACGAAGCCGGCGCCGTCCCGCGCGATGCACAGCGCCTGATCCAGGTCGCGCGATCCTTCCGGGTCGATCGTGTGGAACGCGAGATCCCGCAGGTCCGCACGTTCGGCATCCGATCCGTCCACGGCCTCCCCGGACGCGACGACCGCGTCCGCCTCGGCGATCACCTCGGCCGGGAACTCCCCGGGCAGCTCGAGCTCGCGGCGCAGGGCCGCGAGCGACTCGGCCAGCTGCGTCTGGACGGCGGACGGAGACAGGCGTGCGTGGCGGGCCGGCATGCCGCCAGCCTATTGATCAGTGCAGGGCGCCGGCGCTCGCTCCGGCGTCGACGGTGACGTCGAGCGCCGTCCGCACCGCGAGCTGGAGCGCGTGCGCGATGTCGATCGCCGGAAGAGAGGCGGCTCCCTCGGGCGCGGTCTCGGTCGACCACGGCACGTGGACGAAGCCGGCGCGCATGCCCGGGCGCGACGCGGCTTCGTGAGCGGCGACGTAGAACACGTGGTTGCACACGAACGTGCCCGCCGTGTGCGACACGGCGGCCGGGATGCCGGCACCCTCGATGGCGGCGGCGATCGCCTTGACGGGCAGGGACGAGAAGTAGGCCGCCGGGCCGCCGGCGACGCTCGGCTCATCGATCGGCTGCGCGCCGGCGTTGTCGGGGATGCGGGCGTCCCGCAGGTTGATCGCCACCCGCTCAGGCGTCACGTGGGGACGCCCGCCGGCGAGCCCCGTGGCGATCACGACATCCGGTGCGAACTCGGCGATCAGCTGGCGCAGCTCGGCTGCGGCGGCGTCGAACTCCACCGGCAGCGTCGCGGTGACGAGGGTCTCGGGCCCCGCCCACGTCAGGGCGGCCTCGGCGACGGCCTCGCCCGAGGGGTTGCGGGCATCGCCCGCGAACGGCTCGAATCCAGTCAGCAGCACGGTCGTCACCGGTCAAGATTAGGCGCCTAAATCCCTAGACTGGACGCCTATGGTCACGCGGCTCTCTTCCTTCTTCTTCCGCTCGCTTCGCGAGGACCCCGCCGATGCGGAGGTCGTCAGCCACCGTCTCCTGGTTCGCGCGTCGTACATCCGGCGCCAGGCGCCCGGCATCTTCGCCTGGCTGCCGCTCGGCCTGCGGGTGAAGGCGAAGGTCGAGCAGATCATCCGCGAGGAGATGGCCGCAGCCGGAGCGCAGGAGGTGCACTTCCCGGCACTCATGCCGCGCGAGCCCTACGAGGCCACGAACCGCTGGACCGAGTACGGCGACGGCATCTTCCGCCTGCAGGATCGCCACGGGGCCGACTACCTCCTCGCGCCCACGCACGAGGAGGCCTTCACCCTGCTCGTGAAGGACCTGTACTCGTCGTACAAGGACCTGCCGCTGACCATCTACCAGATCCAGGACAAGTACCGCGACGAGGCGCGTCCCCGCGCGGGCCTCCTGCGCGGCCGCGAGTTCACGATGAAGGACGCGTACTCGTTCGACGCCTCTGACGAGGGCCTCGACGCGTCCTACCAGGCGCAGCGCGACGCCTACGAGCGCATCTTCCAGCGCCTCGGCATGGAGTACGTCATCGTCAAGGCGGACGCCGGCGCGATGGGCGGCTCGAAGTCGGAGGAGTTCCTGCACCCGACCCCGATCGGCGAGGACACGTTCGTGCGCTCCGAGGGCGGCTACACGGCGAACGTCGAGGCGTTCGAGACGCGGGCGCCCGAGGCGCTGCCGATCCCGGATGGCGCTCCCGTCGTGTTCGACTCGCCTCAGACGCCGACCATCCAGACGCTCGTGGATCACCTGAACGCGCATGTCGAGAAGCCCGCAGCAGGGGAGTGGACCGCGGCGGACACCCTGAAGAACGTGGTGCTCGCGCTGAAGCACCCGGATGGCCGGCGCGAGCTGGTCGTGGTGGCCGTGCCCGGCGATCGCGACGTCGACGACAAGCGCGTGGAGGCGGCCTTCGCGCCGGCGGAGGTCGAGGCGGCCACGGAGGCCGACTTCGCGAAGCACTCCGCGCTGGTCAAGGGCTACATCGGCCCGTGGTCGGCTGCAGGCCCCGTGCTGGGCGAGGAGTCGGCCAGCGGCATCCGCTACCTCGTCGACCCGCGCGTCGTCGACGGCACGGCGTGGGTCACGGGGGCCAACGAGCATGAGAAGCACGTGCACTCCGTCGTGGCGGGCCGCGACTTCACGCCCGACGGCGTGATCGACGTCGCCACCGTGCGCGAGGGCGACATCGCGCCCGACGGCACCCCCATCACGCTCGAGCGCGGCATGGAGATCGGCCACGTGTTCCAGCTCGGGCGCAAGTACGCCGAGTCGCTGGGGCTGAAGGTGCTCGATCAGAACGGCAAGCTCGTGACCGTGACCATGGGCTCGTACGGCATCGGCGTGACGCGCATCCTCGCCGCCATCGCCGAGCTCAACAACGACGACAAGGGCCTGATCTGGCCGGCCGCCGTCGCACCGTTCGACGTGCACGTGGTCGCCACGGGCAAGGGAGACGACGCGCTGAACCTCGGCGAGCAGGTCGTGGCCGAGCTCGAGGCCGGCGGCCTCGACGTGCTGTTCGACGACCGCCCCAAGGTGTCGCCGGGCGTCAAGTTCGGCGACGCCGAGCTGATCGGCGTGCCGCAGCTGCTGGTGGTCGGTCGCGGCGCCGCGGACGGCCAGGTCGAGCTGTGGGATCGTCGCTCGGGTGAGCGAGAGGTGGTGCCCGCGGCCGAGGCGGTCGCCCGACTGGTCGGCTGATCCCTCTCGACAGCGCCGAGGCCCCGGTCTTCTGACCGGGGCCTCGGCGCGTGCGGAGGCGCCGTCGGCCGTTCTCCTCGTCGTCACCTCGCCGTCAGGGGCACGAAACGCGGTGGGAGCAGTGTGGGGGGAGTTCTGCCCAGGCCTCCGCCGTCACCGGCGTGGTTCTCTGGATCGTTTGCACCGCTCCTCTCACCCCCCGGAGATCGCCCATGCCCCTCATCGGTCCGGCCCCCGCGCGTCGACGTGCCGCGGTCGTCGCGAGCGCAGCCCTCGCAACAGGCTGCCTCGCCTCCTTCCTCCCCAGCACGGCGTTCGCCGCCCCCGACGGCGGCGCGGTCGTCATCAACGAGGTGTATGGCGGCGGCGGCAACAGCGGCGCGGTGTACACCCACGACTTCGTGGAGCTCTACAACCCGACGGATGCGCCGATCTCGCTCGACGGCATGGCGCTGGAGTACCGCTCGGCCGCCGGCGGCTCGGGTGGCGTGAACGTGCTGGACGGCACCATCCCGGCCAAGGGCTTCTTCCTGGTGCAGGAGGCCCAGGGCTCGGGCGGCACGACGCCGCTGCCGGCCCCCGATCAGGTCGGGACCCTGTCTCTGGCGGGCGGCAGCGGACAGGTGCTCCTGCTGCCTTCCGCCACGAGGTTCACCGGCACGGGCGACGTCGCGGGGCACGCGGGCCTGATCGACGCGGTCGGCTACGGCACCGCGAACACCTTCGAGGGCGCCGCCACGCCCGCGCTGTCGAACTCGACCGCCGCGGGCCGCACGGCCGCAGGCGTCGACACCGATCGCAACGCCGCGGACTTCGCCGTCGGCGCGCCGACCCCGCAGAACTCCGGAGGCGGGGTGGAGCCCGAGCCGACGCCCACGCCCACCGTGACGACCAGCCCCACGCCGACTCCCACGCCGACCGCTCCGGCCGAGGTCGTCGCGATCGCCGACGTGCAGGGGGCGAGCGACGCGTCGCCCCTGGCCGGCCGCACCGTGACGGTGCGGGGCGTCGTGACGGCCGACTACCGCACGGGCGGCTTCAACGGGTTCTACGTGCAGGATCCGGCCGGCGATCCCGCGGACGGTCGATCCGACGCGATCTTCGTCTACGGCTCGCACGCGCGCGCCGAGATCGGCCAGAGCGTTGCGGTCACCGGCGCCGTCAGCGAGCACCTGGGCACGACCGAGATCACGCCCGCGGCCGGAGGTGTCGAGGTGCTCACCGAGAGCCTGGGCACGATCACGCCGCTCACCGGGTGGGCGACGATCGACACGGCCGAGGAGAAGGAGGCGCATGAGGGCGAGCTCGTCCTCCCCGCCGAGGGCTTCACGGTCAGCGACAACTACGACGCCAACTACTACGGATCGTTCGTGCTCGCCCACGGCGAAGGCGCACTGAAGACCCCGACCGAGCACGCCGACGCCGACGACACGGCGGGTCTCGCCGCGATCGCGGCCGAGAACGACGCGCGCCGGATCACGCTCGACGACGGCTCGTCGACGAACTTCAACAGCAACGCCAACAAGGCGACGCCGCTGCCGTACCTCACGCCGGCCAACCCGGTGCGCGTGGGCTCGGTGGCGACCTTCCATGAGCCCGTCGTGCTCGAGTACCGCTATGACGCCTGGAACTTCCAGCCCACCGCTCCGGTCACGGGCGACGGCACCGACGTCGTGACATTCAGCGACACCCGCACGCCGAACCTTCAGCCGCAGGATGTCGGGGGCGACGTGCGCCTGGCCACCTTCAACGTGCTCAACTACTTCCCGACCACCGTCGAGGAGCACGTCGCCGCAGGCGGCTCGTGCACGACGTACGACGACCGTGCCGGCGACCCGGTGACGGCGAACGACTGCGGGTCGCTCGGTCCGCGCGGTGCCGCCGAGGCCGAGGACCTGGCGCGCCAGGAGATCAAGATCGTGAAGGCCATCACGGGACTCGGGGCCTCGATCGTCTCGCTGGAGGAGATCGAGAACTCCGCCCACTTCGGCAAGGACCGGGACTTCGCGGTCGCGACCCTCGTCGATGCACTGAACGAGCACGCCGGATCCGACGTCTGGGAGTACGTGCCCTCGCCGCAGGAGGTGCCCGCGGTCGCGGACGAGGACGTGATCCGCACGGCCTTCATCTACAAGCCGGCCGACGTCGCGCCGGTGGGCGAGTCGCGCATCCTGATCGACGAGGAGAACTTCGACAACGCGCGCGAGCCGCTGTTCCAGGCGTTCAAGGGCGTCGGCGCCGCGGACGAGGACGCCTTCCTGGTGTCGGTGAACCACTTCAAGTCGAAGGGCTCGGGCGTCGACGACGGCACCGGCCAGGGCAACGCCAACCCCGACCGCGTCGGTCAGGCCCAGGCTCTCGTGGACTTCGCGGCGCAGCTGACCGAGGAGACGGGCATCGAGGACGTGTTCCTCGCCGGAGACTTCAACGCGTATGCCAAGGAAGACCCGATCCAGCTCATCGAGGAGTCCGGCTACACCGAGCTCAACGCCGCCCTCAACGGAGGGGAGGCGACCTACAGCTTCGACGGCATGGAGGGATCGCTCGACCACGTGTTCGCCAACGCGGGCGCGCTCGAGATGGTGACGGGCGTCGACGTCTGGCAGATCAACGCGCAGGAGCAGGTCGGCTTCGAGTACAGCCGCCACAACTACAACGCCACGATCCTGTACGACGACTCGGTCTTCCGTGCCAGCGACCACAACCCGGAGCTCGTCGGCCTCGACCTCCCTGGCGACGCCGCGGCGCCCGTCGAGCTCGACATCCTGAACATCAACGACTTCCACGGGCGCATCGACGGCAATACGGTCGCGTTCGCCAAGACGGTCGAGGACCTGAAGGCGCAGAACCCCGACGGATCGGTGTTCGTGTCCGCGGGCGACAACATCGGCGCCTCGCTGTTCGCGTCGTCGGTGCAGAAGGATCAGCCGACGATCGATGTGCTGAACGCCCTCGGCCTGGCCGCCTCCGCTGTGGGCAACCACGAGCTCGACCAAGGCCTGGAGGACCTCACGGGCCGCGTCGCACCCGCCACGGAGTACAGCGATCTCGGCGCGAACGTGTACCTGAAGGGCACGCAGACCCCGGCGCTCGACGAGTACGACGTGATCGACGTCAACGGCGTCGAGATCGGCTTCGTCGGCGTGATCACGGAGGAGACGGCCACGCTGGTGTCGCCCGCGGGCATCGCCGACATCGAGTTCGGCGATCCGGTGCAGGCGCTCAACCGCGTGACCGAGCAGCTGCTCGACGGGGATGCCGCCAACGGCGAAGCCGACCTGGTGGTGGCGCTCGTGCATGAGGGCGCGGGTGCCGGCACACCGGACGGCTCGTCGATCGCGGACGAGGTCGCCGCGGGCGGTGCGTTCGCGTCGATCGTGACCGACACCGATCCGCGCGTCGCCGCGATCCTGACGGGTCACACCCACAAGCAGTACGCGTGGGATGCCCCCATCGAGGGCACCGACCGCACTCGGCCGATCATCCAGACCGGCAACTACGGCGAGTTCCTCGGCCACGTGTCGCTGACGCTCGACCGCGAGACGCTCGAGGTGGTCGACTACGCGGTCGAGAACGTGGCCCGCGCCGCCGCGCCGACCGCCGACCAGATCGCGGCGAGCCCCGTGCTCACAGAGGTGAAGTCGATCGTGGATGCCGCGCTCGCCCACGCGGCGGAGGTCGGCGACGAGCCCATCGCCGAGGTCACGGCCGACATCACGACGGCCTTCGCCGGCGGCTCCTACGTCGACGGCGTCTGGACCGGCGGCACGCGGGACGACCGCGCGAGCGAGTCGGCGCTGGGCAAGCTGGTCGCCAACTCGCTCCGCGACAGCCTCGCGGACGACGCGCGCGGCGGCGCCGAGATCGGCGTCGTCAACCCCGGCGGCCTGCGCGCCGACCTGCGCTACGGAGAGGACGGCGTGATCACCTACGCCGAGGCCAACGCCGTGCTGCCGTTCGTCAACAACCTGTGGACCGTCACGCTGACCGGCGAGCAGCTCGACGAGCTGCTCGAGCAGCAGTGGCAGACGGATGCGACGGGCGCCCGCCCCTCGCGGCCGTACCTGGCGCTGGGTCTGTCGGACAACGTGACCTACACCGCCACGACCGGCGACCCGCTGGCAACCCCGGGCGACAATGTCTCGGCGATCTACATCGACGGCGAGCTGGTGCAGGCCGATGACGAGATCACGGTGGGGACGTTCTCCTTCCTCGCAACGGGAGGTGACAACTTCCGGGCCTTCACGGAAGGGTCGGATGCACGCGACTCGGGTCTCGTGGACCGCGACGCATGGATCGCATACCTCGAGCAGAACACGCCGCTGTCACCCGCGTTCGATCGGGCGCGGGCGATCGTCCCGGAGGCGCCGGGCACGGTTCGCGCGGGTGAGGACGTGCGACTGGCGGTCTCGGGGCTCGACCTCACGTCTCTGGGCGCGCCGCGGAACACAGCCGCTCAGGTGACGCTCGACGGCGTCTCGCTCGGCGAGCTGCCGGTGTCGGAGGGCGCCCTCGCCGGTGCGGTCGCGATCCCGGCCGACACCGCCGCCGGCGCCGCCACGCTCGAGATCACCGTCGAGCCGTCGGGCACCGTCGTGCGCCTGCCGATCGCGGTGGAGGCGCGGGCGGCGGTCGAGGCCGGCGAGCCGGTGATCACGGCGGGCAAGCAGGGCGTCAAGCCCGGCGCGAAGCTCTCGGTGGACCCGGGACAGTGGACGGCGGGCGCGCAGCTGTCGTACCAGTGGATGGCCGACGGCGAGCCGATCGCGGGTGAGACCGGGCGGCAGTTCCACCTCACCGGCAGGTACAAGGGCAAGGTCATCACCGTCGAGGTGACGGGCACGCTCGAGGGGCATGAGTCCGCGACGGCCGTGTCGGACGGCGTCCGCATCTGACGTCCCGACACGCCCGGCATGCGGCCCCGCTCCCTTCTCAGGTGGCGGGGCCGCGGTCGTGCGGCGCAGACTGACGGGATGGAATCGATCGCCGATTGGCTCGCCACGTGGGGCGACAACCTCTGGACCTGGATCGTGCTGCCGGTGGTGGCCGTGCTCGGCGTCTACCTCACGGTGCGCTCCGGCGTCGTGCAGATCCGGCTCATCCCGGAGATGTTCCGCACGCTCACGGACAAGACCCCGCGCGACGCCGACGGGCGACCGCAGTCGGTCTCGTCGTTCCAGGCGTTCACCATGTCGGCCGCCTCCCGCGTCGGCACGGGCAACATCGCCGGCGTCGCCACGGCGATCGCGATCGGCGGCCCCGGTGCCGTGTTCTGGATGTGGCTCATGGCCGCGATCGGGGCGGCCTCGGCGTTCGCAGAGTCGTCGCTCGCCCAGCTGTTTAAGGTGCGCGACAGCGACGGATTCCGCGGCGGCCCCGCCTACTACATGGCACGGGGCCTCAACGCGCGGTGGATGGGCGTGGTGTTCGCCGTCATCCTCATCTTCTGCTTCCCGTTCGCGTTCAGCGCGCTGCAGGCCAACACCATCGCGCTCACCTCCGCGACCGCGATCGAGACCCTCAGCGGCATCGACGCGTCGTGGCTGCCCTTCGTCATCGGACTGGCCACGGCCGGCCTGACCGCTCTGGTCGTCTTCGGCGGCGTGCGCCGCATCGCGGATGTCACGCAGGTGCTGGTGCCCGTGATGGCGCTGGCGTACCTGCTGCTCGGCCTCGGCGTCGTCGCGGTCAACATCGAGCAGCTCCCGGGCGCGTTCGTCTCGATCTACACCGACGCGTTCGGGTTCAACGAGGTGCTCGGCGCGGCGCTGGGGCAGATCATCCTGACGGGTGCCAAGCGCGGAATGTTCTCGAACGAGGCGGGACTCGGCTCCGCGCCGAACGCCGGTGCCGCGGCGGCCGTGACGCATCCGGTCAAGCAGGGGCTCGTGCAGTCGCTGGGTGTCTACTTCGACACCATGATCGTGTGCTCGATCACCGCATTCCTGGTGCTGGTGGCGGTGCCGATCGAGCAGGGCGGCCCCTCCGGCATCGAGCTCACCCAGCTGGCGCTCGAGACGTCGCTCGGATCGTGGACGTCGATCGCGCTGGCCGTCGTGGTGTTCATGCTCGCGTTCAGCTCGATCATCGGCAACTACTACTACGGCGAGGCGAGCATCGAGTTCATCTCGTCGCGGCGCTGGGTGCTGATGGTGTTCCGCGTGCTGGTGGTGCTGGCGGTGCTCGCCGGATCGGTCGCCTCCGCCGCGGTGGTCTGGAACGCGGCCGACGCCGTGATGGGCGTGATGGCGCTCATCAACCTCGTGGCGGTCGCCCTGCTGTCGGGACTCGTGTTCCGGCTGCTGCGCGACTACACGCGCCAGCGCCGCGACGGCCTCGACCCCGTGTTCACCCGCGACCTGATGCCTGATGTGAAGGGCATCGCGTGCTGGGAGGACGCCGACACCGTCACGGGGCCGATCGACCTCAGCACCCGCCGTCGTCAGTCGGCCAAGCACCGTGACCACCTGCACGGGACACGCGCCGCGGAGCCCCGCCGCTGAGACCGCCGCTGCGGCCCTGGCGCTCACAGGATGAGACGGGCGCGATCCTGTAATGTCAGGGGGATATCGGCGGGACGTATGCCGGTGAGAGCTGAATAGGGAGGTCGCTGTGGATATCGATCTGGGGCTGCTGCGCACGGTCGAGCGTGAGAAGGAGATTCCGTTCGACGAGCTCGTGCGGATCATCGAGCAGGCGATCCTGACCGCCTATGGCAAGCACGTCTCGCAGAGCGGCGAGGTGCCCGAAGGCGTCCGCGCTCAGCTGGACCGCAAGACGGGACACGTGGGCATCTTCGTGCCCGTGCGCGACGACGAGGGCGCGGTCATCGGCGAGGAGGAGACGACCCCCGAGGACTTCGGCCGCATCGCGGCCTACGCCGCGAAGCAGGTGATCAGCCAGCGCCTGCGCGACATCGCCGACGACGCGGTGCTGGGCGAGTTCCGCGGCAAGGAGGGCGACATCGTCGCCGGTGTCGTGCAGCAGGGGCCGAACCCGCGCATGATCCACGTCGACCTCGGCACAGTCGAGGCCATCCTGCCCCCCGAGGAGCAGGTGCCCGGCGAGGAGTACCGCCACGGTGCGCGCCTGCGCGTCTACGTCACGAGCGTGTCGAAGGGCGCGAAGGGGCCGTCGATCACGGTCTCGCGCACGCACCCCGGTCTCGTGCGCAAGCTGTTCGCGCTCGAGGTGCCCGAGATCGCGAACGGTCTCGTCGAGATCACGTCGCTGGCTCGGGAGGCCGGCCACCGCACGAAGATCGCCGTGAAGGCCAACGACCCGTCGATCAACGCCAAGGGCGCCTGCATCGGCGAGCTCGGACGCCGCGTGCGCGCCGTCACCGAGCAGCTGGGCGGCGAGAAGATCGACATCGTCGACCACGACGAGGAGCTCGCGAAGTTCGTCGCCAACGCGCTGTCGCCCGCCAAGGTCACCTCGAGCTTCGTGCTCGACGCGGGGACCAAGGCCGTCCGCGCGCTGGTGCCCGACTACCAGCTCTCGCTCGCCATCGGCAAGGAAGGCCAGAACGCCCGTCTCGCCGCCAAGCTCACGGGCGCCAAGATCGACATCCAGCCCGACAGCATCCTCGAGGACAAGTGAGGATCCTCGAGGACAAGTGAGGATCCTCGAGGACGAGTGAGAATCCTCGAGGCAAGCAGAAGACGAGTAAGAGAAGCGACTCGGGAGCCTTCGCTCGCATCCGGGAAGCAGCCATGTAGGTGCGAGCGAAGCGACCTCGCAGCGCGAACCGCTGCCTGCTGCGGAGCGAGCGAGGCGAGCGGATAGAGGTGTACGATGGAAGCCGTACGAACGTGCGTCGGCTGTCGCACGCGTGCCCCCCGATCCGCTCTTCTCCGAGTGGTCGCGCGCGATCTCGAGCTTGTCATCGACGAGCGCAAGGCGTCGCCCGGTCGGGGCGCGTGGCTGCATCCCACTCGCGAGTGCGCGGAGAACGCTCTCAGGCGCCGCGCCTTCGGACGAGCACTGCGCGTGTCGGGCCCTCTTGACACGCAGACCTTCGAGAAATGGCTGAACGGCTATGGAAACAAAGTGAACGGCTCGAAATGAGACCCGTCCGCCTTTAGAGGTCTGCCCTGTCCGGGCAGGCCGCCAGACAGGAGAATTGTGGCAAAACCACGCGTACATGAGATCGCTGCGGAGATCGGCGTCGACAGCAAGGTCGCCCTGGCGAAGCTCAAGGAGCTCGGCGAGTTCGTGAAGAGCCCGTCGTCGACGATCGAGCCTCCGGTCGCGCGCAAGCTGCGCGCCGCCTTCGAGGCCGAGGGCGCCAAGCCGGCCGCGCCGGCGAAGCCCGCCGGCCGTCCCGGCCCGGCTCGCGCGACCACCGCCAAGCCCGGCGCCCCGGCGAAGCCCGCCGCGCCCAAGGCCGAGAAGCCTGCCGCTCCGGCTCCCGCCCCGGCGGCCCCGGCGCCGGCCCCGGCCGCCCCGGCGAAGCCCGCCGCGCCTGCGGCCGACAAGCCCGCCGCTCCGGCGTCCGACGCGCCCAAGCCCGGCGGTCCTCGTCCGGGTGCCCCGCGTCCCGGTGGGGCTCCGCGCCCCGGCAACAACCCGTTCGCCTCGTCGCAGGGCATGGGGCAGCGCCCCGCCGGCCCGCGTCCGGGCAACAACCCCTTCGCTTCGGCGCAGGGCATGGGCCAGCGCCCGACGCCCGGCAACATCCCGAAGCCGCAGCCCCCGCGTCCGGGTGCGCCTCGTCCGGGCGCCCCGCGTCCCGGCGGCGCCGGTCGTCCGGGTCGTCCCGGCGGTGCCGGTCGTCCCGGCGCACCGTTCCAGCAGCGTCCGGGCGGCGCAGGTCGTCCCGGTGGCGGCGGCGGCTTCCGTCCCGGCGGCGGCCCCGGCGGCCCCGGTGGTGGCGGCGGATTCCCCGGCCGTCCCGGCCCCGGTGGTCGCGGTCGCGGCGGCACGGCCGGCGCGTTCGGCAAGGGCGGCGGCAAGTCGAAGCAGCGCAAGTCGCGTCGCGCGAAGCGCCAGGAATTCGAGATGCGGTCGGCGCCGGTCGTCGGCGGCGTCAACGTCCAGAAGGGCAACGGCGAGACGATCCGTCTGCGTCGCGGCGCGTCGATCTCCGACTTCGCCGACAAGCTCGAGGCCCTGAAGGGCTACACCGTGCAGCCCGGCACGCTCGTCACCATCCTGTTCAACCTGGGCGAGATGGCGACCGCGACCGAGTCGCTCGACGAGGCGACGTTCGAGATCCTCGGCGAGGAGCTGGGCTACCGCATCGAGATGGTCTCGCCCGAGGACGAGGACAAGGAGCTCCTCGAGGGCTTCGGTCTCGACCTCGAGCAGGAGCTCCTCGACGAGGACGCCGACAGCCTCGAGATCCGTCCGCCCGTGGTGACCGTCATGGGTCACGTCGACCACGGTAAGACGCGACTGCTCGACGCCATCCGCAAGACCAACGTGGTCGAGGGTGAGGCCGGCGGCATCACGCAGCACATCGGCGCGTACCAGATCTGGACCGAGCACGACCAGATCGAGCGCGCGATCACCTTCATCGACACCCCGGGTCACGAGGCGTTCACCGCCATGCGTGCCCGTGGTGCGCAGGTGACCGACATCGCGATCCTCGTGGTCGCGGCCGACGACGGCATCATGCCGCAGACGGTGGAGGCGCTGAACCACGCCCAGGCGGCCGGTGTGCCGATCGTGGTCGCGGTCAACAAGGTCGACAAGCCGGAGGCCAACCCGGCCAAGGTGCGTCAGCAGCTGACCGAGTACGGCCTGGTCGCCGAGGAGTACGGCGGCGACGTCATGTTCGTCGACGTGTCGGCCCGCCAGGGCACCGGCATCCAGGACCTGCTCGACGCCGTGCTGCTCACGGCCGACGCCGGGCTCGACCTCACGGCCAACCCGAACAAGGCGGCGCGTGGTGTCGCGATCGAGGCGAAGCTCGACAAGGGCCGCGGCTCGGTGGCCACGGTGCTCATCCAGTCGGGAACGCTGCGCGTCGGCGACGCGATCGTCGCGGGCACGGCCTACGGCCGCGTGCGCGCCATGATCGACGAGAACGGCGAGCACGTGGAGGAGGCGGCGCCGTCGCGTCCCGTGCAGGTGCAGGGTCTCAACTCGGTGCCTCGCGCCGGTGACACGTTCATCGTCACGGACGAGGACCGCACCGCCCGCCAGATCGCCGAGAAGCGCGAGGCCGTCGAGCGCAACGCCCAGCTGGCCAAGGCCCGCAAGCGCATGTCGCTCGAGGACTTCACCCGTGCTCTCGAAGAGGGCAAGGTCGAGTCGCTCAACCTCATCATCAAGGGTGACGTGTCGGGTGCCGTCGAGGCGCTCGAGGAGTCGCTGCTCAAGATCGAGGTGGACGAGAGCGTCCAGCTGCGCATCATCCACCGCGGTGTGGGTGCCATCACGGAGTCGGATGTGAACCTGGCGACGATCGACAACGCGATCGTGATCGGCTTCAACGTGCGTCCCGACGCGAAGGCCCGCGAGGCCGCCGCGCGCGAGGGCGTCGACATCCGGTTCTACTCGGTCATCTACAACGCGATCGACGATGTCGAGCAGTCGCTCAAGGGCATGCTCAAGCCGGAGTACGAGGAGGTGCAGTCGGGCGTCGCGGAGATCCGCGAGGTCTTCCGCTCCTCCAAGTTCGGCAACATCGCCGGTGTCATCGTCCGCTCGGGCACGATCACGCGCAACGCCAAGGCGCGCGTCATCCGCGACGGCGTGGTCATCGCCGACGGCCTGGCGATCGAATCGCTGCGCCGCTTCAAGGACGACGTCACCGAGGTGCGCACGGACTTCGAGGCCGGTATCGGTCTGGGCAAGTACAACGACATCCAGATCGGCGACGAGATCGAGACCACCGAGATGGTCGAGAAGCCGCGGGCGTGATGCACGCCGCGGTGACCTCATCGCTCTGACACACTGAACCTGCCGGGTGGCTCGCGCCGCCCGGCAGGCTCGTCTCTACAGGGAGGACTCCTCATGGCCGCCAACGAACGTCAGGCCCGGCTGGCCGACCGCATCCGTGTGATCCTGGCCGAGCGGCTCGAGAAAGGCCTGCGCGACCCGCGCCTCGGCTTCGTGACGATCACCGAGGTGCGCGTCACGGGCGACCTGCAGCACGCGTCGGTCTTCTACACGGTGTACGGCACCGACGAGGAGCGCGCGGGATCCGCGGCGGCCCTGAAGTCGGCGACCGGCATGCTGCGCACCGAGGTGGGCAGGAAGCTCAACACGCGCCTCACGCCGTCGCTCGAGTTCATCCCCGACGCGCTGCCGGAGAACGCCGGGCACCTCGATGCCCTGCTGCGCGAGGCGCGCGAGCGTGACGAAGCCGTGGCCGGGCTCGCCTCGTCGGCGCAGTACGCCGGCGACGCCGACCCCTACGTCAAGCCCCGCGAGGCCGACGAGGACTGACCCTCGCGCGCGGCATCCGGGTGCACACCAATGTGCGTGTGCACTCGAGCCTCTGCTGGGCGCAGCCGCGCGGGTGGCAGCCGGCCGGGTGCACACCAATGTGCGTGTGCACTCGACCGGCACGGGTCACCGCGGCAGGTGCAGCAGCCCGTGCTCGGCCTCGATCAGGCCGTCGTCGAGCAGCGACAGGATGGCGCGGTCGCGCTGGCGGGCATCGGGCCAGTCCGCGAGGATGGCGTCCTGCGGCAGGGCGCCGACGTCGCGCAGCGCGCGCAGCACGGCGCCGCGCGCCTGGCGGTCGCTGCCCTCGTACTTCGCCTGCCGGCGGCGCAGATCCGGGGTGTCCGGGCTGCCGGCCCGCACCCAGGCGCATACGTCGCGCACGGGGCACTCGCCGCAGCGCGGTGAGCGCGCCGTGCAGATGAGCGCGCCCAGCTCCATCATCGCGGCGTTCATGACGGCGGCGTCGGCGTCGTCGTCCGGCAGCAGCGCGGCCATCTCGTCGAGGTCGCGCCGGTGCGGCGGTCCCGGCTGCGCCCTGCCGTGCACCGCGCGGGCGATCACCCGACGGGTGTTGGTGTCCACGACCGGATGCCGGTCGGCATAGGCGAACACGGCGACGGCGCGGGCCGTGTAGTCGCCGATGCCGGTCAGTGCGAGCAGCGCATCGACGTCCCGCGGCACGATGCCGTCGTGGCGGTCGCGGATCTCGACTGCCGCGCGGTGCAGCCACAGCGCGCGCCGTGGATATCCGAGGTTCGCCCACTGCCGCACGGCCTCGGCCGGCGCGTCGGCGGCTAGATCGCCCGGGGTCGGCCAGCGCTCGAGCCATGCCTCCAGGTGCGGGATGACCCGGCTCACGGGGGTCTGCTGCAGCATGAACTCGCTCACGAGCACGCCCCAGGCTCCGAAGCCGGGGGCCCGCCAGGGCAGGTCTCGCTGGGCCCGCGCGAACCAGGGGATGAGGCGCGCGGCGAGCGGGGGAGCGGGCATCCCTCCAGCGTAGGCGGCGGTGGGAGCGCCCCCGCGTCAGGCGGAGCGCACCATGGGCACGTGGGGGATGCCGTCCTCGATGAACTCCGGACCCTCGACCTCGAAGCCGAACCGGGCATACCAGGTCGCCAGATGCGACTGCGCGTCGAGCCGCACGGTGCGGCCCTCGCACAGCGTGAGCGCCCGGCGCATCAGCTCGGCCGCGAGGCCGCGCCCGCGAGCGCGCGAGGCGGTGGCGACGCGTCCGATGCGGCGGTCGTCCCCGCGCCCCTGCGGATCATGCAGCACGCGCAGGGTCGCCACGACATCGTCCTCCTCGAGCGCCCACAGCTGCACGGCGGTCGGCTCGACGTCGCGCCCGTCGAGCTCGGGGTACGGGCACTCCTGTTCCACCACGAACACGTCGACGCGCAGTCGCAGGATCGCGTACAGCACGAGCGGCGGGATGTCGGAGGTCGGCGCGGAGCGGTAGTCGATCACCGATCCAGCGTAGGGCGAGCCGCGATCGTGACCGAACCGTGAGGGGCGGTGGCGGCGGTCGTCGGCGAGGCTGGAGAGACCTCGTGAACCGCGATGGCGACGTCCTGTGCGCCGCCGATGGAGGGAGATCGATGCTGGACATCCGCATGGATGCGTCGCGCCGCCTGGCCGCGTCGGCCGGCGCCGCGGCCTGGCTGGTCGCGTTGGCCGGGTGCGCGTCCGCCGGTCCCGGTGGCGCGACTACGGCGCCGGCCCAGGACCCGCCGTCGCCCAACCCCCCGTCCGTCACCTCCCCACCGCCGGCGGCGCCGACCCCGTCGTCCGCTCCGAGCCGCGCCGACGATGACGAGGACGCGTCCGATCCCTCGACCTGGGAGATCGAGGACGGGGAGGTGGGGCCGATCGAGATCGGCGAAGACTTCGCCGAGACGCTGGCCGAGCTGCCCGCCCAGGGCTGGACGAACGACCCTGCCTGCGCGTGGGTGGCGTTCTGGAATGCTCCGGCAGGGGCCTACACCCTGAGCTTCGCTCGCAGCCCGCAGGGCGATACCGGGCCGGTGGAGGCCATCGCGATCGAGTGGGGACCGGCGCAGCCCCCGCGAACCGGCCCGCGCACCGACGACAGCGGCGTCGGGCTCGGCTCGACGCGGGATGAGGTGCTCGCGGCATTCCCGGCCGCGCAGGCGCAGCCGTCGACCATCGAGGGGCGCGAGTTCCTGCGTGTCTCGGACGACGACCAGGATGACGGCACGCTCTTCTTCGAGTACGTCGACGGGCAGGATGGCGCCCAGAGCGTCGTGCTGACGACGGCGGACGAGCCCGCCTACGAGGCCTGCGCCTGAGCGGGCGGGGGGTCGCTCGCGATCCGACGCTCCCACGCCGGACGCGTACCCTGGAAGGCATGCATTCCGCGTCCGGCATCCTGCTCGTCGACAAGCCGGGCGGCATCACCAGTCATGACGTGGTCGCTCGCACGCGTCGCGCGTTCGGCACCCGCAAGATCGGCCATGCCGGCACTCTCGACCCCATGGCGACGGGGCTGCTCGTGCTCGGGATCGAGGGCGCGACCCGCCTGCTGACCTACCTCGTCGGACTGGACAAGACCTATGAGGCCACCATCCGTCTCGGCGCGGCGACCACGACCGACGACGCTGAGGGGGAGATCGTGCGCACCGCCGATCCGGAGGTCCTCGCTGCGGCCACCGACGAGCGGATCGCCAGGGGCGCGGCCGCGCTGACGGGCCGCATCTCACAGGTGCCCAGCACCTTCTCGGCGATCAAAGTCGACGGCAAGCGCGCTTACGACCTCGCTCGCGCGGGACAGGACGTCGCGCTCAAGGCGCGCGAGGTCACGGTCTCCCGGTTCGCGGTGGGCGAGGTGCGGCGCACCGCCGGCGCGGTCGATCTCGACGTCGTCGTCGACTGCTCGTCGGGGACGTACATCCGGGCCCTGGCACGCGACCTCGGCGACGACCTCGGCGTGGGCGGCCACCTGACGATCCTGCGCCGCACGCGTATCGGCCCCTTCGGCATCGCGGACGCCCACGCTCTTGACGGCCTGGCGACAGGATCGCTGCCGACGCTGCTCGCCCCGGCCGACGTCGCCGCGCGCGTGCTGGGGCGCCTCGACGTCACGACGGCGGAGGCGCGCGACCTGCGCCACGGCAAGAAGCTCGTGGGCGCGGCCTCGCGCATCGACGGAGAGCGCGCCGCGGCCGTCGACCCCGAGGGGACGCTGGTGGGCATCGTGGAGCGCCGGGGCGACGCGCTCAAGAGCGCCATGAACATGCCGGAGGTGCATGCGTGATTCTCTGGTTCACCGTCGCGCAGCTGGTGGTGGCCGTGGTGGCGGGGCTGCTGTGCGTGGTGCTTGGTCTCGCGGGGCGTCGCCCCAGCGACCTGACCGTGGGATCGCTGGCGCTCATCGAGCTGCTGCTCGTCGTGCAGGTCGTCGTCGCGATCGTGGCGCCGTTCGCGGGCAACCCGCCCACGGGCAGCGTGCTGGAGTTCTGGACGTACCTGGTCTCGGCCGTGCTTCTGCCCGCCGCGGGCGTGGTGTGGGCGCTGGTCGAGCGCAGTCGCTGGAGCACCGTGATCATGGGCGTCGTGGCTCTGTCGGTCGCCGTCATGGTGTGGCGCATGCAGGTGATCTGGACCGTCCAGGTCGCCTGAGGGGACGGGCGGTGCGGCCACGCCGCCGAACTAGACTGGAGCGCGCTATGACTGATACCGCGCCCTCCCGCCGCATGACCGGCATCGGCCGGGTCCTCGTCATCGTCTACGGCGTGATGGCGCTGGCCGCGACGGGGCGCTCGTTCGTGCAGATCGCCGAGCGCTTCCACGAGGCGCCGCTCGCGTACTCGCTGTCGGCCGCGTCGGCCGTGGTGTACATCCTGGCGACGCTCGCCCTCGTGTTCGCGCGACGTCCTGGCTGGTACATGGTCGCGTGGGTCGCGATCGTGTTCGAGCTCGTGGGCGTGCTGGTGATCGGCACGCTGTCGCTCGTGGCCCCCGACCTGTTCCAGCACCCGACCGTGTGGTCGCAGTACGGCATCGGCTATGTCTTCGTGCCTCTCGTGCTGCCGTTCTTCGGCCTGTGGTGGCTCATCACGCATCGCGCCGCGCCGGCGACGTCGGCAGCCGCGGTCGCGGAGGCGACGCGATGATCCTGTTCCAGGACGTCTCGGACGTGCCCGCCGACTTCGGACCGACCGTCATCGCGATCGGCAAGTTCGACGGGGTGCACGCCGGTCACCGCGCGCTGATCGAGAAGATGCTGGTCGACGCCGCGTCGACCGATCTGCGCACGGTCGCCGTGACGTTCGATCGCAACCCGCTGTCGGTGATCGCTCCCGAGCGATGCCCCCGCGCGCTGGTCGGGGTCTCGCAGAAGGTCGAGCTGCTCGGGCGCACCGGCATCGACGCGACCCTGCTGCTGCGCTTCGACGAGACGCTCGCGGGCGAGGAGGCCGAGGCCTTCGTGCGCCGTGTGATCGTGGCGGGCCTGCACGCGCAGCGCGTGCTGGTGGGCAGCGACTTCCGCTTCGGCCGGGGCGGCGCCGGCGACGTGGAGCTGCTGCGCAGGATGGGCGACGAGCTCGGCTTCGCGGTCGAGGAGGTGGCCGACGTCGCGAGCGCCGAGGACGGCCGCCGGGTGTCGTCGACGTGGATCCGCGAGCTGCTCGACGACGGGGACGTGGAGCGGGCGGCCAAGCTGCTGGGCCGTTACCCGTCGGTGATCGGCGAGGTCGTGCACGGGCTCAAGCGCGGCCGCGAGCTGGGGTACCCGACGGCCAACCTGTCGCCCGACGCCGAGGGATACGTGCCCGCCGACGGCGTCTACGCGGGCTGGCTGATCGAGCGCTCGCCGGAAGGCGTGCTCCGCTCAGGTGTGCGGTATCCGGCCGCGATCTCGGTCGGCACCAACCCCACGTTCGATGACGTCGAGCTGCGGCAGGTGGAGGCCTACGTGATCGACGAGTCGGGCCTCGACCTCTACGGACGCAGCGTCGAGATCGAGCTCGTCGCGCGCATCCGGGGCATGGTCGCGTTCGAGGGCGTCGAGAAGCTCGTCGAGCAGATGGCGGACGACGTGATCAGGGCGCGCCACGTGCTCATCGAAGCCGCCTCGGGTCGCTAGCTGAACCGACCCGCGAGCGGAAGCGGCGTGCCGCGGATGCGGCGGGCCAGCGTGGGCCGAGGAGCGGCTCAGTAGCTGCTGGTGTCTTCGGCGCCTGTGCCCGCCCGGCCCTCGGCGCGCGCCCGAAGCTCGCCCAGGATGGTCGCGCTGGCGCTGGTGCCGAGGCGGGTGGCGCCCGCGTCGAGCATCGCGACGGCCGCGTCGAGGCCGCGCACGCCGCCCGAGGCCTTGACCTGCACGGCGGGGGAGACGCTCTCGCGCATGAGCGTCACGTGCTCGACGGTCGCGCCGCCGCCGGCGAAGCCGGTCGAGGTCTTCACGAACGTCGCGCCACCGGCCTCGGTGAGGCGGCTGCCGCGCGCGATCTGCTCGAGGTCGAGGTAGCTGGTCTCCAGGATGACCTTGGTCACGTGCCCGCCGCTGGAGGAGGGGCCGCCCGCGGCCTCGACGACTGCGGCGATGTCGGCCGTCACGAGGTCGTCCTCGCCCGAGCGCAGCGCGCCGATGTGCACGACCATGTCGAACTCCGTCGCGCCGTCGTCCTTGGCACGCTGCAGCTCGGCGACCTTGGCGGCGGTCGAGGTGGTGCCGTGGGGGAAGCCGATCACGGTGCCCACCGCCACACCGGAGCCGTCGAGGCGGCGCACGGCGTACGCGATGTCGGACGGCCGCACGCACACGCTGAAGACGCCCCACTCGGCCGCGATGTCGAGCTCGCGGTCCACGTCGCTGCGCGTGAAGTCGGGCTTCAGGATCGCGTGGTCGATGGTCGCGGCGACGGCCGGCTCGGTCAGCTCGATGCTCATGCCCTCAGCCTACGTCGCGCTTGCGGTGGGAATACCCCCCGGGGGTATGCTGTTCGTGCCTGAGACCGACGAAGGGACACATCATGAGCACCATCAGCACCTATCTCGTTCAGGGCATGACGTGCGGGCACTGCGCCCGCGCGGTCGGCGGGGGCATCGAGGCCATCGAGGGCGTCGTGCGGGCCGACGTGGATGTCGCGGCCGGCACGGTGACGGTCGAGGCGGCCGCACCCGTCGCCGACGAAGCGGTCTCGTCCGCCGTCGCGGAGGCCGGCTACACCTACGGCGGCAGGGCATGAGCGCCGGCGTGCGCGAGCGCGACGCGCAGGACCGGCGCGCCGTCGTGCTCGACATCCAGGGCATGACGTGCGCCAGCTGCGTGGCCCGCGTGGAGAAGCGGCTGCAGCAGGTGCCGGGCGTCGACGCGGCCGTGAACCTGGCGACCGAGTCCGCCAAGGTCGACGCGCCCACGGGCGTGGCCGACGAGGCCCTGGTCGCCGCGGTGAACGCCGCGGGCTATGACGCGCGAGTGCGCCCGGCCTCGCCCGCGCCTCCCGATCACGCCGGCCACGGCGCCGAGGCGACCCGACACGATCACGGCGCCCACCCCGGCCACGGCGAGCGCTCGGAGCACGTGCACGACGTCGAGGACGCCCCGGGATCCACGCCGCTGATCGCACGGCTGATCGTCTCGGCGGTGCTGACGGTGCCGATCCTGCTGGTGTCCCTGCCCATGATGTTCGGCGGCGACATGCTGTTCCACGGCGCGGAGTGGCCGATGCTGGCCCTCACCGCGGCCGTGGTGGGCTGGGGCGGCTGGCCGTTCCATCGTGCGACGCTGCGCGCCGCGCGCCACGGGGCGGCGACCATGGACACGCTGATCACGCTCGGCACGGCGGCAGCGCTCCTGTGGAGCGCTTGGGCCACCATCGCCGGGTCGGGTCACGTGTACTTCGAGGTGGCCGCGGTCGTCACGACGTTCCTGCTGCTGGGCCGCTCCATCGAGCAGCGCGCGAAGCGCCGGGCGGGCACCGCGCTGCGCTCGCTGATGCAGCTCGGCGCGCGTGACGTGATCCTGGCCGATGCCGCCGGCCGCGACGGCGAGACCGTGCCCGTGGAGCGGCTGGGCCGCGGCGACCGCTTCGTCGTGCGCCCGGGCGGCACCATCGCGACCGACGGAGTCGTGGAGCAGGGCGAGGCGGCGATCGACGCCAGCATGCTCACGGGAGAGTCGGTGCCGGTCACGGTCGGCGCCGGCGCATCGGTCACCGGCGGCACCATCGCGACGGACGGCCGGCTCGTGGTACGGGCGACGGCCGTCGGCGCCGAGACGCGGCTGGCGCGCATCGCCGCGCTGGTCGAGGATGCCCAGGCGGGCAAGTCGCGCATCCAGCGGCTCGCCGATCGCATCTCGGGCGTCTTCGTGCCGATCGTCATCGCACTGTCGATCGTCACCCTGGTCGGATGGCTGCTCTCCGGCGCCCCGACCGAGCAGGCGTTCATGGCCGCGGTCGCGGTGCTGATCATCGCCTGCCCCTGCGCCCTCGGGCTCGCCACGCCCGTCGCCATCCTGGTCGGCACGGGACGCGGCGCGCAGCGGGGCGTGCTCATCACGGGCCCGGAGGCCATCGAGAGCGCGGGTCGCGTCGACACGGTGGTGCTCGACAAGACGGGCACGGTGACGAGCGGGCGGATGTCGGTGCACGAGATCGTGACCGCGCGCGGAACGGACCGCGACGAGGCGCTGCGCGTCGCCGCGGCCCTCGAGACCGGCTCGGAGCACCCGATCGCGCGGGCCGTCGTCGCGGCGGCGGGGGACGTCGAGCTGCCGTCGGTCGCCGGCTTCCGCAATCATGCGGGTCGCGGGGTGACCGCCACGGTCGCGGGTCGCGAGGCCTTCGCCGGCAGCCCGGCGCTCGCAGCCGAACGGGGCGCCCGCATTCCGGCCGAGCTCGACGACGTCGCCCGTGCCGCAACGGCCACGGTCGTGGTCGTCGGCTGGGCACCGGCCGCCGGGATGAGCGCCACCGCGCGCGCCGTGCTGCTGGTGGGCGACACGGTGCGGGAGGACAGCCGCGCCGCGATCGCGTCGCTGCGCGAGCTGGGTCTGGACGTCGTGCTGCTCACGGGCGACGGAGACGGCGTGGCGCGTGCGGTCGCCGCCGACACGGGCATCGCCACCGTCATTGCCGGGGTCTCGCCTGAGGGCAAGGTGGCCGAGATCCGGCGTCTGCAGCAGGAAGGGCGCCGCGTCGCCATGGTCGGCGACGGCGTGAACGACGCCGCGGCGCTCGCCACCGCCGATCTGGGGATCGCGATGGGAGGGGGCACGGACGCCGCCATGCACGCGAGTGACATCACGCTCGTGCGCGACTCGCTGACGGCCGCCGGTGACGCCGTACGGCTCTCGCGCCGGGTGCTCGCGATCATCCGGGGCAACCTCGTGTGGGCGTTCGGGTACAACGTGGCCGCCATCCCGCTCGCCGCGTTCGGGCTGCTGACGCCGGTGATCGCGGGCGCGGCGATGGCGTTCTCCAGCGTGTTCGTGGTGCTCAACAGCCTCCGGCTGCGCGCCTTCCGCTGAGGTCGGGCGGGCGGGCGGTACGTTCGACATCATGCCGTCCGCCCGTCCCGTCGCCGCCCTCGCCCTGATCGGCGTCGGTCTCGCGCTCGCCGCGTGCCAGCCCGAGCCCGAGTCCACTCCGACCGCGACGCCCTCGGCGAGCGAGACGGCCCCGGGGCGCCCGAGCGGCAGCCCGGTGCCGAGCACGGAGCCCGAGACGACGCCCGAGCCCTCCGTGCCGGGCCCCTCGGAGTCCGCCGCCCCGCCCGCGCCCGCCCCGTCGCCGCCGGCGGATGCCGGCGGGCTTCCCGTCGACTGCGCGCACGCCTACTCGGCGCAGATGCAGGACTGGCTCTACGCCGAGTTCGGGCACCTCAACCCGCCCGACGCCAGCCGCTACCCCAGCTCGAAGGTCGCCGATCTGCTCGACGTCATCCACGGCACCCCCAACCTCACCTGCTTCTGGACGCCGCCGGGCGATCGCGCGCTCAACTCCAACGCCGCCATCATCCGGCCGCAGCACGTCGCCCTGGTGCGCGACGTGCTCGCCGCCAACTTCCCCGGATGCGATGACACGGGCCCGCAGCTGACGTGCTCGCGCCAGGGCGAGCAGATCCAGGGCGCCGTGGAGATCGAGCATGTGGTGCTGCGGGGCGACCTCCTCGTCACGACCCTCGCGCTCAACGCCGATGCGGCCCTCGTCGACGAGGCGGTCGACGACATGCTGGCGCACCTGCCGGGCTGATCCGGTCGGCCGATCGGCGTCGTCCTGGCGCCCCCATGCCGTAGACTGACTTCACAGGTTTCCGCCGTCCGTCGCGTCATCGACGTCCGAGAGCGCCGGGTCTCGACTCATTTCGCTCGCTCAACCTGGTTGCAGCGGGCAGCTCATCGCCGGCCGATGCACGTGCCCGGGCGGAGACCGCGTCTCACCGCCGCGTCGCGGAAGCGACCGGCAGTCGCGGCTCGCGACGCCGCAGCGTCGCAGATCCACGGGACGCACGCACGACTCCGATCGCCGGATGCGCCGCATCCGGTGGCACCGGACGGTCTCTACGCTCAGGAGGAGCATGCCGACCACGGCACCCGCGCGACAGCGCAAGAAGTCCTCGTCCGCGCGCCGCGACGACGAGGCCCCCCTCATCCCGATCCTCGCCCGCAAGGTGCGCGAGGTCGAGGCCAAGGCCCAGCGAGGAAAGCTCGGCCCCACCAACCGCACCAAGTTCCAGGTGATCGCGTTCCTCGTGCGCGAGGAGCGCGCCCGCGTGAAGGCCGACGGCGAGATCACCGACGCCGCGCGCGCCGAGCTGCTCAAGCGCCTCGACGGCTTGGCCACCATCCTGGCCAAGACGGCGGCGCGCGACACGTCGCTCATCCAGCTGCTCGAGGTCGACCAGGCGACGTCGCCCGTGGCGCGCCGCATGCGCCGCGACTGGCTGCTCGAGTCGGGCGCCGAGCTGCCCCCCGAGGAGCTCGTGATCGCCGATGTGAAGCCTGTCGTGCAGACCACGCTGATGCCGCCCGTCGCGACCGAGCGGCAGGTCACGCCGCCTCAGGTCGAGGCGCGCATCGAGTCGAACCCGTTCCTCGCGCCCGAGCTCGAGCGGCGTGCCACCGGTCCCGTGCCGCGCCGCCGGCTCGACGGCTGGGAGCTGATGGGACCGCTCTACAAGGCCTTCGAGCAGGGCGCGGGCGGCGGCTCGGCGACGATGGAGCTGCCCGAGGTTCCCGAGTTCGACCGCATCTCGCCCAAGGGGCTCGAGGTCATGGCGCACCAGTCGCGCTTCCTCGAGGCCGTGCGCGCGGGACACCGCACGTTCCTGCTGGCCGACGAGCCGGGCCTCGGCAAGACGGCCGAGTCGGTGCTCGCGGCGTCCGTCGCGAACGCATACCCTCTGGTGGCGGTCGTGCCCAACGTGGTCAAGATGAACTGGGCCCGCGAGGTCGAGCGCTGGACGCCCCACCGCCGTGCCACCGTGATCAACGGGGACGGCGACGACATCGACGCGTTCGCCGACGTCTTCATCATCAACTACGAGATCCTGGATCGGCATCTCGGCTGGCTGGCGAAGATCGGCCTGCGCGGCATGGTGGTCGACGAGGCGCACTTCATCAAGAACCTCACCTCGCAGCGGTCGCAGAACGTGCTCGCGCTGGCGTCGAGCATCCGGGAGTCGACCCCGGGCGGCGATCCGCTGCTGCTGGCCCTCACCGGCACGCCGCTCATCAACGATGTCGAGGATTTCGACGCGATCTGGCGCTTCCTCGGCTGGACCACGGGCGACAAGCCCGGCCCCGAGCTGATGGAGAAGCTCGACGCGACCGGTCTCACGCCTGCCGACAAGGCCTTCTATCCCGAGGCGCGCGACGCCGTGATCTCGATGGGCATCGTGCGACGCCGCAAGAAGGATGTCGCCAAGGACCTGCCCGACAAGCTGATCGCCGACCTGCCAGTGCAGCTGGACGACGAGTTCGGACGCGGCATCCGGGAAGCCGAGCGGCAGCTGGCCGAGCGTCTCGCGGCTCGCTACCGCCGCATCATCGAGGCGCGCGGCGACCGCGGTCTCGCGCCCGGCGAGATCGACGACGACATCGTGCGCCTCGTGGCACAGGGCGAGCTCGATGAGTCGAAGGCCGCCGGCACCGACGGCGACAACGTCTTCACGATGGTGCGCCGCATCGGCCAGGCGAAGGCGGGGCTCGCGGCCGACTACGCCGCCCAGCTGCAGCGCTCGGTCGGCAAGGTCGTGTTCTTCGCGAAGCACATCGACGTCATGGATCAGGCCGAGGCGCACTTCGCCGCCGTCGGCGTCAAGAGCGTGTCGGTGCGGGGCGAGCAGACCTCGACCGCGCGCCAGGAGGCGATCGACGCGTTCAACAACGATCCCGAGGTCGGCATCGCCGTCTGCTCGCTCACCGCGGCCGGCGTCGGCGTCAATCTGCAGGTCGCGTCGAACGTCGTGCTGGCCGAGCTCAGCTGGACCGCCGCCGAGCAGACGCAGGCCATCGACCGCGTGCACCGCATCGGACAGGATGAGCCCGTGACCGCGTGGCGCATCATCGCCGCCCACACGATCGACAGCAAGATCGCCGAGCTCATCGACCAGAAGCAGGGCCTCGCCGCCCGCGCGCTGGACGGCGAGGCGGTCGACCCCACCTCGAGCGACTCGGTGCAGCTGGCGGCGCTCATGCACGTGCTGCGAGGAGCCCTGGGCGCCGACTGACGCGTGTCGCGAGGGTCGATCGGCATACCGCCCGTCGGCCCTCGCCGCATCGCCTAGTGTCGGATCCATGAAGATCGGAATCCTCACGTCCGGAGGTGATTGCCCCGGACTGAATGCGGTCATCCGCGGCATCGTCCTCAAGGGCACCACCACCTACGACCTGGAGTTCGTGGGCATCCGCGACGGCTGGCGCGGCGTCGTCGAAGCGGACTTCTTCCGCCTGACCCGTCACGAGGTCAAGGGCCTCGCGAAGGTCGGCGGCACCATCCTCGGCACCAGCCGCACGAACCCGTACGAGGGGGAGCGCGGCGGGGCCGAGAACATCAAGGCGACGCTCGCCGAGCACGGCATCGACGGCATCATCGCGATCGGCGGCGAGGGCACGCTCGCAGCCGCCGATCGGCTGTCGAAGGACGGCATCAACGTGTTCGGCGTGCCGAAGACCATCGACAACGACCTCGGGGCGACCGACTACTCGTTCGGCTTCGACACGGCCGTCAACATCGCGACCGAGGCGATGGACCGGCTGCGCACCACGGGCGACTCGCACCAGCGCTGCATGGTCGCCGAGGTGATGGGGCGCCACGTCGGATGGATCGCCCTGCACGCCGGCATGGCGGCGGGCGCGCACATCATCTGCATCCCCGAGGTGCCGCTGTCGATCGAGGAGATCTGCGAGCACGTGACCTCGGCGTTCGAGCGCGGCCGCGCCCCGCTCGTCGTGGTGTCCGAGGGCTTCAAGCTCAAGGGCCAGGAGGAGGCCTACAGCGACAAGGGCCTCGACGCGTTCAACCGCCCGCGCCTGGGCGGCATCAGCGAGGTGCTGGCCCCGGAGATCGAGCGCATCACCGGCATCGAGACCCGCGCGACCGTGCTCGGCCACATCCAGCGCGGCGGATCGCCGTCCGGCTTCGACCGCGTGCTCGCCACGCGCCTCGGGCTGCATGCGGCCGACGCCATGGTCGAGCAGGCCTGGGGCCAGATGGTCGCGCTGCGCGGAACCGAGATCGTGCGAGTGCCCTTCGCCGAGGCGCTCGGCGAGCTCCACACCGTGCCCCGCACGCGCTACGACGAGGCGGCCGCCCTCTTCGGGTGACCCCTTCCTGATCCGCTGATACGAAGACCCCTCTGATACGAAGACCCCTCGGTGCGTGCGGCGCCGAGGGGTCTTCGGCCCGTGCGGGGCCCGTGTCCCAGTTGTGGCCCGTTTGCGGTGGCCCGTGTCCCAGTTGTGGCCCGTTTGCGGTGCCCCGTGTCCCAGTTGTGGCCCGTTTGCGGTGCCCCGTGTCCCAGTTGTGGCCTGAATCGACGCGGGTATCGGGCCGCAAGTGGGACACGCTCGGTCAGCCATGCCAGCCGCACTCGCGCAGCGCGTCTCGGACCATGGCCACGGCGGCGGGCCGGCGCCCGCGGAGGTGGTGACGGAGCAGCCGCACGAGCGTCCATCCGGTCCTGCGGATCGCGTCCCAGCGGTCGGCGTCCCGGGCGAACTGCTCGGGATCGGCGTGGCCCCGACCGTCGTACTCGACCGCCAGTCCGTACTGCGGGTAGGCCATGTCCAACCGAGCGACGAACCGTCCTCGGGCATCGACGAGGCGGTGCTGGAGCACGGGCTCGGGCAGCCCCGCGCGCGTGATGATCAGCCGGGATCGCGTCTCGCCGGGCGACTCGGCCCCGACCCGCGCTTCCTGCAGCGCACGCGTGAGGCGTCCGCCGGGCACGTCGCCCATCAGCTCGACCTCCGCGGCGAGCTCGTCGATCGCCGCGAGCCGGTGCTCGCGCAGCACGAGCGAGTCCGCAGCGGCGATCAGGTCATCCAGCGTCCACAGCGTTCCGGCCTGCCGCCACGCTCGCACGGCGTTCTCCACACGGAAGCCCTCGGGTGTGATGATCCATGCGGGTTCCCTCGCCTGCAGCCTGTGGCCGATCACGCCCTCGATCCGCGGCTCGCGGCGCGGTCGGTGCGCCGAGACGTGCAGGCCGACTGCACGGGGCAGGTCCGGCAGCGCCGCGCCGTGCAGTGCCAGCGCCGTCTCGTGGCTGTAGAACTGCCACTCCTTGAGGCGGGGCGCGTATCTCCATCCCGCCTCCGCCACTTCTCGCCTTCGGCGGTCATCCTGAGCCGCGAACATCTCGGGCGGATCCCCGGTGATCCGGACGCCGCGGAACGGCGCCTCGAGATCAGCGGCACGCAGGCGCTTGCGGGGGATCCCGCGGGCCACCGCGTCGGCGACGTGAAAGCGGCGGGGGACACCAGGGGGCAGGGGAGAGGGCGTGCGCATGTGGGCGATCCTGTCTCGGGCAGGACGAGCGGATGCCGGGGAATCGCCTCGGGGGATGGCTGCCGCGATGCGGAGACCTGTGGACGACCGGCAGGTGGCGTCATGCCCTGGCGCACTGTGCTCGCGCCTCGGCGAGCTCGCCGTCTGGTGAGGTCTTCGCCCACCGTGTCCCACTTGTGGCCCGAGGGGGATGTGGAAAGGGGCCACAAGTGGGACACGCCGCCAGGGTGAGGGGCCACAACTGGGACACGCCGCCAGGGTGAGGGGCCACAACTGGGACATGCGCCCACGCGCCTGCGCCCAATCCGCGCCGGGCGCAGTCACGCGCCGCTCAGGCGTCGGCGACGCCCAGCACGTCGAACAGCCAGGCGAGCTGGAAGGCCCGCTCACGCCACGAGTTGTAGCGGCCGCTCACGCCGCCGTGACCGGCGACCATCTCGCACCTGAACAGCGCGTCCGCGCCCACGTCGCGCAGGCGCGCCACCCACTTGGCAGGCTCGACGTAGAGCACGCGTGTATCGTTCAGCGACGTCATCGCCAGGATGCGCGGGTACGTGACGCCCTCGCGCACGTTCTCGTACGGCGTGTACGACTTCATGTACTCGTACACGTCGGGGTGGTGCAGCGGGTCGCCCCACTCGTCCCACTCGATCACCGTCAGCGGCAGCGAGGGATCCAGGATGGTCGTCAGCGCGTCGACGAACGGCACGTCGGCGAGCACCCCGGCGAACAGCTCGGGGGCCAGGTTCGCGATCGCGCCCATCAGCAGGCCGCCCGCGGATCCGCCCTCGGCGACCATGCGATCCGGCGTCGTGTACCGGTTCTCGACCAGGTGGCGCGCGACGTCCACGAAGTCGGTGAAGGTGTTGCGCTTGGCGAGGAGCTTGCCGTCCTCGTACCACTGCCGACCCATCTCGCCGCCCCCGCGCACGTGCGCCACGGCGAACACCACGCCACGGTCGAGCTCCGACAGACGCGCCACCGAGAAGGACGGGTCGAT
Source organism: Microbacterium sp. NPDC096154 (assembly GCF_040302945.1). Classification (NCBI taxonomy): domain Bacteria; kingdom Bacillati; phylum Actinomycetota; class Actinomycetes; order Micrococcales; family Microbacteriaceae; genus Microbacterium; species Microbacterium sp. NPDC096154. The sequence continues at coordinate 123,741 of NZ_JBEOSM010000008.1, forward strand.
CGAGTGCTCGTACGAGCCGTAGCCGTACAGGTGCACGGGCCGGATGGACGTGCCCGGCTCGCCGAACGACCGCTTCCACACGAGCGACACGGGAATGCGCGTGCCGTCCTGCGCGGGCGCCCACAGGCGGGCCTGCCCGTACTCCGCCGGGTCGTAGCCGCCGAGCACCTCGACCTGGCGACGCAGGATGAGCTCGCCCGGCGCGCCGTCGCGCACGATGTCCGGATCGGCGTCGGGCAGCACGTACTCGAACACCGAGCCCGGGGTCGTGAACGAGCCGTACCCGATGCGCAGCACGGGCGGAGCCCACTCCGGGTTGCCGCTCAGACCCGCGGCGTAGAGCGGCTCATCGAACGCGATCTCAGTGAGGGCGTGCGTGCGGTAGTCGAGCAGCGCCAGGCGCGGCAGGCCCTCGCGGCGGTACTCGACCACCGCGAAGTCGCGGAAGCAGTCGACGTCGAGCAGGCGGCGGCCCGGCTCGTGCGCCAGCACGGTCTCGACGACGTCCGGCGCGCCGACGCGGGCCCGCACCAGCTCGAAGTCGAGCGCGCCGTCGTTGTGCAGGATGTAGAGCCAGTCCTCGCCGTCGATCACGGCATGGTCGACGCCGTACTCGACGCCCTCGCGCCGCGGCCACACCACCTGCGGCTTCGCGTCGGGGTCGTCGGCCACGGTGGCGGCGTCGAGCAGCGCGACCTCGCTCGTGATGCTCGAGCCCGACTCGACCACCAGGAACCGGTCGCTGCGCGTGACGCCGGCACCGACCCAGAAGCGGTCGTCGTCGTCGCGGTAGATCTCGCGATCGGCGTCGCGCCCGGCGGTGCCGACGGGGTGCAGCCACGCGCGGTCGGGGCGCCAGGCGTCGTCCACCGTGGTGTAGACCACGTGGGTGCCACCGGGAAGGAAGTGCGCGCCCGAGAACGTGCCCTCCAGCAGGTCGGGCAGGATGTCGCCCGTGGCGAGGTCCTTGATCCGGATCGTGTAGCGCTCGTCGCCTGCCACGTCGACGCCCCAGAGCATGAGCGTGCCGTCGTTGGAGACGTCGAACGAGCCGAGCGAGAAGAACTCGTGCCCCTCGGCCTCGGCGTTCGCGTCGAGCAGGATCTGCTCGCCCGGCACCGCGACCTCGGGCCGGAGGACGGGCGGCGTCCAGTCATCCGGGCCCGAGATCGGGGCGCGGCACTGGATGCCGTACTGCTTCCCCTCGACGGTGCGACCGTAGTACCACCAGGCGCCGCGCCGGCTCGGCAGGCTCAGGTCGGTCTCGCGCACGCGGCTCTTGATCTCCTGGAACACCCGCTCACGCAGCGGCTCGAGGTGCGCCAGCGCCGCGTCGGTGTGCGCGTTCTCGGCCTCGAGGTGTGCGATCACCTCGGGGTCGTCCTTCGCCCGCAGCCACTCGTAGGGATCCTCGAACGCATCGCCGTGGTGCGTGCGGATCACGGGGCGCCGCGCGGGGCGCGGAACGGGAATCGTCTCGGGCGCGTTCGGGGTCATCCGATAACGCTATCTGCCGCGCTGCGCCCCTCGGCGAAGCGGGAGACGCCGGCGCGCGGTTTGACCGGTCGGCCCGGCGATGCGAGGATCATTGACTGTCTGGTTGCCAGACCGTGAACACTCGGCGAACTCTTCGTTCGCCCCTGTCGGATCCATCGGATCCCCGCAGCACGGAAGGCGGACGGTGGAAACCGCAGCCCTCATCGTCGCGCTGGTCATCGCACTGGCGCTCTTCTTCGACTTCACCAACGGATTCCACGACACCGCCAACGCGATGGCCACGCCCATCGCGACCGGCGCTCTCAAGCCCAAGGCCGCCGTGGCGCTGGCGGCCATCCTGAATCTCGTCGGCGCGTTCCTCTCGACGGAGGTCGCCAAGACGATCTCCGGCGGCATGATCCGCGAGGATCAGATCTCGGGCGACGTGTTCCCCTCGCTGATCTTCGCCGGACTCATCGGAGCCATCACGTGGAACATGCTCACGTGGCTGCTCGGTCTGCCGTCGAGCTCGTCGCACGCGCTGTTCGGCGGTCTGATCGGCGCCACGATCGTCGGCTTCGGCATGCAGGGCATCGACTTCGGGGTGGTGGTGTCGAAGGTCGTGCTGCCGGCGCTGCTCGCGCCCCTCACCGCCGGCATCATCGCCTATGCCGTCACCAAGATCGCGTACGCCGTGACCCGCCGGTACGACGGCAAGCCGGACGGACGCGACGGCTTCCGATGGGGACAGATCTTCACGTCGTCGCTGGTCGCGCTCGCACACGGCACGAACGACGCGCAGAAGACCATGGGCGTCATCACCCTCGCGCTCATCGCGGCAGGATGGCAGTCGGCCGAGCATCACGAGCCGCAGCTGTGGGTCGTCTTCTCCGCGGCCGCCGCGATCGCCCTCGGCACGTACGTCGGCGGATGGCGCATCATCCGCACGCTCGGCAAGGGACTCACCGACGTCAAGCCGGCGCAGGGCTTCGCGGCCGAGACGTCGACGGCCGCGACGATCCTCGCGTCGAGCCACCTCGGCTTCGCCCTGTCGACCACCCAGGTGGCGTCGGGCTCGGTCATCGGCTCGGGCCTGGGCCGACGCGGTTCGGAGGTGCGCTGGCGCACCGTCGGCCGCATCATGGTCGGCTGGCTGCTGACGCTCCCCGCCGCCGGCGCTGTGGGCGCGCTCGCCGCGCTGCTCGTGGTGTGGAGCGAGTCGGCGGGCATGGGCATGCTGGGCGTCGGCATCGACGCCGTGATCGCACTCGTGATCATCCTGGGGCTCTTCCTCCGGTCGCGCCGCGACGAGGTGCACGCCGGCAACGCGATGAGCGAGGTGGCGGAGTCGGGCATGGCGGTCAAGCTCGAGGAGAACCCCCCGCCCACGCGCCGTCAGCGCCGCGTGCTCGCCGAGCGTGCACGCCAGGAGGCCGCCGTGCGCGCCGCTGAGGCGGCCGCCGAGCGCGCGGCCGAGAAGGCCGCCGCCAAGGCGGTCGCGGCGGCGCTGGCCAAGGAGAGACTCGCCGCGTCGCAGGCGAAGGTCGAGCGCGCGGATCGTGCCGCCACGTCGAAGAAGGCCAAGCAGGACGCGAAGCCCAAGCCGAAGTCGAAGGGGAAGACGAAATGACCATCGACTGGGGCGCCTTCCTGCAGGTGTTCGTCGCCGCTCTGCTGGCGGCGGTGGTCGTCGTCGGCTTCTACGCGCTGGGGCTGCGCATGCTCGCCCGGAGCGGACGGATCCCTGTGGTCGCGCCCGTCACCTTCACCGACGCCATCACGGTGCTGTCTCCCAAGCAGCTCAAGCGCGCCGAGAAGGCCGCGGCCAAGGCGGCTGCCAAGAGCCCGCTCACGGAGGGCGAGAAGCGCGCCTCCGTGTTCGCGGCCTACGCGTGCTTCGCCGTCTGCGCGCTGGCGGTCGTCGCGGGCATCCTGCTGATCGTCCTCGGCTGAGCCCGGGCTCCCGGCTTAGTGTGGGAGGCATGCAGCTCGGTCAGCATGCGCCCGCGCGCCGCACGATCGTCCATCTGAGCGACACGCACCTGCTGGGCGGCAACCGCCCCCTCAGCGGGCGGTTCGACACCGAGGGCAACCTCTCGCGCACGCTGGCCCGCCTCGAGCTGCTGGCGGATCGGGGCGCCGCCGTCGACGCCCTGGTGTTCACAGGAGACCTGACCGACCTGGGCGAGCCCGAGGCGTACATGCGCCTGCGAGAACTGGTGGAGCCGGTCGCGCGGCGCCTGGGCGCCCCGATCGCGTGGGTCGCGGGCAACCACGACGAGCGGCCCGAGATGCGGCGCGACCTGCTGGGTCTGAGCGCCGACCAGCAGCCGATCACGGGCGTGTGGGATCTCGGCGGGCTGCGGCTGATCGCGCTGGACAGCTCGGTGCCGGGGTGGCACCACGGCGAGATCGACGCCGCGCAGCGTGCGTGGCTGGCCGAGGTGCTGGCGACGCCGGCGCCGCTCGGCACGATCATCGCCCTGCACCACCCGCCCCTGCCGAGTCACGTGCCGCTGTTCGACATCCTGGAGCTGCGCGAGCAGGCGGCGCTGGCCGAGGTGCTGACGGGAACCGATGTGCGGGCGATTCTGGCGGGGCACCTGCACTACTCCATGAGCGGCACGTTCGCCGGCATCCCCGTGAGCGTCGCGTCGGCATCCTGCTACACGATGGATGTCGCACGCCCACCGCTGAGCGTGAACGGGATGGACGCGGGCCAGTCGTTCCACCTCGTGCACGTGTACGACGCGACGATCACGCACACGGTCGTGCCGGTCGAGGCCGACGACCCGGCCGCGTTCTTCACGCCCGGGTGGTACGACCGGATGGCGCAGCTGACCCCCCAGCAGCGCCTGGAGGCGTTCTCGCGCAAGCCGCCTCGGGGATGAGCGCCGGGCCGCTTAGGCTCGACAGGACGCCCCGTCGACGTGGACGGGGCTGGCCGCCGCGACACGACCGCGCTGCGGCCCTCACGCCGCGACACACCCACAAGGAGAACGATGGCTGACGATCAGGCCGCCCGGATCGAGACCGATTCGCTGGGATCGATGGAGATCCCTGCGCACGTGCACTGGGGCATCCACACGGCCCGTGCCCTCGAGAACTTCGACGTCTCCAAGCGCCCCATCTCGGTCTACGCCGAGCTGGTGGTCGCGCTCGCGATGGTCAAGCAGGCAGCGGCGCGCGCGAACCGCGAGATCGGCGTGCTCGAGCCCGCGAAGGCCGAGCTGATCGACCGCGCCGCGCAGCGGGTGATCGACGGCGAGTTCCACGACCAGTTCGTGGTGGGCGTGATCCAGGGCGGCGCCGGCACGTCGACCAACATGAACGCGAACGAGGTCATCACCAACATCGCGCTCGAGATGGCGGGCCGAGACAAGGGCGACTACGCGTTCCTGTCGCCGATCGATCACACCAACCGCAGCCAGTCGACGAACGACGTGTACCCCACGGCGATCAAGGTCGGCATCTCGCTCGTGCACACTTCGCTGCTCGAGGAGCTCGACCTGCTGCGGCGCGCGTTCCTCGCGAAGTCGCGCGAGTTCCACGATGTGCTGAAGGTCGGCCGCACGCAGCTGCAGGATGCCGTGCCGATGACGCTCGGCCAGGAGTTCCACGGGTTCGCCACGACGCTGGGGGAGGACTATCAGCGTCTCGCCGAGAACTCGTCGCTTCTCACCGAGATCAATCTCGGTGCCACGGCGATCGGCACCGGCGTCACCGCGCCGCAGGGCTACTCGGAGGCCGTGCGTCGCCACCTGAGCGAGATCTCGGGCCTGCCGTTGACGACCGCGACCGACCTCGTCGAGGCGACGAGTGACACGGGCGCCTTCATGTCGTTCTCGTCGTCGCTCAAGCGCAACGCCATGAAGCTCTCGAAGATCTGCAACGACCTGCGGCTGCTGTCGTCGGGCCCGCAGGCGGGGCTGGGCGAGATCAACCTGCCCGCACGCCAGGCGGGGTCGAGCATCATGCCCGGCAAGGTGAATCCGGTCATCCCGGAGGTCGTCAACCAGGTGGCGTTCGCGGTGGCCGGCGCCGACATGACCGTGACCATGGCGGCCGAGGCGGGCCAGCTGCAGCTGAACGCGTTCGAGCCGGTGATCGCCCACTCCATCCTGCAGTCGATCACGTGGATGCGGCAGGGCATGCGCACGCTGCGCGTGAACTGCGTCGACGGCATCACCGCCAACCGCGAGCGCCTGGGTGCCATGGTCGGATCGTCGGTGGGCGTGATCACGGCGCTGACGCCGTTCATCGGCTACGCGGCCGCGGCGGCGCTCGCCAAGACGGCCCTGCTGACGAACCGCAACGTGGCCGATCTGGTCGTCGAGGCGGGGCTCATGGATCGCGCCGAGGTCGAGAAGCAGCTCTCGCCCGCTCGCCTGTCGGGCATCGAGGCGATCACCGCCGCGATCCCGGTGATCTCGCCGGAGGATCTGCCGACGTCATGACGTCCGGATGACGGAAGGGCCGCCCCGTGGGGCGGCCCTTCGCCGTGAAGTCGGTCGGTCATCCGGCCCACTCGACGTCGGTCGGTCATCCGGCCCACGCGACGTCAGTCGGTCATCCGGCCCGCTCGACGTCAGTCGGTCATCCGACAGTGCGTCGTGAGCTCGCCGATACCGTCGATGCCGACGGTCACGGTTGAGCGGTCGCGCATCAGCACCTGCGGGGTGCGCGAGTACCCGGATCCGCCGGGGCTGCCGGTCGAGATCAGCGTGCCAGGCAGCAGCGTGATGCCGTGCGACAGGTGCGCGATGAGCTTGGCCACCGAGCGCACCATGGTGCCCGTGCTGGCATCCTGCATGGTGTGCCCGTCGAGCACGGTCCAGATGTGCAGGTCCTGCGGGTCGGGGATCTCGTCGGCCGTGACCACGTAGGGACCGACGGGGGTGAAGCCGTCGAACGACTTGGCGCGGCTCCACTGGGCCTCGGAGTACTGCACGTTGCGCGCGGTGATGTCGTTCACCACGGTGTAGCCGAAGACGTAGTCGAGCGCGTCCTCCTCGCTCACGTCGCGCGCCGGCCGGCCGATGATCACGCCGAGCTCGGCTTCGTAGTCGACTGCCTCGCTGAGCGAGCGCGACCACGTCACGGTTGCTTCGTGGGCCGCGATGGAGTTCGGCCAGAGGGTGAAGACGGTGGGGGTGTCGTCGCTCTTCAGGTTGAGCTCGCCGGCGTGCGCCGAGTAGTTCAGGCCCACGGCCATGATCGTCGGCGGCGTGAGCACCGCGGGGCCGAAGACGACGTCGGCGATCGCGATCCGCTCGCCCGTGTGGCGCGATGCGGCATCCCGCACGGCCTCCTGCAGCGTGTCGCCCGCCGCGATGAGCTGCTCCAGCGTGCGGGGACCGTCGGGAAGCAGGGTGGGCACCGGGATCGCGCCGGATCCGTCGACGAGAGCGAGAGTGGGGGAGTCGTCTCCAGGCAGCACGACGTGGGCGAAACGCATGTGCTCCAGGCTACCGGCGCCACCGAGGGGGCCTGTGCCGTGGGCCCCAATATGATGGTCGCGACGCGCCGCCGACCCGACAGCGGATGCGCGGAACGGGGGAGAGACATGACCGACGGCACCGAGCTGAACCCGCCTCGCCAGGGGCGGTTCCCGAGCCCGCTCGCTCAGCCCGAGTACGGCGCGGGCGCCGCGATCGCTCCCGCTCCCCCCGCGGTCGCGCCGCTGCCGGACCTGCCGTCGCGGGGTCGCGTCGCGCCCGGGTGGCTGTGGATCGTGCTCGGCGTGCTGCTGCTCGGTCTCGGCGTCTACTTCGCCGGCATGATCGGCGTCGCACCCTCGCTGATCGGATTCATCGCGGCGCTGTTCCCGTACGCCGTCGTGCTCGGCACGGTGGTGGTGATCGACCGGTGGGAGCCCGAGCCGAAGGGGCTCGTGTTCTTCGCGCTGGCCTGGGGCGGCATCGCCTCGATCGCGCTCACCCTGATCTTCGGGCTCCCGTTCACGATCCTCACGATCATGCTGGGCGCCCCCGACTACTGGGGTGCGGTGGTGCAGGCACCGCTCATGGAGGAGTTCTTCAAGGTGGCGGGCCTCGTGCTGCTGCTCTGGATCGGCCGCCGTGCGTTCGACGGTCCCGTCGACGGCATCGTGTACGGGGCGATGATCGGGGCGGGGTTCGCCTTCACCGAGAACATCCAGTACTTCGCCGGTGCGGTGGTCGAGGGCGGCTTCGAGCAGCTGGCTCAGCTCTTCGTGCTGCGGGGCGTGATGTCGCCCTTCTGCCACTCGATGTTCACGGCGGTGGCGGGCTACATGATCGGCCGCGCGGTGCGCGACGGCGCCGGCCCCGGTCGCCGGCTGGCGTACGGCGCGCTCGGCTACGCCGGCGCCGTGCTGCTGCACGCGGTGTGGAACGGCGGTGCCACCTTCGCGGTCGACGGCGACGCGTGGGGCACGTTCTACCTGTTCCAGATGGCGCTGTTCGCGCTGTTCATCGTGGGCATCGTGCTGCTGCGCCGCGAGGAGAGGCGCCTCACGCGTGAGCGGCTGGGCGACTACGCCGCCGCGGGGTGGTTCACGCCGCAGGAGGTCGACATGCTGGCGACTCCCGCCGGGCGCCGCACCGGGCGGCAGTGGGCCGCGCACCTGCCCGGCGACCGTCGCGGGCTCATGACGTCGTTCATCCGCGACGCCGCGTCGCTCGCCGCCGCTCGTCAGCGCGCGGTCTCGGGTCGCGACCCGCAGGCCGCGCAGGATGAGCACGTGCTGCTCGCGCGCATCACCGAGACGCGGCGGCAGCTGCTGTCGAGCTGAGCGGTCCCGTGGACGGAGTGCGCGTCGCGGACGCCGTCTCGCGTCGCGGCTGTTGACACGGCCGGGCGCGCAGGAGCATCCTGATGGCAGATCAACTCAGCGCCCGGAAGACTCGCAGGCATCGCCGCGGCCCGGGCGCTGAGTCTTTGGGGCAGGTCCTGCCGTGACGCGAAGCGGATGGCACCTCGGCGAGATCTCGCACCGCATCTGTGATGGGATGGATGCCATGAGCGCAGATCGCAGCAAGCCCGAGTTCGACGCACCCCAGGGCCCGGCGCCCTCCGAGCTGGTCATCCGCGACATCATCACGGGGGACGGAGCCGAGGCCAAGCCGGGCGACACCGTCACCGTGCACTACGCGGGTGTCGAGTACGAGACCGGCGAGGAGTTCGACTCGTCGTGGAACCGCGGCGAGAGCATCCAGTTCCCGCTGCGCGGCCTGATCCAGGGCTGGCAGGACGGCATCCCGGGCATGAAGGTCGGCGGCCGTCGCGAGCTGGTCATCCCGCCGCACCTCGCGTACGGCCCCGCCGGCGCGGGCCACTTCCTGAGCGGCAAGACCCTCATCTTCATCATCGACCTGATCGACGTGGCCTGAGCCTGCTCGAATCCATGAGGCGCCCTCCACCGCGGAGGGCGCCTCGTCGTTTCCGCAGGATTCACCCGCCGTGCGGGAATATATGCACGTGCATGGGTATTGTTCTCGGTACACCGCCGTCACGGCACTGACTTCGAGGAGAAGAATGACCATCGAGATCCCCGGCTACCGCCCCGGCACCTACGTGCTCGACCCGTCGCACAGCGAGGTCGGCTTCAGTGTCCGCCACATGATGATCTCCAAGGTGAAGGGCAGCTTCCACGTGATCGAGGGCGCGATCGTCGCCCCCGAGAACCCGCTCGAGGCGAAGGTCACGGCCAAGGCCGATGTCGCCTCGATCAACACCAAGGACGAGGGGCGCGACCAGCACCTGCGCTCGGCCGACTTCTTCGACGCCGAGAGCCACCCCGAGATCACATTCGTCTCGACGGGCGTGCGCGCGAACGACGGCGACTTCCTCGTCGATGGCGACCTGACGATCAAGGGCATCACCAAGCCCGTCACGTTCACGGTGGAGTTCGGCGGCTTCGGCGCCGACCCGTGGGGCAACTACAAGGCCGGCGCCACCGGCACCGCCACGATCGACCGCGAGGAGTTCGGCCTGACCTGGAACGCCGCGCTCGAGACCGGCGGCGTGCTGGTCGGCAAGGACGTCACGATCACCCTCGACCTGCAGGGCGCTCTGCAGGCCTGAGCCGGTTTCTCGTTGCCCCGAGCTGTCGCTTCTCTGCGGCAGCTCGGGGCAACGGCCGTTTCAGGGCGCAGGGTTCAGGGCGCAGGGTTCAGGGCGCAGGGTTCTCGGCGTCGTAGGCGCGGAAGCGCGTGGCGAAGCGCAGGATGACGCCCACGATCACGATGATCGCCACCCCGCCCGCGAGCGGCGGGAACCAGAGGGCGACGGCCGAGAGGGTGCCGGTGAAGAATGCGCCGATGCGCGGCCCGCCGGCCACCACGACCATGAAGATGCCCTGCAGGCGACCGCGCACGGCGTCGGGAACGGCGGCCTGCAGCATGGTCTGCCGGAAGATCGCGCTGATGTTGTCGGCCGCGCCCGTGAGGGCCAGGCACACGCACGCGAGCACGATCAGCAGGATGTCCGGATGCGCCGCGTCCACGCGCTCGGCGGGGGTCCATCCGAGCGCCGCTGCCAGCAGCACCAGGCCGAACAGGCCGGTCGCGAGGCCGAACGCCTGGATCGCGCGCGCGATGCCGACTCCTTGACGCCGGACCGCGCCGACCCGGCCCGAGAACAGGCTCGACACGAGCACCCCCACGGCGATCGCGGCCATCAGGATGCCCGATGTCACCTCGCCGCCGCCCAGCAGCAGCACGCCCAGCGCCGGGAACAGGGCGATGGGCTGGCCGAACGTCATCGCGATGATGTCGAGGATGAACTGCATCCGGATGTTCGGGGCGACCTTCAGGAACGCCAGGCCGTCCACGATCGACTTGAGCCCGGGTCGGTCGGTCTGCCCCTCGGGCGCGAGCCGGGGGAGCGTCGCGAGCCCGAGGAACAGCGACAGGGTCAGCACGGCGTCGATCGTGTAGGTGATCGGGTAGCTGAAGGCGGCCACCAGCACGCCGCCGAGCGCCGGGCCCGCCATCACCATGACGCCGGTCGTGATGCCGGTGAGCGCGGCCGCGGCCGGGATGAGCTCTCGGCCCACGAGCTTGGGCGTCATCGCAGCCTTGGTCGCCGATGCGACCGTGCTGGCCGATGAGTTCACGACCGAGAGGCCGTAGAGCCACCATTCGTTGACGTTGCCCGTCCAGGCCAGCACGGCGAGCAGCACCGTGGCGCCCCAGCCGATCGACGCGGCGATGAGCGCCACGGCGCGGCGGTCGAAGTGGTCGGCGAGCATTCCGCCGTAGAGGCCCGCCACGATCATCGGCAGCAGTCCCGCCACGGCGATCATCGAGACCGCGAAGGTGTCGTGCGTGAGCGCGAACATGTGCAGCATCACGGCCGTGATGGTGAGCTGGGCGCCGAGGCCGCCCAGCAGGGTGCCGATCCACAGGCGAGCGAACGGGGGGCTCTGGGTCAGGGGGCGCAGATCGATGAAGTGGCTGCGGGTGGGGCGTGGCACGGATCGACCCTAGTGTGCGCGCGGACCGCTGCCGCCGCCACGGCGCCGCAGGCGCCCGATCACTGGTAAACTCTCGTAGTTGCCGTTCGATCGGCCGCGGATAAAGAGAGCTCACGCATCAGGCGTGGAGCGCCGCGCAATGAGGAGAAAGGGGATCGGTTCTATGGCACTGGAAGCAGACGTCAAGAAGGCGATCATCGAAGAGTACGCGACGCACCCCGGTGACACCGGTTCCCCCGAGGTGCAGGTCGCGATGCTGACGCAGCGCATCAAGGACCTCACCGAGCACCTCAAGGAGCACAAGCACGACCACCACTCGCGTCGTGGCCTGTTCCTGCTCGTCGGTCAGCGCCGCCGCCTGCTGGGTTACCTGCAGGACGTCGACATCAACCGCTACCGCTCGCTCATCGAGCGTCTCGGCCTCCGCCGATAAGCGCGAGTCGATAGGCAACGCCACCAGCGTTCAATCGTCTTCTCGAAGGCCCGTCCCAGGTGTGGGGCGGGCCTTCGTGCATCTCCCTCCCCTCGGATCGGTGACTAGCGCCGGGCGCACTCGCTAGCGTCGCCGACGGCAGTGAGCTCGCCCAGCGCTAGTCAACGCGACCTGGGACCGCGCCCACCGGGGCTGGATGCGCGTCAGCTTCGGTAGCCGACCACGCGGTGGCTGACGGGCTCGATGCCCGTGAGCGTCGCGTAGCCCTCGGCCAGCAGCGCCGCGTCGGTGCCCGGATCCGGCACGTTGGGCAGATCCTCGACCGCCAGGCGGATGTGCTTCTCGTCGCGCTCGCTGAGGGTGGTCTGCACGATGCCGAACGGGGCGAGCGGCGCCTCGCGCACGCCGCGGTGCTGCGGGGCGTTGGGCACGTTGAGGTTGACGACCGAGCCCTTCTCGAGCGACATCAGGAACGGCACCGTCTCGAGCGCGGTGGCGGCCGCGACCTCCCACTCGAACGCCTCGGGCCGCATCCCCACGTCGAGCGACACTGCGAGGCCCCAGGCGCCGTTGAGCCCGCCCGTGAGCGCCGCTCCCACGGTGCCGGAGTGCAGGATGGCGCGCCCCACGTTGGCGCCGTGATTGACGCCTGACAGCACGACATCGAACGGATCGCCGAACGCGCCGTGCGCCGCGATGAGGGCGATCAGCCCGGGCCCGCCGCGCACCGCGAAGGCCGGCAGCTCCTCGAGGCCCCGGAGCGTGCGCCGCTCCATCGCGATGCGCCCCTCCTCCTCGCCGGCGATGATCGATGCGCTCGCGCCGCTCGACTGTCGCTCCGGTGCGGCGATCGTCACGTCGACGCCGTGTGAGGCGGCGGCGCGAGCCAGGGCGTGCAGCCCGGGTGCGTCGATGCCGTCGTCGTTCGTGACGAGCACCCGGGTCATCCGTCCTCCTCCGTCGCGGTGTCCTCGTCCTCGTCACGGCGCCCATCGGCGTCGGCCAATGACGCCAGGCCCACAGGACTCACGCGGCCGTGGCTCTCATCGGGCTGCGCGAGCTCATCCTCCCCGCCTTGAAGCACGCGCACCTGGACAGCGCCGCGCAGGCGGTCGATCGTCTCCATGTCGCCCGTGCCGAGGCCGTGCCGCGTCACGTTCATCGCGCCGGCGGCGGCGCCCGTCACGACGGCCTCCCGCAGGGTCTGGCCTGCCGCGAGCCCCGCGCACACACCGGCTGTGAGCGAGTCGCCCGCGCCCCGGTGATCCGCGATCTCGAGCTGCGGGGGAGTCACCTCCAGCACCGTGTCGCCGGAGCGCACGATGAAGGGGCTGCCCGCCCGTGTCACGATGACGTCGCGCGCACCTCGGGACCGCAGCGTCTCGATGGCGTCCAGCAGCGCCTCTGTGCCATCGGCTCCACCGGGCAGCAGGTCGTCGGCCTGCAGCTCTTCGTCGCTCACCTTCAGCAGGTCGACGCCGCCCTCGAGAGCCGCGGTCATTCGTTCGCCGGCGAGATCGACCACCACGCGCACGTCGTTCGTGCGCAGGTCCGCGGCCAGGCGCCGGTAGGTGTCGGGTGGCAGCACCCCGTCGCCGTCGGGCCCGCTCAGGATGGCCAGCCGCGCGTCGATGCCCTCGCGCAGCATGGCGGTGTAGAGCTCGTCGAGCTCGTGCCGGCTCAGCGGCTGCCCCGCCGTCGCGGCCACCGCGGAGCGTTCGCCGTCGCGCCGGTCGTGCACGTACGCCGCGCCGCGGCCCTCGCGCTCCACGCCAACGACGCGGAAGCCCTCGTCCTCGAGCAGGGGTCGCACCACGCGCCCGAGCTCTCCCGTGAGCGTGCAGACCAGCGTGACTGAGATGCCCAGCCGGCGCAGCATGCGTGCCTGCCAGACGCCCTGACCGCCCGCGTGCACATGGATCTCCGGATCGCCGCCGTCGGCGTCCATCCCGTGGTCCTCGATCGTGACGGTGAGGGTCGGCGACGGGGCGAAGATCGCGATGTCCGACATGAGACAGACGCTAGGCGCCGCCGCTACCGGGTTCAGCCCCCTTGCGTGTCACGCATCGCCGCGCTAGCCGCAACCGGCCGTCACCCCAGCCCACCCCGCCGGGCGCGCGACGGTCGGGCGCGCGACCTCACCGGCGCGGGCGACGTGACCCCGTCGGATCGCTGCCGCGCCCCGCCTGCGGCGTGATGCTCGGATCGGCGAACAGCCAGCGCGAGCGCGGCTCGATCAGGGGCCGGAACACGCGGCGCACGGGCTTCGACGCCAGCAGCACCGCGATCGCCACGGACAGCACGCACACCGCGGGAAGCCAGAGCCATGTCGGCTCGAGGTCGCGCAGCACGCCCGACTCGCGGAACGGGTACAGCACGAACGAGTGCAGCAGGTACACGTACATCGTGTAGGTGCCGAGCGGAGTGAACGCGAACTCGCCCCGAGGAACGAGCACGAAGAACGCCGCGCACAGGATGACCGCGACCAGCATGAGCGCGAGGCGCACGCCGCCCGCCCACCACGGAGCGTCGCCGATGATGGCGGCGTAGTCCTGGTCGTAGAACAGCCAGTTGCGCATGTCCATCTCGTGCCACCCCGGCAGGCCCGCCCATGCCAGCCATCCGGCGAGTGCGAACACGGCCACGGCGCTGACCCGCGCCCACCACGCCTTGCGCTCGAGCAGTCGCAGCCGCGCCACCACGTCGTGCTCGCGCAGCCACCACCCGAGCGCGAAGAACGGCAGGAAGCCGAGCGTCCGCGACAGCGAGAACGTGCTGTCGACGTTGGGCAGGTATCCCACGCCGATCGACATCACGACGGTCCACGCGAGCGGCCAGCGCAGCAGAGCGAGGTACGGCAGGATCAGGCGGAAGATGCCGAGCGCGAGGAGGAACCAGAGGGTCCACGACGGCTGGGTGAGGTTCGGGTCGGGGTCGCCCTCGACCAGTCCCTTGGTCAGCCACCACAGCGCCTCGAAGATGACGTAGGGCACCAGGATGTCGGTGATCACGCGCGCCATCTGCCGTCGCGACGGCGGGTCCGACTTCGAGAAGTAGCCGGAGATGATCGCGAACGCGGGCATGTGGAACGCGTAGACCATCAGGTACAGCGCGTAGGCGATGTCCGAGTCGTACGTGAGCCGCTGCACGGCGTGGCCGAGCACGACGAGCACGATGCACGCGAAGCGGGCGTTGTCCCAGTACGGCACGCGCTTGCGCACGCGGGGAACTGATCCCGTGTCAGGGGAGGGGGGTGCCGCGCTCATCCGGATCACGTTACCGTGACCGCGCTGTGACATTCAGCGCGGAGGTGTCGATGGGCCTGGGGCGGGAATAGATCCGACGCGAGGCCGTTGAAGCAGGTATATTCACACGCATACAAATGCGCAGAACCCAGAGCGGGTCCCCCGGGACCGGATCGGAGCAACAGACGTGATCGACACCACTGCCCAGAACGAGGCCGAGTCGACGGTCGACGCCTCGGGGATGCAGTTCGGACTCTTCTCCGTCAGCGACATCACGACCGACCCGACCACGGGCCGCACACCGAGCGAGGCCGAGCGCATCCGGGACATCGTCACGATCGCCACGCACGCCGAGGAGGTGGGCCTCGACGTCTTCGCGCTCGGCGAGCACCACAACCCGCCGTTCTTCTCATCGTCGCCCACGACGACGCTCGCGTACATCGGTGCGCAGACGAAGAACCTCATCCTGTCGACCGCCACGACGCTCATCACGACGAACGACCCGGTGAAGATCGCCGAGGACTACGCGATGCTGCAGCACCTCACGGGCGGCCGTGTCGACCTCGTGATGGGCCGCGGCAACACCGGCCCCGTGTACCCCTGGTTCGGCAAGGACATCCGGCAGGGGCTGCCGCTCGCGATCGAGAACTACGCGCTGCTGCGCCAGCTCTGGGAGCAGGATGTCGTCGACTGGGAGGGCAAGTTCCGCTCGCCGCTGCAGGGCTTCACCGCCACCCCGCGCCCGCTCGACGGCGTCGCGCCGTTCGTGTGGCACGGCTCGATCCGCACGCCCGAGATCGCCGAGCAGGCCGCCTACTACGGCGACGGCTTCTTCGCGAACAACATCTTCTGGCCCAAGGAGCACTACCAGCGCCTGATCGCCCTCTACCGCCAGCGCTACGCGCACTACGGCCACGGCACCCCCGAGCAGGCGATCGTCGGGCTCGGCGGGCAGGCGTTCATGGCCAAGAACTCGCAGGATGCCGTCAAGGCCTTCCGCCCCTACTTCGACAACGCCCCGGTGTACGGCCACGGCCCGTCGATGGAGGACTTCACCGAGATGACGCCGCTCACAGTCGGCTCCCCGCAGCAGGTCATCGACCGCTACGCCGCCATGCGCGACCACTACGGCGACTACCAGCGCCAGCTGTTCCTGATGGACCACGCGGGCCTGCCGCTGAAGACCGTGCTCGAGCAGCTCGACCTGCTGGGCGGCGAGGTCGTGCCGGTGCTGCGCAAGGAGCTCGCGAAGAACCGGCCCGCCGACGTGCCGGCCGCGCCGACCCACGCCGCCCGCGTCAAGGCGGTCTACGGCGACGGCCCCGCGCGTCAGGCGCGCCCCAACGCCGCGGGCGGCAACAACCTCACGGTCGGCGGCCCCTACCAGGACACGCCGCCGGCGGCGCCCAAGGCAGGCTCCGCATTCGGCTCGGCCGCGACCCGCTGAACCCGGAAGGAGACAGGATATGACCGACACCATGGCCGCAGACACGCGGCGGATCGCGGTGATCTCCGCGGGCCTGTCGACGCCCTCGTCGACGCGCATGCTGGCCGACCGGATGGCCGCCGCCGCAGTGGCCGAGCTCGACGAGCGGGGCATCGCGGCAACCGCCGAGGTGTTCGAGCTGCGCGACTACGCGCACGACATCGTGAACCACATGCTGGCCGGCTTCGCCCCGCCGGCACTCGAGAAGGTGCTCACGCAGATCGCATCGGCCGACGCGGTCATCGTCGCGACGCCGATCTTCTCGACCAGCTACTCGGGCCTGTTCAAGTCGTTCGTCGACATCCTCGACCGGGATGCGCTCGTCGGAAAGCCCGTGCTGATCGGGGCGAACGCGGGCACGGCCCGCCATTCGCTCGCGATCGACTACGCGATCCGGCCGCTGTTCGCCTACCTGCACGCCGAGCCCGTCTCGACCGGCGTCTTCGCGGCGTCGAGCGATTGGGGCGGCAAGGAAGACGATGTCGCCCCGCTCAGCGCGCGCATCGAGCGCGGCGCGCGCGAGCTCGCCGAGGCGATCGCGGCGAAGCCGAAGGTCGACGGCCTCGACCCGTTCGACCCCGACACCTACCTGGGCCAGGGGCGGGGCTTCGGCCACCTGCTGGGCGGGCTCGCGGGGGAGTGAGCGCGTCAGGCGGGCGCTCGGGGAGGGAGCCCGCCGCGAAGGCGCCGGATCGTGCACAGTGCGCGCGATCCGGCGCCTTCACCGCGAGAGCCTCCTCACTTCGCGCGGCGAATGCGCGCGAGGACCAGGTCGATCGTCCAGCCGACGAGGAGTGCCACCGCGATCGAGATGATGACGGCGGGGAGTGTGCCGCCCGGCACGAGCGACGCGACCGCCGCACCCGCCAGCGCCTGGAATGCGGCCCAGGCGAGTGCAGCTGCCCCGGCGATGGGCAGATAGCGCAGTGCCGGCACGCTGGCGGCGCCGGCCGAGAGGTTGACGGCGAGCCGGCCGAACGGGATGAACCGCGCCGTGAACACGGCCGTGGCCATGTGCGTGCGCAGGCGGCCGGCGGCCCAGTCGAGGCCCCGCTGCAGGCCGGGACGCTGCAGGATGCGCCACGTTCGCGGATGCAGTAGGCGGCCGACCAGATAGCAGCAGACGTCGCCCGTGAACGCCGCCAGGCCGCCGACCAGGATGACCGACCACAGCGGGGGGAGCCCCTGCGTGGCGGCGACCGTCCCGAGCGCCGTGACGGCCACCTCGCCGGGCACGACGACCAGGAACGCGTCGGCGAACACGACGGCGGCGAGCGCGGCGAGCGCCCAGGGATGTGCCGCGAGTCCGGCGATGAGCTCGTCCACGGCATCTGTGTACGCGGGCCCGGTGAACGGCCGGGGAACGGCGCACCGGGCGTCAGCGCTGGCGCAGCGCATTCCCCATCGCGGCGACGATCTGTTCGAGGACCGGGCGCGGTGTCGCGAAGTTCAGCCGCACCGCCGTGGCACCGATGTCGCCGCAGAGCTCCCCGTCGGTGAGCACGACCCCGGCATGCTCCCGGAAGAACTCGGCCGGCGATCCCGCCAGGTCGAGCGCGGCGCACTCGAGCCATGCGAGGTAGGTGCCCTCGGGCTGGGTCATCGCGACACCGGGCAGGTGCGCCGCCACCAGCTCACCCAGCAGCCGCCTGCTGCCGTCGAGGTAGTCGACCACGTCGTCGAGCCACGGCCCGCCCGCGGAGTACGCGGCGGTGTTCGCGATCACCCCGAGGTTTGCGGCGCCGTGGCCCCACATCCGGCCCTCGGCGACCCATCGTTCGCCATCGGCCGAGTTCGACACGATCACCTGCGCCGTCTTGAGCCCGGGCAGGTTCCAGGCCTTCGATGCCGAGGTGGCCGTCAGCGTGTGGCTCGCTGTCGCCTCGTTCACCGACGCGTAGGGCACGTGCGCCCGGCCCGGGTACACGAGCGGCGCATGGATCTCGTCCGAGAACACGCGCGCGCCGTGCCGCGCGACGATCTCGCCGATCGCCGCCATCTCGAGCGGGTCGAGCACTCTGCCGATGGGGTTGTGAGGGTTGCAGAGCACCAGCATCCCGGCGCCGTCCGCGAAGGCCTGGTCGAGCGCATCGAGGTCGTACACCCAGCGCTCGCCGTCCCGCGCCATCGGCACCTGGACGACGCGGCGCCCGAGCGCGAGCGGCACCGTGAGGAACGGCATATAGGCGGGGGTCGGCACCACGACCGCCGACCCCGGCGCGCTGAAGTGCTCGATCGCCACCTCGAGGGCGGCGATCACGTCCGGGAACGCGTGCACGTCGTCCGGGTCGACGCTCCAGCCGTAGCGTTGGGCCGACCACGTCGCGAAAGCCTCGGACATCGCCCGCGCGTCTGCCGGGGGCAGGTAGCCGAACGCGCCGCGGTCGACCGCGGCGTGCAGCGCGTCGGTGATGGGCGGCGCCACCCCGAAGTCCATCTCGGCGACCCACGCAGCCAGGGTGTCGGGGAACATCGTCCACTTCATGCTGCCCACCTCGCGCAGGCTCTGCACCGTGATGGCGTCGAAGGGGTGGCGGGAGTGCGTCACGGGCGGCTCGCTTTCGTCGGATCGGCTCGTCCCCATCCTGCCCGGGGTCACCGACACCCGCCGAGCCTCGCGACGGTGACGCGTCGGGGTGGCGCTGGTGAAACCTCGGTGATCCTGGATGAACGCTCGGCGAAGCGGCCTGTCCCGGCCGGCGCTCGGCGCCCGCCGCCGGGCACCCTGGATGGGTGAGAATCGCGCTGGTCGCCGAGTCCTTCCTGCCGCACATGAACGGGGTCACGCACTCGGTTCTGCAGATGGTCCGTCACCTCGAACGGCGGGGCCATGACACGCTGGTGATCGCGCCCGACGCCGGCGCGCGCGACCATTCCCCGGGGCAGCGCACGGCGCGGGGCGACACCGTGCTGCTGCCGTCGATGCCGATGCCGTCGTATCCGGATGTCCGCCTGGCGTATCCCTCCACCTCACGCCTGGCGCGCGTGCTGCGCGACTTCCAGCCCGACGTGGTGCACCTCGCCTCGCCCTTCGCCCTGGGGTGGAAGGGACAGGCGGCGGCCGACGTGCTGCGCCTGCCGACCGTGGCGGTCTACCAGACCGACATGATCGCGTACGCCGAACGCTACGGTCTGCCGGGTGCGGTGCCGCTGGCCACGGCGCATGTGGCGCGGGTGCACCGGCGCGCAACGCTGACGCTGGCCCCCTCGTCGGCGTCCGAAGCGCAGCTCACGGCGCTGGGTATCGACCGGCTGCGCCGGTGGGGGCGCGGCGTGGACGCCGAGCGCTTCCGGCCCGAGCGCCGCAGTGACGCGTGGCGGTCGCGGATCGCGCCGGGCGAGACGCTCGTCGGCTACGTCGGGCGGCTCGCGACCGAGAAGCAGGTCGAGGATCTGCGGGTGCTGTGCGGGCTGCCGGGCCTGCGCCTCGTGATCATCGGCGACGGGCCTGAGCGAGAGCGTCTGGCGAAGCGACTTCCGGGCGCGGTGTTCACCGGGTTCCTCGGGGGCGAGCGGCTGGCACGGGCTCTCGCGAGCCTCGACGTGTTCGTCCATCCGGGCGAGAGTGAGACGTTCTGTCAGACGGTGCAGGAGGCGCTGGCCAGCGGCGTGCCGGTGGTCGCCACGGGTCGCGGCGGTCCCGTCGACCTCGTGCGCTCCAGCATCGACGGGTGGCTCTACCGCCCGGGCGACCTCGACGATCTCCGCGAGCGTGTGCTCGACCTCGCGGGCGACGACGCCAAGCGCCGCTCGTTCGGCACGGCGGCCCGGGGCAGCGTGGCGGCCCGCACGTGGGAGTCGCTCGGCGACCGGCTGCTCGACTACTACCGCGAGGCGCAGCGGCTGCGGCCTGTGGATGACGCGTGGCGGGCGCGCGGCATGACGCGCCCCGAGCGTGTCGAGCCGCCGCGGCCCCGCGCCTGGAAGCGGTACGTGGCCCTGGGTGACTCGCTCACGGAGGGCCTGTGCGACACGTCGCGCATGCAGAACGGCGCGTACCGCGGGTGGGCCGATCGCCTGTCGACCATGCTTGCGCAGGGTGCCGGCCGGTTCGAGTACGCCAATCTCGCCGTCCGCAGCAGGCGGGTGCGCGATCTGGTGCATGAGCAGGCGCCGCAGGCGCTGACCATGGCACCGGACCTGGTGTCGGTGTTCATGGGAGCCAACGACCTCGTCAGCCACGGGGCGGAGCCGGTGCGTCTCGCTGCGCAGGTCGAGCAGGTCGTGCGCGACATCCGGGCGACCGGCGCCGACGTGCTGCTCGTCACGCCGTTCCTGCCGGACCGTCGTGCCGCGCGCCTCTTCGTCCGCCGCTTCGCGCTGTACGCGATCGAGCTGCGGCGGATCGCGGCCGAGACCGACTCGTATCTGCTCGACGCGGCAGCGCTGCCTGCGCTCGGTGACCGCACGATGTACGCCGATGACAGGGTGCACCTGAGCTCACGCGGCCACCGGTACCTCGCCTACCGCGCCGCGGAGGCGCTGGGCATCCCGGACGCCGAGGAGCTCGGGCGGCTCGACGACACGCTCCACGGTTCGAGCCCGGCCGCCGAGCCGCCGGTGTCGACCGGCTGGCTGCGGGTGCACGCCCTGCCATGGATGTGGCGCCGCGTGCGCGGCCGCACGGCGGGTGACGGCGTGCTGCCGAAGCACGCCGACTGCATCGTGATTCCGATCCGTGACGCGCCCGAGAGCAGCAAGCTCGGGTAGTCGGTCCGCGCCGCTCCGGCGCTTCCAGCGTTGCCGTACCGTAACTGCCCGGGCACTCACAGGAGCCTCTCAGAATCCTCGTCCGCAGGTCGCCACATCCCGATATGTTGCCCGCAGGAGCGAGCGCTCCGGATGGAGTCGCCGGGAGTGGTCGTGATCGGTGCTGCGCGTGCCTGGCTGTGGTCGGTGCGGCGGTTGTGTCGTTGGTTGTCACGTTGGTGACGGTGCCCTTCGAGCCGTCGGCCGTGCCGGCCTTGTCGCGGCCGTCACGGTCACGAACACGTACACGGCGACGGCGACGGGCATGACGACCACGTCGTCGAACAGCGCCGTGACCGGGTCGCCGAACGGCTCGACGATCACGACGAAGGTGGATCTGCTCGGGCGGGTGACGTCGTACACCGACGTGTGGGACACGGTCACGGTGCCCGCCTACCAGGCGCGGGTCGACCGGCTCACGAGCGTGACCACCACGCCCGCCGGCGGCACCGCGGCGGTGACGGCGTTCACATACGACCTCGACGGCAAGTCCACGACGGTGAAGGTCGATGGCCAGGTGTACGCCACTCCGTCGTATGACACGTATCAGCGACTCGCGTCGGTCGCGTATCTCGGTGGCTCGGCGCTGACGGGCATCACCCGGGATGCGGCGGGGCGTGCGAGCGGGCAGTCGTGGACGTTCCCGGAGGCGGACACCGTGACCGAGACGGTGGCCCGTTCGCAGGCGGGTCGGGTGGTGCAGCACAAGATCACCCGCGGCACCGAGACCTACACCTCCACCTACGGGTACGACAAGGCCGGCCGCCTGATCACCGCGAAGATCCCCGGCCACCAGCTTACCTACGAGTTCGCCGGAACCGGAGGGTGCGGGGTGAACACCGCGGCCGGGAAGTCCGGCAACCGCACGAAGCTGACGGATGTGTGGACGGCTCCGGGGCAGGCGGCGAAGACGACCACGACGGTGTACTGCTACGACTGGGCCGACCGGCTCACCTCCACCACGGTGACCAACCCGATCGCCGGGGCGAACACGGTCGCCGATGGGCTGGTGGCGTAGGAGATCGTGTATAACGCGCGGGGTGAGACCACGCGCCTGGCGGACATGGTGCTGGCGTACGACGCGGATGGCCGGCATGCGAAGACCGAGCGGTTCGTGCGGATGGCGGCGGCCAAGCGCGTTGCCGCCTATTTCAGCGCATTGTCGGTGTTGTCAGCCATCGGCAGCCCAGCCTTGAGGACTGCGTGGGGGAAGGTGATATCAAGGCGACACTCGGCCATGGGCGAGACCCGCGGTCCCGTGCCCGTGTGGACAGGGGCCGGCCCGAAGGGGGGTCGAAAGCTACGGTGATGGTGGTGAGCGCCCACCTGCGACTGCCGCGGGAGGACGCGGCGAATGGGCACCCGGGATGCCACAGATGACCGATCAATAAGGGAATGATCTCGTGATGTCAGGGGATGCCGGACTTTACCCAGATGCGATCCGCTCTAGAGGGAATCGGTGGGTACATCTTGAATCCGACTTCAAACCTCGACACCTACGACCTGCGCCTTGAGGACCTTCAGTTCGGGTAGAAGCTCGGCCTTCTTCGACCGGAGCTGATTCGATGTATCGCCTTGGAGTTGATCGGGCGGGGTGATTCGCAGGATCCACGAGCGGTCGCAGCGCCGATCGAGCAGGGGCGCTTGTGCGACTCCACTCACTCAAGAGCCAGGGCGGTGGAACCTGCGCTGAAGGTCAGGCAGACGGCGCAGCCGGTCGCCAGCGGCGTTACTCGTCGAGGTCGCCCAATCCGGCCGCCTCGTCGCGCTCGTCCTCGAGAATCGGATCCGGGTCGACCTCCACGGTCTCGTCCGGATCGATCGTGGGCGGCGGCAGTTCGAGCTCGGCCTCGTCGTCCAAGTCGACTTCGCGCTCCTCGTCGGGATTGAGGGGGCGCTCGACGTCGGCGGTCTCATCGGGGAAGTCGCTCATGGTGCCGAGGCTAGGCAGTCCCGCCGACGATGCGACAGGGGCCTGACCAGATCGGGGTGCCGCTGGTAGGGTGGGGAAGGCTCCCGTCTTCGCGGGAGCCGTCGGAGGGCGCCGCGCAGGCGGCGTCCGATCCACAATTCCATACGTGAAGCAGGAGCAGGCTGGCAGGAAGCTGGTCCCCTGAAGTGGTCTCCCAGACCTTCGATCCGCGGATCCGGCCTGGTGGATTTCTCCTGGTGGCCAGCGCAGGCGAGCGTGATCGATCTCCCGCGCGATCTCAGTTCCGCGCGGTCTGAACGCTGCGCGCCCATATCTGCCTGTTCCCCTGCTCCTGACGTGAACCCGCGGCATCCACCGCGGACAACAGAAGGAGAGAGACCTCTTGGAAGGTCCTGAAATCACCGCCGCCGAGGCCGTTCTCGACAACGGCCGCTTCGGCACCCGCACGATCCGCTTCGAGACCGGTCGTCTCGCGCAGCAGGCGCAGGGCGCCGTCGCCGCATACCTCGACGAGGAGACGATGCTCCTCTCGGCCACGAGCGCGGGCAAGCACCCGCGTGAGGGCTTCGACTTCTTCCCGCTGACCGTCGACGTCGAGGAGCGCTCGTACGCCGCCGGCAAGATCCCGGGCTCGTTCTTCCGGCGCGAGGGTCGTCCCTCGACCGAGGCCATCCTGGTCTGCCGTCTGATCGACCGCCCGCTGCGACCGTCGTTCGTCGACGGCCTGCGCAACGAGGTCCAGATCGTCGTCACCGTCCTGTCGATCGCCCCGGGCGAGTACTACGACGCGCTCGCGATCAACGCCGCGTCGGCTTCGACGCAGATCTCGGGCCTGCCGTTCTCGGGCCCGATCGCCGGTGTGCGCCTCGCGCTCATCCCGGGCCAGGGCGAGCACGCCGACCAGTGGGTCGCGTTCCCCAACGCCGAGCAGGTCGAGTCGGCCGTCTTCGACCTGATGGTCGCCGGGCGCGTGCTCGAGAACGGCGACGTCGCGATCATGATGGTCGAGGCCGAGGCCACCGAGAACAGCTGGAACCTGATCAAGGCCGGCGCCGTCAAGCCCAACGAGGAGATCGTCGCGGGCGGTCTCGAGGCGGCCAAGCCGTTCATCAAGCAGCTCGTCGCGGCGCAGGCCGAGATGGCCGCCAACTCGACCAAGGCCCCGCTGGAGTTCCCGGTCTTCCCGGCGTACAGCGACGAGACGTTCGCGTTCGTGAACGAGAAGGCCTACGACGACCTGGTGAAGGTGTACCAGATCGCCGACAAGCAGGAGCGCCAGAACGCCGATGACGAGGTCAAGACCCGCGTCAAGGCCGAGCTGGTCGAGAAGGTGGAGGCGGGCGAGCTGCCCGCTGCGGCGCCGCTCGAGTTCGCCGCCGCCTACAAGTCCGTCACGAAGAAGATCGTGCGTGGGCGCATCCTCAGCGAGGGCGTCCGCATGGACGGCCGCGGGCTGGCCGACATCCGCCCGCTCGACGCCGAGGTGCAGGTCATCCCTCGCGTGCACGGGTCGGCGATCTTCCAGCGCGGCGAGACCCAGATCATGGGCGTCACCACGCTGAACATGCTCAAGATGGAGCAGCAGATCGACTCGCTGTCGCCCACGACGAGCAAGCGCTACATGCACCACTACAACTTCCCGCCCTACTCGACCGGTGAGACCGGCCGCGTCGGCAGCCCGAAGCGTCGTGAGATCGGTCACGGCTTCCTGGCCGAGCGCGCTCTCGTCCCCGTCCTGCCGTCGCGCGAGGAGTTCCCCTACGCGATCCGCCAGGTGTCGGAGGCTCTGGGCTCGAACGGCTCGACGTCGATGGGCTCGGTGTGCGCCTCGACGCTGTCGCTGCTGAACGCGGGTGTGCCGCTGCGCGCGCCCGTCGCGGGCATCGCGATGGGACTGGTCACGGACGAGGTCGACGGACAGACGCGCTACGCCGCGCTGACCGACATCCTCGGCGCCGAGGACGCCCTGGGCGACATGGACTTCAAGGTCGCGGGCACGAGCGAGTTCATCACCGCGATCCAGCTCGACACCAAGCTCGACGGCATCCCCTCGGAGGTGCTGGCCGGTGCGCTCACGCAGGCCAAGGACGCGCGCACGCGCATCCTCGAGGTGCTGAACGCCGCGATCGACGGCCCGGACGAGATGGCGCCGACGGCCCCGCGCGTGATCAGCGTGCAGATCCCGGTCGACAAGATCGGCGAGCTGATCGGGCCGAAGGGCAAGACGATCAACGCGATCCAGGATGAGACCGGCGCGCAGATCTCCATCGAGGAGGACGGCACCGTCTACATCGGCGCGACCGACGGCCCCTCGGCCGAGGCCGCCCGCGCTCAGGTCAACGCGATCGCCAACCCCACCAACCCGGAGGTCGGCGAGCAGTTCCTCGGCACGGTCGTGAAGATCATCCCCTCGGGCGCGTTCATCTCGCTGCTGCCGGGCAAGGACGGTCGCATGCACGTGACGCAGATCCGCAAGCTCAACGGCGGCAAGCGCGTCGAGAACATCGAGGACGTCGTCTCGGTGGGTCAGAAGATCCTGGTCCGCATCGCCGAGATCGACGACCGCGGCAAGATGGCCCTCGAGCCCGTCATCGAGGAGGCTGCCGCCTCCGACGAGACCGCTGAGGCTCCCGTCGAGGCCTGAGTCCTTCGCGATCGGACGGCCCGCTCATCCTCCCGGATGGGCGGGCCGTTCCGCGTTCGACGCAGCATCGGCATCGCCGTGACGAAAGCGTTACCGGCGCGGCGGCCGTGACCGCACGACGCCTGCCGTACCCTCGAATCACACGCCGTCGTCGGGCGTGGCGCGGGTCGTCCATCCCCGGACATGCGCGTGAGGGGGCGGGGTATGGATGAGGCGCAGGTCGGCATGGCCGGCCCGCAGGTGCGGCCGCACGAAGGCGAGTCTGCTGCTCACCCGTCGGCACCGATCCCGGTGCAGGGCCCGGGCGTGGGCACGTTCCTCCGCAGCTCGCTCGGCGACACGGCACTGCGCATCTTCCCCCTGATGCTCGGCGGTGCCGAGTTCGCGTGGACGATCGACCAGGAGCGCGCAGAGAAGCTGCTCGACCACTTCGCGGCGCTGGGCGGCAATGCCATCCACACGGCCGACAGCTTCTCGGCCGGACGCAGCGAGCACATCATCGGGCATTGGATGCGCACGCGCCGCCGCCGCGATGACACGGTGCTCGCGGTGCGCGTGGGTGATCATCCCGACAACCCGGGGCTCGGGCCCACGAACCTCGTGCGTGCGGTCGAGGCGTCGCTGACGCGACTGGCGACCGACCGCATCGACGTGCTCTACCTCGACGCCACCTCCGAACCGGTCGGGTCGGTGGAGGACACGCTCGCCACGGCAGAATGGCTGATCGACACCGGCAAGGTGCGGCATATCGCGGCGTACGGGTTCACCGCCGAGCAGCTGGTCGAGGCGCGCATCCTCGCGTCCGCCGGCTATCCGCGCATCGAGGCGATCGACGTGCCCTACAACGTCATGCGGCGCCGCACGTTCGAGGGCGACCTGCGGCTCGTGGCCGGTGCCCAGGGGCTGGCCGTCACGCCGTCCCACGCGCTCGAGCACGGGTTCCTGTCGGGGCGGCACCGCTCGCGGCACGAGGTGGCCGCCTCCACCCGCGGGCGTCAGCTCGCCGGTGTGCTCAACCGCAGGGGAGTGCGTGTGCTGAAGGCCCTCGACGCCCTCTCGGCCGAACTCGCCGTGCCGCACGCGGCGATCGCCATCGCCTGGCTGCTGGCCCAGCGCGGCGTCGCGGCGCCGATCGTCAACGCGTATGCGCCGTCGCATCTCGACGAGCTCGTGCAGGGAGTGGGCGTGCGCCTCACGCGGGCCCATCTCGCCGAGCTCGCCCGCGCGGCCGAGTGACACGATTTCTTTCCCACCTCGTGTGACCGACGCGGGCGGGCTCGCCCCGCTCGTGTCGGAGACGTCACGTAGTGTGGGGGAGGATCGCAGACCTCCGGCTCACGATCCTGTGAACGATCGGACGCAGACGTGATGAAGGACGGGTGAAGCAGTGGCGCATTACATCTACCTCGTTCGTCACGGCGAGCAGCAGGATGCCGAGCACGGCATGGAGGACGGCCCGCTGTCGCCACGCGGACGGCGCCAGGCCGAGCTCATCGCCGATCGGCTGTCGGGCATCCCGCTCGACAAGGTGTGGCACTCGCCCCTCGTCCGAGCGAGCGATACGGCCCGCATCGTCGCCGAACGGCTGCCCGCCGTGACGCCCGAGCCTCACGCTCTGCTGTTCGACTGCGTGCCCACCGGCATGACCGACGAGACACCCGCGGCATTCGAGCCCTTCTTCGGCGGCGTGACCGAAGCCCAGCTCGAGGCAGGCAAGGCTCAGATGGCCGACGCGGTGGGCGAGTTCCTCGTGCGCAAGCAGGGCGACGTGCACGAGCTGCTCATCACGCACAACTTCGTCATCTCGTGGTTCGTGCGCGAGGTGCTCGGCGCCCCCGAGTGGCGCTGGATGACCCTCAACCAGGCCAACTGCGGCCTCACGGTCATCTCGCAGCGCCAGGGCCGTCCCTGGACTCTCCTCACGCACAATGACCTGGCGCACCTGCCCGTCGAGCTGCGCACGGGCCTGCCCGACACGCTGCTGTTCTGAGCTGCACAGTTCCGTAGGAGATATCCCTTCCGTCGGTGCACTGCGGCCGCTCTGCTCCTACGGACCGGGCTCTCCCTTGGCGCGGGCAGCACCACTGTGTCGGCGGAAGCGTGTCGGTGACGGTCGCGTACCTCGCACGTGTCTGCGCCGCCCGCTCGTCATCCACGCGCGCCATCCGGGCGCCACTCGCCCAGCGATTTGCCGTACCAGCGCGTTGCGTTGGCGGCGTCGTTACGTCGCGGAGCCTGTCGCGAGGATCTCCTCGGCGACGGCGCGGATGCGCTTCCGAATGCGCTCCACGTCATGCTTCGAGTACTCGGCTTCGTCGTACTCGTCGTCGAGCTCGGCAAGCAGATTGAGGAGATCGGACTCGCTCTCGTGGTGGAACCGCGTGTGCACCCAGCCGCTCAACTCGCGCTCATTCATCTCGTTCGCGAGCAGGACCCGGCACATCCTGCGCACGGCGAGAGCTTCAAGACCGTGAGTGAAGGCGTCGTGCAGTCGGAGTTCATCCGCAACGCGCGTGATCAAAGCATCGACTTCGAAGGGGTTCATGCTCTCGGTGATGCCTGCCAGCTCAGCGACTGCATCGCCGCCCAGGTCAGCGACCAGGGCATCGGTGGCCGCCGTGGCGAGTGCCGTGCGACCGCCGCTGAGCCCGATCTTCCACCACGCCACGGCTTCGATCAGGTGGGCGCGGGCCCTCATTGCGGTGGTCATGCTCGCATTCTTGCGGTTCGTGACGCGCTGAGCACGCCCGAGGGGCTTACAGGACCTTACGTAACCAAACAGTCGCGTTCGGGTTGTCGTTGTAGGGCTCGATGGGCTCGAAGCCCGTGCGGGCGTAGAGCGAGGCGGCGGCCGTCAGCGTATGGTGCGTGTCCAGCACGAGCTCGCGGGCGCCCCATTCGCGTGCGCGGCGCTCGAGCTCCTCGATCAGCAGGCGCCCGGCCCCGAGCCCGCGGGCGGCGGGGCGCGTGTACACGTGCTTGACCTCGAAGCGCGCGCCGAGCGGACCGTCGGCGATGCGGCGGATGGCACCGCAGCCGACAAGGCCCCGCTCGTCGTGCTCCACGAGCAGCAGCACGCCGTCGGGCGGCGTGAAGGCATCCGGAGCGGGCAGGGTCGGGCGGTATTCGCCGGGGAAGCCGGCGGCGCGCTCCGCGAAGTACTCGACGATCAGATCGTGTGCGTCGGGGTCGGCGGGGGAGGCGGCGCGGAACGTGATCACGCGTCGAGCCTACGGCCGCTGTCGTCCCCACCCGGACGGGCGGGGCGGTGTCAACCCGAAGGGATCCCGTGCGCGCGGAACCTAGGATGGACGCATGACGACACGGATCGCCCTGGTCGGCGGCACGGGCAAGCTCGGCGGCATCATCCGCGAGGTCATCGACGACCTCGACGGCTTCGAGGTGTCGGCGGTGCTCGACTCTCGCAGCGACCTCGCCGAACTCGAGGGGGCCGACCTGGTGGTCGATGCGTCGACGCCCGCCGTGAGCGTCGACGTGGTGCGCGCCGCGATCGAGCGCGGTATCAACGTGCTGGTCGGCACGAGCGGGTGGTCGGCCGAGCGCATCACGCTCGTGCGGCCGCTGGTGGAGGCGGCGGGCACGGGCGCGGTGTTCATTCCGAACTTCTCACTGGGGTCCGTCATCGGCAGCGCGATCGCCGCGGCGGCCGGACGCTTCTTCCCCTTCGCCGAGATCGTCGAGGCGCATCACGCCGGCAAGGTCGACTCGCCCAGCGGCACGGCCGTGCGCACGGCCGAGCTGATCACCGCCGCCCGTGGCACGCCCGTCGACGCGCCGCACGTGGATCAGCGCGCCCGCGGTCAGCAGGTCGCCAGCGTGCCGGTGCACTCGCTGCGACGCCCCGGCGTCATCGCGCGGCAGGAGACGATCCTGTCGGGCCCGGGCGAGACGCTGTCGATCGTGCACGACACGGCCGACCCCGCGGCCGCGTACGCTCCGGGGATCCGGATCGCGCTGGAGCACGCGGTGGACGTCCGCGGCGTGGTGATCGGGCTCGAGAACTTCATCGACATCGGCGTCGGGGCACCGGCGGCTCGAGATGGCCGGCCCGTGCAGGATGACGCCGTGCCCGGTCAGGTCGCTCAGGCGACGAGCGCGTGAGCGCCCGCGTCGGCGTGGCCGTGATGGCCGCGCTGCTGGCCCTGTACATCCTGCTGGTCGGATGGCGCGCCGTGCAGTTCCTGCAGACGGGAGATCCGGTCGGCATCGCGATGGGCGTGGCGCTGATCGTGCTGCCCCTCGTGGCCGCCTGGGCGCTGGGGCGTGAGCTCTGGTTCGGTGTCCGCGCCGAGCAGCTCGCACGGCGGCTCGAGATCGAGGGTGGCCTGCCCGACGACGTCGTGGCCACGACTCCGAGCGGTCGTGTCACGCGCGACGAGGGGGACGCCGTGTTCCCGCGCTATCGCGCCGAGGTCGAGGCCGATCCCTCCGACTGGAAGGCATGGTTCCGGCTCAGCCTGGCGTACGACGCCGCGGGGGACCGTCGCCGCGCGCGCGGGGCGGTGCGCGAGGCGATTCGGCGCGAGCGCGTGGCCGAGCGCTGATCCGAGCCGCACGCCTTCGGCATCATCCGGCGGGTACAGCCGCCGCGACCGCCTCTTCCACGGTCGCATGGCGGAAGACGTAACCCGACCTCTCCAGCGCCTCGGGGACGACGTGCGCGTCGGCGAGCAGCAGGCTGTCGGCGAACGGGCGCCCGAGCCCGGCGCGCAACGCGAAGGACGGTGCCGGCACGGTATACGGGCGGTTCATCCGCACGGCCAGGGCGAAGCCGAGGTCGCTCTGCGTCGCGCGGGTGGGCCCCGTGAGGTTCACGGGCCCCGTGAGCCCGCGGTCGATGACGTGCAGGATGGCCCCCACCTCGTCGTCGAGCGAGATCCACGGCCAGACCTGTGTGCCGGGGCCGAGCGGCCCGGCGATCCCCAGCCGCGTCAGGGCGACGAGCGGCTTCAGCACAGCGTCGGGGTGCACGACCGGCGCTGTGCGCAGCAGCGCCACTCGGTGGCCCGCCGGACGGGCCGCGTGCTCCCACTCGACGCACAGCGCGGCGAGGAACGTGTCGCCCGCCGGTGCTTCCTCGGTCAGCACCGCGCCTGGCGCCGAGCCGTACCAGCTCACCCCGCTCGCGGATGCGAACAGCGGGCGGTCGCCGACGGGAAGCGCCTCGATCGCGCGAGCCAGGGTGCGCGTCGGTGTCAGGCGCGACCACAGCAGCCGACTGCGGTAGCCGGGCGTCCATGGCAGGCGCCCGATGCTCGCGCCGTTCAGGCCCACGACGGCGTCGGCTCCTGCGACGATCTCCGGGTCGAGCGCGGTGCCGTCCAGCCACCGCACCTCGTCCGGGGCGGTCGGCTCCCGTCGCACGAGGCGGGTCACGCGGTCGCCGCGCTGGCGCAGAGACGCGACGAGGGCGCGTCCGATCAGACCGGACGCGCCCCCGACGACGACGTGCATGGTTCAGCCCAGCGTCGCCTCGAGCGTGATGTCGATGCCGGCGAGCGCCTGCGAGACCGGGCACCCGGCCTTGGCCTCCTCGGCGATCTGCTGGAACTTCTCGGCGTCGAGGCCCGGCACGACCGCGTTGACGTTGAGGTGGCTGCCCGTGATGCCCGTGCCCGGCTTGAACGTCACCGACGCGGCCGTGTCGAGCTTCTCGGGCGGGGTGCCGTTGCCGCTCAGCGCGTGCGAGAGCGCCATGCTGAAGCACGAGGCGTGCGCCGCCGCGATGAGCTCCTCGGGCGTGGTGTTCGAGTCCGAGCCCTCGCTGCGCGCCTTCCAGTTGATCGGGAACGCCCCGATCCCGGAGGCGAACGAGACGGTTCCGGACCCTTCGGCCAGGCTTCCGGTCCAGGCGGTGGTGGCTTCGCTGGTGACGGTCATGACGTCCTCCGATTCGGCGTTGAGCGGTATCGCCGTCAGCCTACTGGCCGGGTGGGTGGGCGTCACGGGGCTTGCGGATCAGGCCGGCCGGCTGCGTCCGACGAGGCCGGCGCGCTGCAGCAGCAGGTACAGCTGGCATCCCAGGCACAGCCCGAACACGGCATTGAGCAGCGCCGCGACCAGCGCCGCCGCCGTCGCGATCGGAAGCGCCCACGGCACGGCCACCAGATGCAGGATGAGCCCGGCGCCCGTGACGACCAGACCCACGCCCTGCGCGAAGCGCGGCGGACGCGGATCCTCGAGCTCGGCGGGCGGCGCGAGGCGAGGCTGCACGAGGCGGCGGAAGACCACGCCCCACGGCGCCGTGCGGGGCGAGACCACGCCCCACAGGAACAGGGCGGCGACGATCGCCGCGGCGATGAAGCCCGGATCGAAGATGCGCTGCCACACGGTGGTGAACGCGAGCGCGCCGGGGGCGTAGGCCGCGCCGGCCAGCGGCTGGTAGGCGAACCAGCCGAAGGACGCGGCCTCACGGGTCGTCGAGATCCCGGTCAGCGCGAGGAACGTCGCGAGCGCGAGCAGCACGCTCGTGATCGCGGCCACGAAGCGCGGGCCACGCGGATCGATGCCGGTCGGCACGTGTGAGTCAGACACGGGAGTCCTCCAGGATGCGCTCGAGCTCTCGCTCCACGTCGTGTACGCGGGGTGCCCCGCCGATGCGGGCTCGCACGGCCCCGTGCGCGTCGACGACGAGGGTGGTCGGGGTCTGCAGCACGCCGAACCGGCGCGTGAGGTCGGGCCGGTGGGTGAGGTCGACGTCCACGTGTGCGACGCCCTCGTGCTCGCCCGCGATGCGGCCCAGCACTCGTCGCGCTGCGGGGCACCTCGCGCAGTACTCCGTGCTGAACTGCAGGAGCGTGGCGCGCTCGCCGAAGGCTGCGCCCGCCAGGTCGAGCCCGGCGGGGTCCACCGCGGCCGGGCCGCGCGCCGCGCGGGCGCGCCCTTCGCGCCGCCGCAGCACCAAGCCGATCGCCATCGCGGTCAGCATGACCGCCGCGATCAGGATGAGCGCCGCCACCGGGTCCATGTCCGGCACGATAACGCGCCCGGGGTGCGCGACGGGCGATGGCCGACACGCTCCGTAACAGCCCCCGGTGTCGGACCCCCGGTCTACCCTGGATCCCGTGATCCCCACTCCGTACGAAGACCTGCTGCGCGACGTGCTCGCGAACGGCGCGCACAAGGACGACCGCACGGGCACCGGAACGACGAGCGTGTTCGGCCGCCAGCTGCGCTACGACCTGTCGCAGGGCTTCCCGCTCATCACCACGAAGCGCGTGCACTTCAAGTCGGTCGCGCTCGAGCTGCTCTGGTTCCTGCGCGGCGACGGCAACGTGAGGTGGCTGCAGGAGCGCGGTGTCACCATCTGGGACGAGTGGGCCGACGAGAACGGCGACCTGGGTCCGGTCTATGGCGTGCAGTGGCGGTCGTGGCCCACCCCGAGCGGCGAGCAGATCGACCAGATCCAGCAGGCGGTCGACCAGCTCCGCACGAACCCCGACTCGCGGCGCATCCTGGTGTCCGCGTGGAACCCCGCCGACATCCCCGACATGGCCCTCGCGCCGTGCCATGCGATGTTCCAGTTCTATGTGGCCGAGGGGCGGCTCTCGTGCCAGCTCTACCAGCGCAGCGCGGATCTCTTTCTGGGCGTGCCGTTCAACATCGCCTCCTACGCGCTGCTCACCCTGATGATGGCGCAGCAGACCGGCCTCGAGCCGGGCGAGTTCGTGTGGACGGGCGGCGACTGCCACATCTACGACAACCACCGCGAGCAGGTCGCCGAGCAGCTGTCGCGCGAGCCCTTCCCGTACCCGACGCTCGAGATCACCCGCACGCCGGCGTCGATCTTCGACTACGAGTTCGAGGACTTCGCGGTTCACGACTACCGTCATCACCCGCCCATCCGCGCGGCCGTCGCCGTCTGACGCATGCCGATCCGAGCGATCTGGGCCCAGGCGTCCAATGGCGCAATCGGCGCAGACGGCGGCATGCCGTGGGACCTGCCGGAGGACATGGCGTACTTCAAACGGGCCACGGCTGAGTCTCCGGTGGTGATGGGACGGCGCACGTGGCAGTCGTTCCCGCAGCGCTTCCGCCCGCTGCCCGGACGGCCCAACATCGTCATCACACGCGACGAGGCTTTCGAGGCTCCGGGAGCGACCGTCGTGCACGCGCTGGAGGAGGCGCTGCGGCGTGCCGCCGAGCTCGACGACGAGGTCTGGGTGATCGGCGGTGCCGAGATCTATCGGCAGGCCATGCCCGTGCTCGACGAGCTCTGGGTGACCCGCATCGACCTGGACGTGGAGGGCGACGCGTTCGCGCCCGAGATCGACGGCTCGTGGCAGCTGGCGCGCGTCGATCCCGCTCCGGGGGAGTGGCACACCAGCCGCACCGGAACGCGTTACCGCTTCGAGGTGCTCCGTCGCGCCTGACGCGATAGACCGGGATGCCGGCGGGCGGGCGGCGGCGCACGAGCGGGCGGGATAGCCTGGAGCCATGACGCACTCGGGCAACCCCTTCGGACAGGTGCTCGTCGCGCTCGTCACTCCGATGACGGCCGACGGCGAGGTCGACTGGCCCGCCGTCGAGAAGCACATCGACGACGTGATCGTGTCGGGCGCCGACGGCATCGTCGTCACCGGCACGACGGGCGAGACCTCCACGCTGACCGACCCCGAGAAGATCCGCCTCGTCGAGGTGGGCAAGGATGTCGCAGCCGGCCGAGCCAAGATCATCACCGGCGGCGGATCCAACGAGACCGCGCACGCGATCGAGCTCTACCAGAAGAGCGAGAAGGCCGGCGCTGACGGCATCATGATCGTCACGCCGTACTACAACAAGCCGACCCAGGCCGGCATCCTGACGCACTTCCGTCTCGTGGCCGACTCGACCGATCTGCCGGTCATCCTGTACGACATCCCCGGCCGCACGGGCGTGCCGATCAAGTACGAGACGATCCTGCGCCTCGCCAAGCACCCGAACATCCTCGCGGTGAAGGACGCCAAGGGCGACTTCAGCGAGGTCAGTCGGGTGCTCAACCAGACGGATCTGATGTACTTCTCGGGTGACGACGCCAACGTGCTGCCGCACCTCGCGATCGGCGCGGCGGGCCTCATCGGCGTGACCGCCAACATCGCGGCGGCGCCGTACCGCGTGATCGTCGACGCCGTGAACCGCGGCGATCTGGCCACCGCCACCGCCCAGCACAAGAAGCTCGAGCCGCTCGTGCGCGCCGTCATGACGCACGTGCCGGGCACGGTCTCGTCGAAGTACATCCTGCACGGCCTCGGCCGCATCTCCAGCCCGCGCGTGCGACTGCCGCTCGTGGGGCCGGAGGAGTGGGAGGCCGCGATCATCGAGGACGAGCTCGCGCTCGTGAAGGATGTCGAGGGCGTCGACTTCTCGAACTTCCGTCCCGACCGCAATGCGGCCGCCGGCGGCGCGCTTCCCAAGGTGCCCGGCACCACGCGCTGACACCCGAGGCCCCACAGATCTCCCGCGGTCGAGAAGACCGCACCACACAACACAACACGAGAACACCGGATGCGCCCCGCGCTCCGGTCGGACTCCGGTCGCCCGCGGCGGCCGTGAAAGGCGGACGATGTCCACTCCGGTCTACGATCCTCCCGCGCTCGAGCAGGGCGCCCTGCGCGTCACCCCGCTCGGCGGCCTGGGCGAGGTGGGACGCAACATGACCACCTACGAGTTCGACGGCAAGATCCTCATCGTCGACTGCGGCGTGCTCTTCCCCGAGGAGCACCAGCCGGGCGTCGACCTGATCCTGCCCGACTTCGAGCCCATCAAGGGGCGGCTGCAGGACGTCGTGGGCGTCGTCCTGACGCACGGGCACGAGGACCACATCGGCGCCGTGCCGTACCTGCTCAAGCTGCGTCAGGACATCCCGCTGATCGGCTCCGCTCTGACGCTCGCGCTTGTCGAGGCGAAGCTCAAGGAGCACCGGATCAAGCCGTCGCTGACGGTCGTGAAGGAAGACGAGAACTGGGACATCGGGCCGTTCGAGCTCGAGTTCGTGGCGGTCAACCACTCGATCCCGGATGCGCTCGCCGTCGCAGTGCGCACGCCCGCGGGCCTCGTCCTGCACACCGGTGACTTCAAGATGGACCAGCTGCCGCTCGACGGACGCATCACCGACCTGCGCGCGTTCGCTCGGTTGGGAGAGGAAGGCGTCGACCTCTTCCTGCCCGACTCGACGAACGCGGATGTGCCGGGCTTCACGCCCACGGAGCGCGCCATCGGGCCGGTCATCGACCAGGTGATCTCGAAGACCCCGGGTCGCGTGATCGTGGCCAGCTTCTCGAGCCACGTGCACCGTGTGCAGCAGGTGCTCGACGCCGCGGCGGCCAACGGGCGCCGCGTGGCCCTGCTCGGGCGCAGCATGGTGCGCAACATGACGATCGCCGCCGACCTCGGCTACCTGAAGGTGCCGGACAACGTGCTGGTCGACTACAAGAAGGCCAAGGACATCCCGGACGACCAGATCGTCTACATGTCCACGGGATCCCAGGGCGAGCCGATGGCCGTGCTCAGCCGCATGGCCAACCTCGACCACGCCATCGAGCCGACGGAGGGCGACACGGTCATCCTGGCGTCCAGCCAGATCCCGGGCAACGAGAACGCCATCTACCGCGTGATCGACGGTCTCACGAAGCTCGGCGCGAACGTCGTGCACAAGTCGAACGCCAAGGTGCACGTGTCCGGCCATGCTGCGGCGGGCGAGCTGCTGTACTGCTACAACATCCTCAAGCCGAAGAACGTGCTTCCGGTGCACGGCGAGTACCGCCACCTCATGGCCAACGCGAAGCTCGCGCAGGACACCGGCATCGCCGAGGAGCGCACCATCCTGGGCGAGAACGGCACGGTGGTGGATCTGAAGGGCGGCGTCGCGCGCGTCGTCGGCCAGCTGGACCTGGGCTTCGTCTACGTCGACGGCTCCACCGTGGGCGAGATCACCGACGCCGACCTGAAGGATCGCCGCGTGCTGGGCGAGGAAGGCTTCGTCTCGGTCATCGTCGTGGTCGACGCGGCGACGGGCAAGGTCATCACGGGCCCGGAGATCCACGCCCGCGGCATCGCCGAGGACGACTCGGTGTTCGAGGCCGTCAAGCCGAAGATCGCCAAGGCGCTCGAGGAGGCCGCAGCCTCCGGCGTGCGGGACACCCACGCGCTGTCGCAGACCGTGCGTCGCACGATCGGCCGCTGGGTCAACCAGTCGCTGCGTCGCCGTCCGATGATCGTGCCGCTCGTCATCGAGGCCTGACCGCCGGATCTCGCCGATCACCGGCGTCGCTCCCGCGCGATGTCGGTGCCCCGACGTACCGTGGAACCATGCCACGCACGTCCGCCGCGTCCTCCGGGAGCAAGGCCTCCGGCTCGAAGACCTCCGGAGGCCGGAGTCGCGCTGCCTCGAAGGACGAGCCCGTGAGCTCCCGCGCGCGCAAGAAGCCCGAGCCGGCGGCAAAGCCGTACTTCGAGCCGTCCGACCGCCCGCCGGTGGCGGTGCGCGCGTGGAACGGGCTCGGCCACGCGGTGGGCGGGCTGTTCCGGGCCTTCGGTCCCGAGGTGCTCGAGAAGGATCAGCGTCGCGACGGCTTCCCGCTGCTGCTGGTGCTGCTCGCGGTCGCCGGCGCCGTGACCGAGTGGTTCTTCATCGGCAACCCCGTGGCGACCAACATCAGCGCCTACACGTTCGGCGGTCTGATCGGCCGCACGGCCTTCGTCTTCCCCGTCGCGCTGCTGCTGCTGGCGGGATGGCTGTTCCGTCATCCGTCGTCGGTGCACGACAACGGGCGCATCGGCATCGGCTTCACGCTGCTCACGATCACCGTCGCAGGCTTCTGCCACATCGCCGGGCTCCGGCCCGAGCCGGCCGAGGGCATGCCGGCCCTGAGCCAGGCGGGCGGGCTCTTCGGCTGGATGGTCGGCGAGCCCACCGCGATGCTGCTGACCGACGTCGGGGCCTACGTGCTGCTGTCCCTCGTCGCGGCGCTGAGCGTGCTGATCATCACCAAGACCCCGCCCAACCGCATCGGCCAGCGCCTGGGC
Source organism: Microbacterium sp. NPDC096154 (assembly GCF_040302945.1). Classification (NCBI taxonomy): domain Bacteria; kingdom Bacillati; phylum Actinomycetota; class Actinomycetes; order Micrococcales; family Microbacteriaceae; genus Microbacterium; species Microbacterium sp. NPDC096154. Next base: position 161,191 of record NZ_JBEOSM010000008.1, read on the forward strand.
GACCTGTACTCGTGGATGTTCGGCACGGAGCGCCCCGACCCCGCCGATGAGACGGCCAAGGGGCAGACGGCGCCGACGGAGGTGCTGGGCGATGACGCCGACGAGCATGTGCCGTGGTGGCGCCGCAACAAGTCGGGCCGCGAAGAGGATCCGGACGTCGTCGACTCGCCGCAGGACCTGACGGAGCTGCTGACCGAGCAGTCGGACGGCGGATACGACAAGGCGTTCGTTGTGGCGGAGCCCGAGCCCGACCCGCGTGATTCGGCCACGCAGGTGCTGAGCTCTGTCAGCGGCGTCACCGGCGCCCTGGCCGAGACCGGCGCGACGGGCCTGATGGGCGACGGCGACGACTCCGACACGGGCGAGCTGCCGGGCCTCATGGGCTTCGGCACGGACGGCCCCGGTGCACGCGGACCGCAGCCGCCCGCCGCGCCGTACGTGCTGCCGTCGCCGGCGTCGCTGTCGGCCGGCCCGCCGTCGGTGGCCCGCAGCGAGGCGAACGACCGCGTCGTGGAGCAGCTGACGCGCGTCCTCGCCGAATTCAAGGTCGAAGCGAAGGTGACGGGCTTCTCGCGCGGCCCGACGGTGACCCAGTACGAGATCGAGCTCGCCCCGGGCGTGCGCGTGGAGCGCATCACCCAGCTGCAGAGCAACATCTCGTACGCCGTCGCGTCGAACGACGTGCGCATCCTCGCCCCGATCCCGGGAAAGAGCGCGATCGGCATCGAGATCCCGAACACCGACCGCGAGACCGTGGCGCTCGGCGACGTGCTGCGCTCTCCGGCGGCGCAGAAGTCGAGCCATCCGCTCACGGTGGGCGTCGGCAAGGACGTGGGCGGCGGCTTCGTCGTCGCGAACCTCGCCAAGATGCCCCACCTGCTGGTCGCCGGCTCCACGGGATCCGGCAAGTCGAGCTTCATCAACTCGATGATCACGAGCATCCTGATGCGCGCGAAGCCCAGCGAGGTGCGCATGGTGCTGGTCGATCCGAAGCGCGTCGAGCTGACGAACTACGCGGGTGTGCCGCACCTCATCACGCCGATCATCACGAACCCCAAGAAGGCGGCCGAGGCGCTGCAGTGGGTCGTGAAGGAGATGGACATGCGGTACGACGACCTCGCGTCGTTCGGTTTCCGTCATGTGGACGACTTCAACGCGGCCCTGGCGAAGGGCGAGGTCGAGGTGCCCGCGGGCAGCGAGCGCGTGCTCAAGCCGTACCCCTATCTGCTGGTCGTCGTCGATGAGCTCGCCGACCTCATGATGGTCGCCCCGCGCGACGTCGAGGATTCGATCGTCCGTATCACTCAGCTGGCGCGCGCGGCCGGCATCCACCTCGTGCTCGCGACGCAGCGCCCGTCGGTGAACGTCGTGACCGGTCTGATCAAGGCCAACGTGCCCTCGCGTCTGGCGTTCGCCGTGACCAGCGTCACCGACAGTCGCGTCATCCTCGACGAGGGCGGTGCCGACAAGCTGATCGGCCAGGGCGACGCGCTGTTCTCGCCCATGGGCTCGTCGAAGCCGCTGCGCGTGCAGGGCGCGTGGGTCACCGAGGACGAGATCGACCGCGTCGTCAAGCACGTCACGGGCCAGGCCCGTCCCGAGTACCGCGCGGATGTCGCTGAGGCGATCGAGGCCAAGAAGAAGGAGATCGACGAGGACATCGGCGACGATCTCGAGGTGCTGATCGCCGCCGCGGAGCTCGTGGTCACCAGTCAGTTCGGCTCGACGTCGATGCTGCAGCGCAAGCTGCGCGTGGGCTTCGCGAAGGCCGGCCGCCTGATGGACCTGCTCGAATCCCGTGAGGTCGTCGGCCCGTCGGAAGGATCCAAGGCCCGCGATGTCCTCGTCACGCCCGAGCAGCTGCCCGAGGTCCTCGCCCGCATCAAGGGCGAGGAGCCCCCGGCCGTGTCGGTGCAGGAGGCACCCGGCGAGGCGTCATCGGGGATGGACGACGACCGGTACGGCGATGACCCGATCGAGGCCCAGTTCCAGGGGCGCCCGGTCGACGACGATGAGGGCGACGAAGACGCCTGGCAGCTGACCGGGCGCGACTGATGGCGATTCCCCGGCAGCTCCCCAACGCGATCACGATCTCCCGCATGCCGCTGGCGATCCTCTTCGTCGTCCTGCTCGTGCTGGGTGGAGCGCACGGTTCCGACGACCTCGTCCTGCGGTGGGTCGCCGCGGTGATCTTCATCGTGGGCATCTCGACCGACTGGGTCGACGGGTATCTCGCCCGCAAGCACGACATCGTCACCGACCTCGGCAAGCTCCTCGACCCGATCGCAGACAAGCTGCTGACCGGCGCCGGATTCGTCGGGCTGGCGATCCTGGGCGAGGTGCCGTGGTGGATGGTGATCGTCATCCTGATCCGCGAATGGGGCATCACGATCCACCGCCTGGTCATCGTGAACGAGCACGTCGTCGCGGCGGCCTGGATGGGCAAGATCAAGACCGTGGTGCAGGGGGTCACGCTGTCGTGGGCGCTGCTGCCGGTCTGGCTGCTGATGGGCACCGGCCCGTTCGCGATCGTGACGCTGGTGCTGATGTGGGCCGTGGTGCTGCTGACCGTGGCGAGCGGCATCGACTACGTCCTCGCGCAGGTGCGCGGGCGGCGGGCCTCGCGGTGAGCCACGCCGATCCGGTCGCGCTGCTGGCGGCACTGCGCGAGCGCGGCTGGTCGATCGGCGTCGCCGAGTCGCTGACGGGAGGTCTCGTGGTGTCGACGCTCGTCGATGTGCCCGGCGCGTCCGCGAGCGTGCGCGGGGGAGTCGTGGCGTACGACACGGCCCTGAAGGCATCGCTTCTCGGGGTCGACCCCGAATTGCTCGCCGAGCACGGTCCCGTCCATCCCGAGGTCGCGCGTCAGATGGCCGACGGCGTCCGCCGGGCGATGGCCGTGGACGGAGAGCCGGCGGATGTCGGCGTCGCGACGACGGGTATCGCCGGACCCGATTCGCCCGACGGGCAGCGCATCGGCACTGTGCATATCGGCGTCGCGACACCGGAGGCCATCTCCGTGACCTCGTGGGTGTTCGCGGGCGATCGCGCCGCCGTGCGCGAGGCGGCGCGCGCGCAGGCGATCCTGGACCTCAGCATCGCCGTCGCACCCCCTGCCGCGGCGCTGCCGGGTGTTTCGCGGGCGTGAATTTGCTGGATTCCCACCCGATCCATATCCGTGCGGGATTAGATTGGCCGCGTCGGTGTTGTACTGTGGTGCACCCGGTCCGGGACAGCAGTGAGGAGGGGGCCTGAGATGATCCTGGTTCGTCAAGAGATCGGCGACGTACTGCGAGACATGCGTCAGCAGAAGGGCCAGACCCTCCGTCAGGTCGCCAGCAGGGCGAGCGTCGCGCTCGGCTACCTCAGCGAGGTGGAGCGCGGCCAGAAGGAGGCGTCGAGCGAGATCCTGGCGTCGGTGGCCGAGGCCCTCGACGTTCCGATCTCGTCGATCATGCGTGAGGTCGGCGACAGAATCGCCGTGCTGGAAGGCGTGCAGCCCTTCCCCGACGTCGTGCCCGACGACCTCATGGCAGAGGTCGGCCCCGAGCTCTCGCTGCGGTGAACCGCATCACGTCGCCGAGCGAGCGATGAGGCGCAGCGAGTTCCTGCGCGCGGTCGACGACGAGTTCGGCGCGCGCGCCGCATCGTTGCTCAACGACCTCGTGCTGCCGGGTGTCGGGCGCACCGCCTCCGACGCACTGGACGCGGGGGTGCCGCCGCGCGACATCTGGCTCGCGCTCTGCGAGGAGACCGACGTTCCCGTTGCTCGTCGATACGGTGCGGGGCGCCTCGAGCCGCGCCGCTGACCGCGCCTTCACGACGTTCGAGACGTCTGGAAGGACGTTCGGCGTGTCATCGAAGATCCGTTCGAAGCGCGCGTAATGTCGTCCACACGTGGTGAACGCCGCGATCTGCTCCCCTTGCGAGGGCTCCCGCGATGAATGTCGGTGGCCCTGTCTAGCGTGGCAGGTGGCACAGGAGCCACGCGCCTTGTCGCAGAATCCCGATCACCGTGGTCGAGTCGCGACAGCCTACAGGCGACGGACACACCAGTGAGAAGGAGCAGGTCATGGCATCAGCAGCCGATCGCGAGAAGGCCCTCGACGCGGCCCTCGCCCAGATCGACAAGCAGTTCGGCAAGGGGTCGGTCATGCGGCTCGGCAGTGACGAGCGCGCGCCGGTCGAGGTCATCCCCACGGGGTCGATCGCCCTCGACGTCGCCCTCGGCGTCGGCGGCCTGCCTCGGGGCCGCATCATCGAGATCTACGGTCCGGAGTCGTCGGGTAAGACGACCCTGACGCTTCACGCGATCGCGAACGTCCAGCGTGCCGGCGGCATCGCCGCGTTCGTCGACGCCGAGCACGCGCTCGACCCGGAGTACGCGAAGAAGCTCGGCGTCGACATCGACCAGCTCCTGGTGTCCCAGCCCGACACGGGTGAGCAGGCGCTCGAGATCGCCGACATGCTCATCCGCTCGGGTGCCATCGACCTCGTCGTCATCGACTCGGTGGCCGCGCTCGTTCCTCGTGCCGAGATCGAGGGCGAGATGGGCGACTCGCACGTCGGTCTCCAGGCTCGCCTGATGTCGCAGGCTCTGCGAAAGCTGACCGGTGGTTTGAACCAGACCAAGACGACGGCCATCTTCATCAACCAGCTGCGCGAGAAGATCGGCGTGTTCTTCGGCTCTCCCGAGACGACCGCCGGCGGTAAGGCGCTCAAGTTCTACGCATCGGTGCGCCTCGACATCCGTCGCATCGAGACGCTGAAGGACGGCTCGGACGCGGTGGGCAACCGCACCCGCGTCAAGGTGGTGAAGAACAAGATGGCCCCGCCGTTCAAGCAGGCCGAGTTCGACATCCTCTACGGCACGGGAATCTCGCGCGAGGGCAGCCTCATCGATTTCGGCGTGGAGCACGGCATCGTCAAGAAGTCGGGCTCCTGGTACACCTATGACGGCGATCAGCTCGGGCAGGGCAAGGAGAACGCCCGCAACTTCCTGCTGCAGAACGCCGACGTGGCGCTCGAGATCGAGAACAAGATCAAGGAGAAGCTCGGCGTAGGCCAGCGCGGCAAGACCGCCGAGCTCGCCCCCGCCGACGAGGTGGCGGCTCGTCGCACGGCGTGATGACGCGCGATCCACGAGGCTCCATGACCGCGTTCCGACGGGGGGTGAGGCGTGACTGACGACAGCGAGCGCCTCGCCCCCGTCATCCCCCTTTTCGGCGGCGGGGCGACACCGAACGCGCCGTCCGAGCAGGGAGCCGGCACCGGCGAGAGCCAGGCCTGGCACACCACCTGGCGAGATCTGGGCTCACGGCCCGAGGATCGCAGGCCCGCCCCCGTGAAGCCTCTCGAGGTCAAGAACCAGGGCGGTGTGCGTTTCGTCGAGCTCCCCGAAGGAGACGAGGCCGACGATGGCGGCCAGGTCCGTGCCGACGCGGAGGAGAGGCTCGTCAAAGCCCTGCGGCGGCGATCTCTCTCGGCGTCGGAGGCCCGCGCCAAGCTGCGTGAGAGCGAACTCGAGCCCGAAGCGATCGACGAGATCGTCGACCGGCTCGTGCGCCTCGGGGCTCTCGATGATGCGAAGCTCGCCGAGCAGCTCGTGCACGCGGGCGTGGAGCGCAAGAAGCAGGGGCGCCGCGCCATCGCGCAGTCGCTCTCGGCGCGCGGCATCGACCGTGCGGTGATCGACGAGGCGCTCGCGGAGCTCCCCGACGACGACTTCGACCGAGCGCTCGAGTACGCGCGCGGCAAGGCGCGCACCCTGCTGCGCTACGACGAGGAGACAGCCCTGCGTCGGCTCAGTGGACAGCTGGCCCGGCGCGGGTATGGCGGCGGTCTGGCGATGTCGGCGGCGCGGGCCGCTCTGGACGAAGCGCGGCGGCCGCGTTCGTCGGTTCGCTTCGACTGATCCCGCTGTCCGGCGGCGCGCGCTCCCGGGGCGCTCCGGGTGACACGAACGTAGAATGAGCAGGCCATGACTACGCCACTCAGCGCTCCTTCGAGCGCGCCGTCCAGCGCCCCGGTGCTCATCGAGCCTTCACCTGCCGCCCTCACTGCCGACGGACGGGCGCGCTCCTACGAGGTGCGCACCTTCGGGTGCCAGATGAACGTGCATGACTCCGAGCGGCTCGCGGGGTCGCTCGAGAGCGCCGGTTACGTCCGCGCCGAGGCCGGGGCCGACGCGGATGTGGTCATCATCAACACCTGCGCCGTGCGCGACAATGCCGCGGGCAAGCTGTACGGCACGCTCGGTCACCTCAAGTCGCGCAAGGACAAGCACGAGGGCATGCAGATCGCCGTGGGCGGCTGCCTGGCCCAGATGGACAAGGAGGCCGTGCAGACCAAGGCGCCGTGGGTCGACGTGGTGTTCGGTACCCACAACATGGGCTCGCTGCCGAGCCTTCTCGAGCGCGCCCGCCACAACGGCGAAGCCGAGCTCGAGATCCTCGAGTCGCTCGAGACGTTCCCGTCGACACTGCCCACCAAGCGCGACTCGATCTACAGCGGCTGGGTGTCCATCTCGGTCGGCTGCAACAACACCTGCACGTTCTGCATCGTGCCGAGCCTGCGCGGCAAGGAGAAGGACCGCCGACCCGGCGACATCCTCAACGAGATCCGCCTGCTGGTCGATGACGGTGCGATCGAGGTCACGCTGCTGGGCCAGAACGTCAACTCGTACGGGGTTGAGTTCGGCGACCGTCTCGCGTTCGGCAAGCTGCTGCGCGCAGCGGGTGAGATCGAAGGGCTCGAGCGCATCCGATTCACCAGCCCGCACCCCGCGGCCTTCACGGATGACGTGATCGACGCCATGGCGGAGACACGTGCGGTCATGCCGCAGCTGCACATGCCGCTGCAGTCCGGCAGCGACCGCATCCTGCGGGCCATGCGCCGCTCGTACCGCAGCGCGAAGTTCCTCGGCATTCTCGAGCGGGTGCGCGAGCGCATTCCGCACGCCGCGATCTCGACGGACATCATCGTGGGCTTCCCGGGCGAGACCGACGAGGACTTCGAGGAGACCCTGCGCGTCGTGGAGCAGGCGCGCTTCGCCAGCGCCTTCACATTCCAGTACTCGATCCGCGAGGGCACGCCCGCCGCGACGATGCCGGATCAGGTGCCGAAGGAGGTCGTGCAGGAGCGCTACGACCGACTGATCGCGCTGCAGCAGCGCATCACGCTCGAGGAGAACCAGAAGCAGCTCGGCCGTTCGCTCGAGGTGCTGGTGTCGACCGGCGAGGGCAAGAAGGACGCGGCGACGCACCGCCTCACAGGACGCGCCGAGGACAACCGCCTCGTGCACTTCGAGGTTCCGGCTGGATCCGAGCTGCCGCGTCCGGGCGATGTCGTCACGGTCGAGGTCACACACGCGGCTCCTTCGCACCTTCTCGCGGACTCCCGGGATGGTGCGCCGCTGCGCATCCGCCGCACCCGCGCCGGCGACGCGTGGGACCGCTCGCAGTCCGAGTCGTGCGGGGTGCCGGCGCCCGGCACGACCACGGCGGGCGGCGCCGTGAAGCTGGGCCTGCCCACGCTCCGCATCGGTGTGTGATGTGTCGCCCGCTGCGACCGCGATGAGCGCGCACCGCGACACGCAGGTCGAGGGGCGGCTGTTCGCGATCATCGGAGCCACCGGCACCGGGAAGAGCGATCTCTCGCTCGACCTCGCCGAGGCCGTTGCCGCTCGTGGCAGGCCCGCCGAGGTCGTCAACGCCGACGCCATGCAGCTGTACCGCGGCATGGACATCGGCACGGCCAAGCTGGGCGTCGCCGAGCGCCGGGGTGTTCCGCACCACCTGTTCGATGTGCTGGACGTGACCGAGGACGCCGCCGTCGCCCGCTATCAGCAGGACGCGCGCGCGGCGATCGACGACATCCTGGCGCGCGGGCGGCACGCCATCCTGGTGGGCGGATCCGGGCTGTACGTCTCGAGCGTGCTGTTCGACTTCCGATTCCCTCCCCGCGACGAGGCTCTGCGCGCGCAGCTCGAGTCGGAGCTCGAGCAGCAGGGCGCCGGGGCGCTGTACGCCCGTCTGCAGGAGCGCGATCCGACGACGGCCGGCCGCGTGGACCCTCAGAACGGCCGGCGGATCGTCCGCGCCCTGGAGATCCTGGCGCTGGGCGAGAGCACGCACGGCGCGGCTCTCCCCGACGAACCCGTTGTCTGGCGCCCCGCGACGGTGATCGGCCTGACGATGGATCGCGCCCGTCTGGTCGAGCGTCTCGACCGGCGCGTGGAGCGGATGTGGGCCGACGGCATGCTCGACGAGACCGCGCGACTGCGGGAGCGCGGGCTCGAGCGGGGGAAGACGGCGTCGCGCGCGATCGGCTACGCGCAGGCGCTCGCCCAGTTGAAGGGCGAGCGGACCGAGACGGAGGCGATCGCCGAGACGCAGGCGCTGACCCGCCGCTATGCGCGCAGGCAGGTGTCGTGGTTCAAGCGCTACGCGGACGTGCGCTGGGTGGAGGCCGGCGCGGCCGACGCGGAGGCGCTCGCGGACGAGATCTGATCCTCTCGGATGCCGGTGGCCGGTGGCAGGGCCCGGGTACGCCGGTCGGTCGTAGACTGGCCGGACTGCGGGTGCCCTCCGCGGCCGAACGAGTGAGAGAACCCCGTGACCGAGACGAGAACAGAGATCGCCTTCACCAAGGGACACGGCACGGGGAACGACTTCGTGATCGTGTCCGACCCCGATGGTGAGCTCGACCTCAGCGATGCGCAGGTGGCGGCGCTGTGCGACCGTCGGTTCGGCATCGGCGGCGACGGTCTGCTCCGGGTGGTGCGCTCCGCACGGATCCCCGAGGGGGCCGCATCTCTCGACGAGGAGCCCGAGGCCGAGTGGTTCATGGACTACCGCAACGCCGACGGGTCGAAGGCCGAGATGTGCGGCAACGGCGTGCGGGTGTTCGTACACTACCTTCTCGAGTCAGGTCTGGCAGAGCTTCCCGCCGGATCGACGCTGCCGATCGGCACGCGCGCCGGCGTGCGCGACGTGATGCGCTCGGAGACGGGCTATCAGGTCGACCTCGGTCGCTGGCGCGCTGAGCCGGGGGAGACGCTCGTCCGCGCCAAGGGACTGGGCGTGCCTCGACCGGGGCTGGGAATCGACGTGGGCAACCCGCACGTCGTGGTCGCGCTGGCCTCGGAGACGGAACTGGCCGGGCTCGAACTCGACGCGCGTCCCGACCTCGAGCCGGAGCCGGCTCACGGCGCGAATGTCGAGTTCGTCGTGCCGCACGACCCGCTGGTGCATGACGGCGTCGGACGGGTGCGGATGCGCGTCTTCGAGCGGGGCGTGGGCGAGACGCTCAGCTGCGGCACAGGCGTCGCGGCCACCGCGCTCGCGGTGCGTCACTGGGCGGGGTCCGCGGCACCGGACCACTGGCGCGTGGACGTCCCGGGCGGCACGCTGGGCGTACGGATGTTCCCCGCCGAGGATGGCGAGCACGTCGCGCTCTCAGGCCCGGCCGTGCTGGTGTATTCCGGCACCGTGGCGCTCGCCTGACCCGAGACGCGACATGATGCGACACCTGCGCGGCATCGTGCTCGCCGGCGGTCGGTCGTCGCGCATGGGCGGTCGGCACAAGCCGGCCATCCCGGTCTCGGGCGCGCCGATGGTGGCGCACGCCGTGGGCGCGCTGCGCGCGATCGGCGCGGAGGTGATCGTGGTGGGCTCGCCGGAGGGCGTCCCCGACGGCGTACCGGTGGTGCAGGAGGATCCCCCGTTCGGCGGCCCCCTCTCTGCCGTCGCCGCAGGCCTCGATCATCTCGCGACCGACCGGGATGCGCTCGTGATCCTCCTCGGCGGAGACATGCCCTTCACCACGCCGGCAGCGCTCAGCGCGCTCGCGGAAGCGGCCGCCGGCGGTGCGGCGTGCGCCGAGGACGAGAGCGGTTCACCGCAGCCTCTCTGTGCCGCGTGGAACGAGGCGCTGCTGCGCGACCGCATCGCGGCGGTCGGCGACGCCGTGAACAGGCCGCTGCGCATCCTTTACGACGGGTTCGAACCACGGCGCGTCGCGCTGCCGCGAAGCGTGCTGCGGGACATCGACACCCCCGACGACCTCGCGGCGGCCGGGGGCTGAGCGTCAGAACGAGGGGAGCGCGACCGGCTCGGTCGGCGGTGTGCCGTGCCGGCGCACCTTGAGCACCCGATAGCCCTTGCCCGTGGCGGTGCGGTACACGCTGTACCCCTCAGCGAAGGTGGAGGCCAGCCACCGCTGCAGCGAGTCGGAGCCGAGATCGCGCTTGACCACGAGATGCGCGTCGCTGCGCTCGGCGAGGCGCGGGATCCACGTCTCCATCAGCTCGTGCAGCACCGACTTGCCGACGCGGATGGGAGGGTTCGAGCGGATTGCGCGGAAGCTGAGGTGGTCGGGAACATCCGCGGGCAGCACGGCGTTGACATTGTCGAGGCCCAGGGACGCCGCGTTGCGGCGCACGAGGTCGAGCGCGCGCTCGTTCACGTCGACGGCCCAGACACGAGCGCGAGGTGACTGCATGGCCATGCTGAGCGCGATGGGTCCCCACCCGCATCCGAGGTCGAGGAAGTCGCCCCCGGCCGGGGGTTCCGGGGTGTTCGCGAGCAGCACCGACGTGCCCACGTCGAGGCGTTCGGGGCTGAAGACTCCGGCGGCCGTCGTGAGCTCCACGGTGCGTCCGACCAGGGGCACTCGGATGCGTCGCAGATTCTCGGCACTGGTGGGACTCGCAGAGAAGTAGTGGTCCACCATAGGGGGCCAGCGTACCGGAGGAGCCCGGCGCCGGGGAGGACAAGAGTCCTCGCACCGACAGGACGCGCGCGGCCATGGCCTCGCGAGACGCAGACGAATAAGCTGAAGAACTCGATGCGCGCGGTACAGCGCGCATCGCGATGAAAGGCATGGATGACTGACACCACGACACCCGAACCCACCGCTGTGAACGACGTCGACACGACCGTCGATCCGGTGGAGCGGGTGCTGTCCCGGGCCGAGGCGCGCACGGGAGCGAGGGTCTTCGGCGCCGCGCAGGCGCTGCAGGACGTGACCACCGCGTCCGACGGTTCGAGCGACGGCGAGCAGTGGGACCGCGAGGAGCGGGCCGCTCTGCGCCGTGTCTCGGGTCTCTCCACGGAGCTCGAGGATGTCACCGAGGTCGAGTACCGGCAGCTCCGGCTGGAGAACGTCGTGCTCGTCGGGGTGTACTCGCAGGGGTCGCTGGCCGATGCGGAGAACTCGCTGCGTGAGCTCGCGGCGCTGGCCGAGACCGCGGGCGCCGTCGTGCTCGACGGAGTGCTGCAGCGTCGCCCGCACCCGGACCCTGCGACCTACGTCGGCCGCGGCAAGGCCGACGAGCTCAAGGACATCGTCGCCGCTGTCGGCGCCGACACCGTGATCGCCGACACCGAGCTCGCCCCCAGCCAGCGGCGCGCGCTCGAGGACGTCGTGAAGGTGAAGGTCATCGACCGCACCACGGTGATCCTCGACATCTTCAGCCAGCACGCGAAGAGTCGCGAAGGCAAGGCGCAGGTCGAGCTCGCACAGCTCGAGTACCTGCTGCCGCGTCTGCGCGGATGGGGCGAGTCGATGAGCCGCCAGGCCGGCGGCCAGGTGGGCGCCGGCGGCGCCGGCATGGGCTCCCGCGGTCCCGGTGAGACGAAGATCGAGCTGGACCGCCGTCGCATCCGCACGCGGATGGCGCAGCTGCGCCGTCAGATCCGTGACTTCGCGCCGGCCCGCGAGGCGAAGCGGGGCGAGCGCAAGCGCAACACGATCCCGTCCGTGGCGATCGCCGGCTACACCAACGCCGGCAAGTCGAGCCTTCTGAACCGCCTGACGAGCGCCGGCGTGCTGGTCGAGAACGCGCTGTTCGCGACCCTGGATGCCACGGTGCGCCGGTCGGAGACGTCCGACGGTCGCGTCTACACGATCGCCGACACGGTCGGCTTCGTGCGGAACCTGCCGCACCAGCTGGTCGAGGCTTTCCGCTCCACGCTCGAGGAGGTGGCCGACGCCGACGTCATCCTGCACGTCGTGGATGCCCACCACCCCGATCCGGCCGGTCAGCTGCAGACCGTGCGCGACGTGATGGGGGATGTCGGAGCGCGCGACATCCACGAGATCGTCGTCTTCAACAAGTCGGATCTCGTGGACGACGATACGCGCCTCGTGCTGCGGGGTCTCGAGCCGAAGGCCGTCTTCGTGTCGTCCCGCTCGGGCGAGGGCATCGACGAGCTGCGTCGGACGATCGAGGCGGCGCTGCCCCTGCCGGAGGTCGAGATCCGCGCGCTCGTGCCCTACGACCGGGGTGAGCTCATCTCCGAGATCCACGAGCACGGGCACCTGCTCGAGCGCTCGCACGAGGAGGGCGGCACGCTCGTGCACGCCCACGTGTCGGAGCGCCTCGCGGCATCGCTCGAGCCGTACCGCGTCGCGTAGGCCTCGCCGACGCCGGGACCGACCTCAGTCGAGCACGAGGGGCGGGACGCCGGGGGTGTCGAAGCCGAGCACCGAGCCGAGGAAGGCGAGCTCGGCCTCGAACGCGCGCACGAGCGTGGACGCCTGGCGGAATCCGTGCGACTCGCCGTCGAACAGGATGTAGGCGTGCGGCACCCCGTTGCGCGCAAGCGCGTCACGCAGCGCCTCCGACTGCGACGGCGGCACAACGGGGTCCTCCGAGCCCTGCAGGATGAGCAGCGGAGTGCGCAGGGTCTCGGGGCGCGACAGCGGCGAGCGGCTGACGTAGAGCGGCTCGGCCTGCGGCAGGGGGCCCACGAGACCGTCGAGATACCGTGCTTCGAAGTCGTGCGTGTCCTCGGCGAGGCGGCGCAGGTCGGCGACGCCGTAGCGGCTGATGCCGGCCGCGAACACATCCGTGTCGGCGACGGCGCACAGCACCGTCCAGCCGCCCGCGGAGCCGCCCTTGATCGCGATGCGTCCCGGGTCGGCCAGCCCGCTCGCGGCGAGCCCTCGCGCCGCAGCCGCGGTGTCGGCGACGTCCACGATGCCCCAACGGCCGCGGAGGCGGTCTCGGTATTCCCGGCCGTAGCCTGTGGAGCCGCCGTAGTTGACGTCGAGCACGCCGATGCCGCGGCTCGTGAAGTAGGCGACGGCGAGCGACAGCTCGCCGGACGCGTGAGCGGTCGGCCCCCCGTGCACGAGCACCAGGTAGGGAGGCAGCTCACCCTCGGGGCCGGTGGCCTCCGGGTTCGTCGGCGGGTATGCGAACGCGTGCACGTCGCCGTAGGGGCCAGCGAACGTGAGGGACTGCGACCGCGGCAGCCACTCGGCGGGGAGCGATGCCACGCCGCCGCGCACGGCCTCGATCGTGCGGGCGTCGACGTCGAGCAGCCAGAGCCCACCGGGCACCTGGGTGCCGGCCCCCGTGAGCAGCACGCGCGCACCCCGTGCGTCCCGCACCAGGACCCCACCTGACAGGGGCGTCTCGAGGGCATCGACGGCGCCGCAGGTGGGGTCGAGCAGCACGAGGTCGTCGCTTCCCTGGGTGCGCACGGCCAGGACCCGCCCGTCGTCGAGCGGCGCGTACCAGCGGGCGCCGAGGTTCCACAACGGGCCCCCGGTGTCCGCATCGGCGGGAGCGAGCGCCTCGGGTCCTGTCGCGGTGAGGCCCTCGAAGCGAACCCAGCACAGGTTCCAGCGCCCGTCGCCCGGACCGCCCGGCAGGTCGGCCGTGAACATGAGCTCGTCGTCGCCCGTCCACTCGGGTTGCAGCGCGGACACCGGGCCTTCCGCCGTGCGTCCGCCGGCGACCACGACATGCTCGGCCACCCTGCCGTCCGCGCCGATGCGTCCCACGTGCAGCTCGGAGGCGTCCCACGGCATGTCGGGGTGGTTCCAGGCGATCCATGCCAGCCGGTCGCCGCGCGGCGTGGGATAGGCCACGAAGTCCGAGCCCCCAACGACCGTCAGGATGGCTGGCGCGTCGGCTGCGGCCGACCCGTCGAGGGGAATCGTCACGATGTCCCGCGTGGGCACCCGCTCTTCGCCGTGCGTCTCGCGCACCGCCCACAGGACGCCTGAGCCGTCGGCCCCGGCTGCCCACGTGAGGTCACCGAAGCTCATGCCCTGGCCGCCGGGCGTGAGGGGCTCCGGCTGCGTGCCGGGCGACATCCGGTACACGCGCTGATCGGACGCCTCGACGAAGAGCAGCACGCCGTCGTCGGTGACGGTCCACGCCCCGCCGCCGTACTCGTGCACGCGGGAACGGGCGCTCCAGGGCGCCACGAGCACGGTCTCGACCGCTGCGCCGACGCGCCGCATGACCGCCGTGCGGCCCTTCTCGGCGGGTACGCTCTCGCCCCACCAGATCTCGGCCGCGCCCGCGTCGCCGTCGACGAAACGCGCGCCGTCGAGCCGGGGAGAGCCGCCGGCGATGTCGGACGCCGAGATCGGAGAGGGCCAGGAACCGTACGGGAGCGTCGTATGCGGCATGGCCCCACGCTAGCGGGCGTCGCCGACGCCGACGGCAGCCGGCGACGCGAGGTCGACGGCCCGGAGGGGCGATCAGACGGCGCGCATCACCGCGACGATCTTGCCGAGCACGACCGCCTCGTCGCCCAGGATCGGCTCGAAGGCCGAGTTGCGGGGCAGGAGCCACGTGTGTCCGTCGCGCTGACGGAACACCTTCACGGTCGCCTCGCCGTCGAGCATGGCGGCGACGATGTCGCCGTTGTCTGCGGTGTTCTGCACGCGCACCACGACCCAGTCGCCGTCGCAGATGGCCGCGTCGATCATCGAGTCGCCGCTGACCTTGAGCATGAACAGCTCGCCCTTGCCCACGAGCTGCCGGGGGAGGGGGAAGATCTCCTCCACCTGCTGGTCGGCAGTGATCGGCACGCCGGCGGCGATGCGGCCCACGAGCGGCACCATGGCGGCGTCGCCGACCGAGGGCACGCCCGCATCCAGGTTCTCGGCGGACTGGCCGGGGAGATCGATCAGCACCTCCATCGCACGGGTCTTGCCCGGGTCGCGCCGGAGGTAGCCGCTCAGCTCGAGCTGGCCCAGCTGGTGCGTGACGCTCGAGAGCGACTTCAGCCCCACCGCGTCGCCGATCTCGCGCATGGTCGGCGGGTAGCCCTTCGACTGGATCGAGCGCTGGATGACCTCGAGGATCGCCAGCTGCTTGTCGCTGAGGTTCTTGCGACGCCGCGTGCGGCGCTTCTCGTCGAGTTCGGCGGGCGTCTCCGCGGCGCTCATCTGACCGGCTCCTTCTCCTCCGACCCGTGAATGTCGGTGGCCCGTGGTGGGGTGCTGTCTGTCGTCGAACAGTCATCGAAACCGTATCCGAACCGCGGAGACATTCGGAAGATTCGTTCGAGCGTGTCGGGTGCGCAGGCCGCATTCGGTTCGAACAAGACGTTGACAGATTCGAACATTCGAAGATAGATTCGGAACAGAGCTTCGCATCCGGTCCTCCCGGCCGAGGTGCCGGATGCGAAGCCTCTCCGACTGAAGAAGGAGCCACCGATGAGCACCGTCAGCATCACCGCCTATGAGGTCACGGCCCCCGCCGCGCGCGTTGCGGCGCCGGCCACCCGCCTGCGTCTGACGCGTCGCGGACGTCGTGTGCTGGCTGCCCTCGCGGCGGCGCCCGTCGCAGCCGGGCTCGCGCTCGCGGTGATCAGCGGCGGCAACGCACTCGCCTCGCGCGAAGAGGGCGCGCCGGCCGGCACCTTCGACGTCGTCACGGTCATGCCCGGTGACTCTCTGTGGTCCATCGCGCAGGAGGTCGCACCGGCGGCCGACCCCCGTGACGTGGTCGACGCCATCATCGCGCTGAACCAGCTGCCCGGCTCGGTGGTCGCGGCGGGCGAGCGCCTGTCGATCCCGGTCGAGTACGCGGCCGCCGGCTGATCTCGCCCCGGGTCCCGCCGCGGACCCGCGCCGGCTGGTGGCCCGCAGGCGGCTCTAGCATGGAACGCGTGACCGCGACTCTCGACGACCTGCCCATCCGCGACGATCTGCGGGGGCAGAAGCCCTATGGCGCCCCCCAGGCTCCGCTCCCGGTGGCCCTCAACGTCAACGAGAACACGCACCCCGTGCCCGCTGAGGTGGCCGACGACATCGCCGACGCAGTGGCGCAGGCTCTGCGCGGTGTCAATCGCTACCCCGACCGGGAGTTCAGCGAGCTGCGCGAGGGGTTCGCCCAATACCTGGGGCACGGTGTCGACCCGTCGCAGATCTGGGCCGGCAACGGCTCGAACGAGGTTCTGCAGCACGTGCTCCAGGCCTTCGCCGGGCCGGGCCGCACGGCCTTCGGGTTCGAGCCGACGTACTCGATGTACCGGCTGCTGAGCCGGGGGGTCGGCTCGGAATGGCTGGCGGGCACGCGCGGCCACGACTACACGATCTCGCCCGAGGATGCCGCGCGACAGGTCGCGGATGCGCGGCCGGACGTCGTGTTCCTCTGCGCGCCGAACAATCCCACCGGCACACCGCTGTCTCTCGACGTGGTCGAGGCGGTCTACGACGCGACCGACGGCATCGTCGTGGTCGACGAGGCGTACCAGGAGTTCGCGCCGCACGATTCGCCCTCGGCCCTCACGCTGCTGGGCGGTCGCCCGCGCCTGGCGGTGTCGCGGACCATGAGCAAGGCCTTCGCCTTCGCCGGCGCGCGTGTGGGCTACCTCGCGGCGGATCCCGCACTGATCGACGCGCTGCGCCTCGTGCGGCTGCCGTACCACCTCAGTGCGCTGACGCAGGCCGCAGCCAGCGCCGCCCTGCGCCACACCGACACCATGCTGCGCATGGTCGACGAGATCATCGTGCAGCGCGACCGGATGGGCGCCACGCTCGAGGCGCTCGGCTACCAGGCTCACGAGTCGTGGACCAACTTCATCCTGTTCGGGGGCGTGGCCGACCCGTCCGCCACGTGGCAGGCGCTCTACGACCGGGGTGTTCTGATCCGCGACATCGGGATCCCGGGGCACCTGCGTGTGAGCGCGGGCACCGAGGACGAGACGACGGCGTTCCTCGAGGCGCTCGCGGACCTCGGCGACGCCGACCGCGGCACGCGCTGAGACGCCCTCCCAGCGGCCCGGCCGGAGGCGCGGCGCGACTAGACTCGCGAGCATGACGAACGCTCGAATCGCCCGCCGCACCCGCTCCACCAGCGAGTCGACCGTCGAGCTCGAGCTGAATCTCGACGGCACCGGCAAGAGCGAGATCTCGACGAGCGTGCCGTTCTTCGATCACATGCTGACCGCCTTCGCTAAGCACTCGCTGACCGACCTCACCGTCACCGCCACCGGCGACACGCACATCGACGCCCACCACACGGTGGAGGACATCTCCATCGTGCTCGGCCAGGCCATCCGCGAGGCGCTCGGAGAAAAGAGCGGCATCTCCCGCTACGGCGATGCCCTTGTGCCCTTGGACGAGGCTCTCGCGCAGGCGGTCGTGGACATCTCGGGGCGCCCGTACCTGGTGCACGAGGGGGAGCCCGCAGGCTTCGAGCACCACCTGATCGGCGGTCACTTCACGGGGGCGCTCGTGCGTCACACGTTCGAGGCGATCGCGTTCAACGCGGGACTGACGGTGCACGTGCGCGTCGTGTCGGGGCGCGACCCCCACCACATCGCAGAGGCCGAGTACAAGGCCTTCGCCCGCGCGTTCCGGCAGGCCAAGGCGCTCGACCCCCTGGTCGAGGGCGTGCCGTCGACGAAGGGCGCGCTGTGAGCGCCGCGGCCGCCCAGGAGACGCACGCGACGAGCGGGTCGCGTCGGCCTGTCATCGCCGTGCTCGACTACGGCTCGGGCAACATCCAC
Source organism: Microbacterium sp. NPDC096154 (assembly GCF_040302945.1). Classification (NCBI taxonomy): domain Bacteria; kingdom Bacillati; phylum Actinomycetota; class Actinomycetes; order Micrococcales; family Microbacteriaceae; genus Microbacterium; species Microbacterium sp. NPDC096154. The sequence goes on from NZ_JBEOSM010000008.1 coordinate 178,959, forward strand.
TCCGCCGTCAAGGCGCTGCAGGCGGCCGGTGGTGACGTGCACCTCACGCGCGACCGGGGCCTCATCCGCGAGGCCGATGGCCTCGTCGTCCCCGGCGTGGGGGCGTTTCAGGCCGTGATGGAGCAGCTGCGCTCGGTGCGCGGCGGCGAGGTCATCGAGCGTCGCCTCGCGGGGGGCCGGCCGGTGCTGGGCATCTGCGTGGGGATGCAGGTCATGTTCGAGCACGGCATCGAACGCGGTGTCGACACGGAGGGCCTCGGGGAGTGGCCGGGCGTCGTGGAGGAGCTCAAAGCGCCGATCGTGCCGCACATGGGCTGGAACACGGTCGAGGCGGGCGAGGGGTCGCGCCTGTTCCGGGGTCTCGAGGACGAGCGCTTCTACTTCGTGCACTCGTTCGCGGCCCAGGAGTGGACGCTCGAGCCGCAGCGCCCGCTACCGCCTGCCGTGGTCACCTGGGCCCAGCACGGTGGACGCTTCGTCGCCGCGGTCGAGAACGGGCCGCTGTCGGCCACCCAGTTCCACCCCGAGAAGTCGGGCGAGGCGGGCATCCGGCTGCTGCGGAATTGGATCGAGAGCCTGCCCGGGGCTACCCTCTGAGATCGTGCCCGCGACGGGAGATGCCCGCCGCCCGTCGTCCGCCCCTGTGGACGACCCCCGAAGCACATTGGGAGCTATGAACGATTTCGCGTCCACGCCCGGACTGATCCTGCTGCCCGCCGTCGACGTCCAGGGCGGGAAGGCCGTGCGCCTGACCCAGGGCGCCGCCGGAACGGAGACCGACTACGGCGATCCCATCGAGGCCGCCGAGAACTGGGCCAAGCAGGGCGCAGAGTGGATCCACCTCGTCGACCTCGACGCGGCGTTCGGACGCGGCACCAACGCCGGCGTGCTGCGCAAGGTCATCAAGCACCTGCGCGGCGTGAACGTCGAGCTGTCGGGCGGTATCCGCGACGACGCGTCGCTGGAGGCGGCGCTCGAGAGCGGAGCCCAGCGCATCAACCTCGGCACAGCGGCGCTCGAGAACCCCGAGTGGACCGCGTCGGTGATCGGGCGCTACGGCGACGCGATCGCCGTGGGCCTGGACGTGCGCGGCACCACGCTCGCGGCGCGCGGCTGGACGCAGGAGGGCGGCGACCTCTGGGACGTGCTCGAGCGTCTCGAGGAGGCGGGCTGCAGCCGCTACGTCGTCACCGACGTCACCAAGGACGGCACCCTGCGCGGGCCCAACCTCGATCTGCTGCGCGAGATCACCTCGCGCACGACCAAGCCGGTCGTCGCCTCGGGCGGCGTCTCGAGCCTGGATGACATCGCCGCGCTGCGGCGCCTGGTGCCGAACGGCGTCGAGGGCGCGATCGTGGGCAAGGCCCTCTACGCGGGCGCGTTCACGCTCGCCGAGGCGCTGGATGTCGCAGCCGACTGACGGCGCGGACTCCGCAGGCGTCCCCTGGGAGGGGCGCCACTTCGAGGCGAACCCGCACGCGAGCGATGACGGATCCGCGGATCCCGCCCTGCTCGCGGCGCTGACGGCGTTCCGCGCCGGCCAGGGCGACCAGGCCGCTGTGGTCGACGCGCTTCGGCACGCGCGCGTGCTCATCCCGCTCGTCGCCGAGAAGGGCGACGAGGGCGTCGGAGCCCATGGCCTGCCGGTGGACAAGACGCAGGAGCTCTCGATCGTCACGGTCGCGGCACCGGATGGGCGCAAGGTGCTGCCGGTGTTCAGCTCGGTCGACGCGCTGGCGCGCTGGGACCCGCAGGCGCGTCCCATTCCCGTGGAGGCCGTGCGCGCCGCGCTGGCGGCCTCAGCGGAGCAGACCGACCTGATCGTGCTCGACCCCACGTCGGACACCGAGTTCGTCGTGCGCCGCCCCGCGGTGTGGGCCATCGCCCAAGGCGAGCCCTGGCTGCCGAGCTTCGCGAACCCGGATGTGTTCCTCGGGCTGCAGCAGAGCGTGTCGGGGGAGCTCGCCGTGCTCGACCTCACCGTCGAGCCGGGGGACCGTGAAGCGCGCCTGCGGGGACCGGAGCTGGTCGTGCGGCTCACGCTGATGTCGGGCCTCGACCGCGGTGAGCTCGACGCGGTGCTGGCGCGTCTCGCGCGCCGCTGGTCCACGGACGACCGCGTCGCCACGCTCGTGGATTCGCTGTCGGTCAAGCTCGATCGCGCCGAGTAGCGCGGGTCCGCGAGGGCGCGGACCCGCGCGCGGTCAGATGACGGGGCCGGTGTACTTCTCGCCCGGGCCCTTGCCCGGCGCGTCGGGAATGGTCGAGATCTCGCGGAAACGCAGCTGGAGCGAGCGCAGGCCGTCCCGGATGGGGCGCGCGTGCATGTCGCTGATCTCCGGTGCGGCGGCGGTGACGAGACCGGCGAGGGCGTTGATCAGCTTGCGCGCCTCGTCGAGGTCGATGTCGGCTTCCGCATCGGGCTCGTCCGCGAGGCCGAGCTTCACGGCGGCGGCGCTCATCAGGTGCACGCATGCGGTGCCGATGACCTCGACAGCCGCGACATCCGCGATGTCACGCACGGCCGATGTGTCGGAGCCGGCGCGCTCCTGCTCCTCCCAGCGCGCCTCGCGCTGCGCGTCGAAGGAATGGGTGTGTGCCGGATTGGTGCTCATGTGCCGCTCTCTGCTAGACTTTCCCGGGCTCCGGACCTTCTCGATGAGAATCCGGACGAAAGAGGATTCACATCCCACCCGCGCTTGCCGTTACAAGGCTACCGGGTCATGCACTCCCTCGCGTTCCACGCGGGTGTTCCAGGATGCGCCGTCGCGCCGAATGGATCTGGGTGAGGCCGACGCGTGACGTCTGCCGGGTGGATGCTGACTCTTCTCCCGCCCGTGGCACGACCCCGTCTTGACGAGCCTGTCGACGACGAGCATGTCGCGGTGGCTCTCCGTCACCCACCTATCAAGGAGTTCCGCATCAGCGATCCCCGTACCAACGAGCGCATCCGCGTGCCCGAGGTCCGACTCGTCGGCCCCAACGGCGAGCAGATCGGCGTCGTCCGCATCGAGGCCGCCCTGCGTCTGGCGCAGGAGGCCGATCTCGACCTGGTCGAGGTTGCCCCCAACTCGAAGCCTCCCGTCGTCAAGATCATGGACTACGGCAAGTTCAAGTACGAGGCAGCGCAGAAGGCCAAGGAGGCCCGTCGCAACCAGGCCAACACGGTCCTCAAGGAGGTCCGTTTCCGCCTGAAGATCGACGAGCACGACTACGAGACCAAGCGCAAGCGCGCCGAGGGCTTCCTGAAGTCGGGTGACAAGGTCAAGGCCATGATCCTGTTCCGCGGTCGTGAGCAGTCGCGTCCCGAGCAGGGAGTGCGTCTGCTGAAGAAGTTCGCGGATGACGTCGCCGAGTTCGGCACCGTCGAGTCCAATCCCAAGGTGGACGGCCGCAACATGGTGATGGTCATCGCGCCGCACAAGAACAAGTCCGAGGTCAAGACCGAGCAGAACGCCCAGCGCGCTGCCAACAAGCAGGCCGCACGCGAGGCGAAGAGCCAGGCGTCCGGTCTGGAGACCACGGCCGCGGAGTAACACCGCCCGCAGACTCCCGCTTCAACCGCGGTGCCGCCCGACGGCACCGGCATGAGCCGGGTGCACACAACGTCGCCCCGAGGGGCGCATTCACGAAGGAAGAGAAGATGCCGAAGCAGAAGACCCACTCGGGCAGCAAGAAGCGCTTCAAGATCACCGGCAGCGGCAAGATCAAGAAGCAGCAGGCTGGCATGCGCCACAACCTCGAGCACAAGTCGAGCCGTCGTACGCGCCGCCTGAACCAGGACCAGGTCATCTCGGGCAACGACCTCAAGCAGGTCAAGAAGCTCCTGGGTCGCTGAGCTCGCGAATCTCGTTAGGAAGATAAGAAATGGCTAGAGTCAAGCGGGCAGTCAACGCCCAGAAGAAGCGTCGCGTCATCCTCGAGCGGGCCTCGGGTTACCGTGGCCAGCGTTCGCGCCTGTACCGCAAGGCGAAGGAGCAGGTCACCCACTCGCTCGTCTACGCGTACCGCGACCGTCGCAAGCGCAAGGGCGACTTCCGTCGCCTGTGGATCCAGCGCATCAACGCCGCCGCGCGTCAGAACGGCATCACCTACAACCGCTTCATCCAGGGCCTGGGGCTCGCGGGTGTGCAGGTGGACCGTCGCATCCTGGCCGAGCTCGCCGTGAACGAGCCCGCCACGTTCGCGTCGCTGGTGGCGACCGCGAAGGCCGCGCTGCCGGCCGACGTGAACGCGCCGAAGTCGGCTGCGTAAGCACCTCCGGTTTCGAAGAGGGCGTCCCGTGAGGGGCGCCCTCTTCTGCGTCTTCGGGCATCGGCCGTCCCGTCGTGCGCCCTCGGGTCGCACGCGCCTCTTCCGCCCGTCATGTCCGCGTGCGAGCGCGGCCATAGACTGACGGGGTGCTGGAGAATCCGCGGTCGCCGCGTGTGAGAGCCGTCGCCAAGCTGGCGAAGCGCAATGCGCGCAAGGAGACCGGTCTGTTCCTGCTCGAGGGCCCGCAGGCGGTGCGCGAGGCACTCACCTACCGCCCCGAGACGATCGTCGAGCTGTTCGCGACGCCCACGGCGCTCGAGCGTCATCAGGATGTGCGCACGCTGCTGAGCGATGAGCGCCTGGAAGCGGAGTTCGTATCGGAGGCCGTTCTCGATGCGATGGCCGACACCGTGACGCCGCAGGGCTTCGTCGCCGTCGCGCGGCAGAACCCCACGGCGCTCAAGGACATCTTCGCGGCCGGTCCGCGACTCATCGCGATCTGCGAGGAGGTGCGCGATCCGGGCAATCTCGGCACCATCATCCGCGCCGCCGACGCGGCGGGCGCCGACGCGGTGGTGCTGACGGGGCGCACCGTCGATCCGTACAACCCGAAGGTGGTGCGGTCCACGACCGGGTCGCTGTTCCATCTGCCCGTCGCCGTCGGGGGAGAGCTCGAGGATGTCATCGGGCGCGCCCACGCCGCCGGCATGACGGTGCTCGCCGCCGACGTGAAGGGCGACGATCTGCTCGAGGCCCGCGCCGACGGGGTGCTCGCGCGGCCGACGGGATGGCTGTTCGGCAACGAGGCCCACGGTCTCGACGATCGCGCGCTGGGGCTCGCGGATCGTGCCCTGCGGCTGCCGATCTTCGGGCGGGCTGAGTCGCTGAACCTAGCCACGGCAGCCAGCGTCTGCCTGTACGAGAGCGCATTCGCGCACCGCGCCTGACGGCTGCGCGGGTCTCCTCGACACGCCCGACCCGGCACCGGGACGCGCCATTGCGCAACCGCGCCAGTGCTGTTACAAGTCGGTAAAGCGCCGCGAGCGCTGGTGGTTCCCCCTGTGCGCACCCCCTAGGGTGAAACGCATGGCTGAGCCCCTCGTCGTCGTCAAGGACGTGCAGAAGCACTATGGCGACTTCCAAGCCCTCAAGGACATCGACCTGACCGTCGACAAGGGCGAGGTCGTCGTCGTGATCGGCCCGTCCGGATCCGGCAAGTCCACCCTGTGCCGCACGATCAACCGCCTCGAGACCATCACCAGCGGCACGATCACGATCGACGGCAAGGAGCTACCGAAGGAGGGCAAGGGGCTGGCGAACCTCCGTGCCGAGGTCGGCATGGTGTTCCAGTCGTTCAACCTGTTCGCGCACCTGACGATCCTCGAGAACGTCACGCTCGGACCCATCAAGGTGCGCGGGATGAAGAAGGCCGACGCCGAGCGCGAGGCGCAGGCGCTTCTCGACCGCGTCGGTGTGGGCCACCAGGCATCCAAGCTCCCCGCGCAGCTGTCGGGTGGGCAGCAGCAGCGCGTCGCCATCGCGCGCGCCCTCGCCATGCGCCCGAAGGTCATGCTGTTCGACGAGCCGACCAGCGCCCTCGACCCCGAGATGATCAACGAGGTGCTGGACGTCATGATCTCGCTGGCGAAAGAGGGGATGACGATGATCGTCGTCACCCACGAGATGGGCTTCGCGCGCAAGGCGGCCAACCGCGTCGTGTTCATGGCCGACGGCCAGATCGTCGAGCAGGCGACGCCCGAGGAGTTCTTCACCAGCCCGAAGAGCGACCGTGCGAAGGACTTCCTCTCCAAGCTGATCACGCACTGACGACGCGACGCGCGACGTGGCGCGAAGCGGACGGACCACCCCACCAAGGAGGAAACACATGCGCAAGTCCCGGATCATCGCGGGCGCCGGCCTCGGCCTGTCGGCCCTGCTCGCGCTGACGGCGTGCAACAGCGGCTCGCCCACCGACCCCGGCGCCTCGGCCGGCGCCGGCGGCGGCGAGGAGGCTCTGTGGGAGGTCGCGAGCGACGTCCAGCTCGAGGGCAGCCCCACGTTCGATCGCGCCACGGAGGCCGGCGAGATCGTCATCGGCGTCAAGAGCGACCAGCCGGGTCTCGGCTACGAGGACCCGGTGACGCAGGAGCGCACCGGCTTCGACGTCGACATCGCGCGCTGGATCGCGGCATCGCTGGGCTTCGGCGAGGACCAGATCGAGTTCAAGACGATCCCCTCCGCCAACCGCGAGCAGGAGATCATCAACGGGGGCGTCGACTACTACGTCGGCACCTACTCGATGACCGAGGCGCGCGATGAGGTCATCGACTTCGCCGGCCCGTACTTCATCACCGGTCAGGGCCTGCTGGTCGCCGCCGACGACGACTCGATCAACGGCCCCGAGGACCTCGAGGGCAAGGTCACGTGCTCGGTCACCGGCTCGACCCCGCTGCAGCGCATCCGCGAGGAGTACAGCGGCGAGGTCACCGAGCGTCAGACGTACTCGGAGTGCGTCGAGCAGCTCAAGGCCGGCCAGGTCGACGCGATCACCACCGACGAGGCGATCCTCGCCGGCTACGTCGCGCTCGAGCCCAACGAGCTCAAGCTGGCGGGCGAGCCCTTCAGCGAGGAGCGCTACGGCGTGGGCCTCGCCGACGGCGACACGGCGCTCAAGGACCACATCAACGCCCTGTTCACCGACGGCAACGACGTGTGGACGGCACTGTACGAGCAGTACCTCGAGCCGGCCGGCGTCGTCGCCGAGCAGCCCCAGGTCGACTGACTCTTCGTGCGGGGCGGCCCCAGCGGGCCGCCCCGCACGATCCCCTCACTTCCTCGACACGCGTAAGGAGCCGCATGGGCGTCATCACCGATAACGCCGACCTGTGGGGCGAGGCGCTGATCGGCACGCTGAAGCTGTTCTTCGGCGGCGGCCTGCTGGCGCTGGTGCTCGGCACGATCGTCGGCGCGATGCGCGTGTCCCCGGTGCCGATCGCCCGTGCGGTCGGCACGTTCTACGTCAACACCATCCGCAACACGCCCCTGACCCTGGTCTTCTTCGGCTTCGCCTTTGCGCTCCCGACTCTGATCGACGTGCGCGCGAGCGGTGGCAACGAGGTGCTGTTCGCGATCGGAGCGCTCGGCATCTACACCGCCACGTATGTGGCCGAGACGATCCGCTCGGGCATCAACACCGTGCCGGTGGGTCAGGCGGAGGCGGCTCGCGCCCTCGGCCTGACGTTCGGGCAGGTCATGACGCTGATCGTGCTGCCGCAGGCGTTCCGCTCGGTGATTCCGCCCATGATGAGCGTGTTCATCGCGCTCCTGAAGAACACGACGGTCGCCGCCGGCTTCTCCGTGCTGAACCTCGGCTCCATGCGCGACTGGCTGAGCGAGCGCGGTGAGAACCAGCTCGTGGTGATCCTGTGGGTGATGGTGATCTTCGTGGCCCTGGTCCTGCTGCTGTCGTGGGCGCAGCGGACCCTCGAGAAGCGATGGATGGTGGCGCGATGAGCAGCAGCGTCCTCTACGACGTCCCCGGTCCTCGCGCCGTCCTTCGCAACAGGATCCTCGGAGTCGCCACGATCCTCGTCGTGCTCGCGGTCGTCGCGTTCTTCGTGTGGCGCCTGGCCGCCACGGGTCAGTTCGCGGCCTCCAAGTGGGAGGCCTTCACCTACACGGCCATCTGGGCGCAGATCGGGCAGGGCGCGCTCAACACCGTCGCCGCGTTCGTCGTCGCCGCGGTCGGAGCGCTGGTGGTGGGCTTCGTCCTGGCGGTCGGCCGCCTGTCTGACCACGCCTGGGTGCGCTGGCCCGTCACCGCGGTCACCGAGTTCCTGCGCGCGGTGCCGGTGCTCGTGATGATGTTCCTGCTGTACTACGGGCTTCCCGTTCTCGGCATCCGGATGCCGAGCTACTGGGTCGTCGTCATCGCGCTCGTGGCCTACAACGGCTCCGTTCTCGCGGAGGTCATCCGGGCGGGCGTCGAGGCGCTGCCGCGGGGCCAGCGCGAGGCCGGCTACGCGATCGGCCTTCGCAAGTCGGGTGTCATGCGCCTGATCCTGCTGCCGCAGGCGATCCGCGCCATGATGCCGGTCATCCTGTCGCAGCTCGTCGTGACGCTGAAGGACACCGCGCTCGGCTTCATCATCACGTACGAGGAGCTGCTGTTCTTCGCCAAGCGCCTCGGATCGGCCGCCACGCTCGATTCGCCGATCATCCAGTCCACCATCATCGTGGGCGCCATCTACATCGGGCTGTGCCTGATCCTGTCGGGCGTCGCCCGCCTGATCGAGAAGCGGATGAAGAAGTCGCCCCGCGTGCGGGCGGCCGAGGAGGCGATCGCACCTCGCCTGCACGAGGGCACCAACACCGCCATCATCGGCGTGCAGGATGCGGCGGAGCTCGCACGCACGGCGGATCGCGGCGGTCCGGCCGCCGGCCAGTCGGGGTGACCCGGCCCTCGCGGCGGCGGGCCGGGCTGCCCTGCCCGGTTAGACTCGGTTCTCGTGCCTGACGTTCCCGAGATCCCTGGTCCTGTGATCAGCGGCGAGGCGGTGGAGGCCGCGGTCGAGGCCGCGCTCGCGGCAATCGCCGACGCCCCCGACACCGCGGCCCTGAAGGCCGTCCGCTCCGCGCACGCGGGGGAGGGCTCCGCCCTCGCCGCGCTGAACGCGCAGATGCGCCACGTGCCGAACGATCGCAAGGCCGAGTTCGGCAAGCTCGTGGGCGGAGCGCGCGGACGCGTGAACCAGGCGCTCGCCGCGCGGGAAGCCGAGCTGGCCGAGGCCGAGACGGCCGCACGGCTGGAGGCCGAGCGCGTCGACATCACGGCGGTGGCCTCGCGCACGCGCGTCGGCGCCCGCCATCCGATGAGCGTGCTGCAGGAGCAGATCAGCGATGTGTTCGTCGGCATGGGCTGGGAGATCGCGGAGGGCCCCGAGCTCGAGCACGAGTGGTACAACTTCGACGCGCTGAACTTCGACGAGGACCACCCGGCGCGCCAGATGCAGGACACGTTCTTCGTCGACCCGGTCGCCCGGCACCTGGTGATGCGCACGCACACGTCGCCCGTGCAGGTGCGGTCGATGCTCGAGCGCGACCTGCCGATCTATGTCCTGTGCCCCGGCCGCGTGTACCGCACGGACGAGTTCGACGCGACGCACCTGCCCGTGTTCACGCAGGCCGAGGGCCTCGTGGTGGACAAGGGCATCACGATGGCGCACCTCAAGGGCACCCTCGACCACATCGCCAAGGCGCTGTTCGGGGACGAGGCCAAGACGCGCCTGCGCACCAACTACTTCCCATTCACCGAGCCGTCGGCCGAGTTCGATCTGTGGCACCCGACCTTCAAGGGCGGGGCGCGCTGGATCGAGTGGGGCGGGTGCGGCATGGTCAATCCCAACGTGCTGCGGGCAGCGGGCATCGACCCCGAGGTGTATTCGGGCTTCGCCTTCGGGATCGGGATCGAGCGGGCTCTGATGTTCCGCAGCGACGTGCAGGACATGCGCGACATGGCCGAGGGCGATGTGCGCTTCAGCGAGCAGTTCGGGATGGTGGTGTGATGCGCGTCCCGCTGTCGTGGCTGCGTGAGTACGTGGATGTTCCGGCCGAGGCGACACCGGAGGATGTCCTCGCGGCCCTCGTGTCGGTCGGCTTCGAGGAGGAGGACGTCTTCCGCTTCGAGGTGACCGGCCCCGTGGTCGTCGGCCGGGTGATCTCGTTCGAGGCCGAGCCGCAGAAGAACGGCAAGACCATCCGGTGGTGCCAGGTGGACGTCGGCGAGGCAGAGCCGCGCGGCATCGTGTGCGGTGCCGGCAACTTCTTCGAGGGGGACAAGGTCGTCGTCACCCTGCCCGGCGCGGTGCTGCCTGGGCCGTTCCCGATCGCCGCGCGCAAGACGTACGGCCACGTGTCGGACGGCATGATCGCATCCGCACGCGAGCTGGGGCTCGGCGACGAGCACAGCGGCATCCTGCGCCTGGTCGAGCTGGGGCTGGATCCCGAACCCGGCACCGACGCCATCGCCCTGCTGGGTCTCGACGACGTCGCGGTCGACGTGAACGTCACGCCCGACCGGGGCTACGCCATGTCGATCCGCGGTCTGGCGCGCGAATACTCGCACGCGACCGGCGCCGCCTTCCGCGACCCGGCGCTGCGCGACGACCTCGGGTCGGGAACGGGCTTCCCGGTCGTCGTGGACGACCGGGCGCCGATCCGCGGCCGCAGCGGCGTGACCGAGTTCGTCACGCGCGTGGTGCGGGGCGTCGACCCCTCGCGCCCGACACCGCCCTGGATGATCGCGCGCCTGACGCTGGCAGGCATCCGGTCGATCTCGCTGCTGGTCGACATCACGAACTACGTGATGCTCGAACTCGGCGGCCCGATCCACGGGTACGACCTCGACAAGCTCACCGGCGGCATCACCGTGCGCCGTGCGACCGAGGGCGAGACCCTCGAGACGCTCGACGGCCAGGTGCGCAAGCTCTCCACCGAGGACCTCCTGATCACCGACGACTCGGGCCCCATCGGCCTGGCCGGCGTGATGGGCGGCGCGAAGACCGAGATCGGCGCGACGACGACCGATGTGCTGATCGAGGCCGCGGTGTTCGACACCGTGTCGATCGCGCGCACGGCCCGGCGCCACAAGCTGCCGAGCGAGGCGTCGCGTCGCTTCGAGCGCGGCGTCGACCCGCTGCTGCCGGCCGCATCGGCGCAGCGTGTGGCCGACCTCATGGTGGAGCTCGCGGGAGGCGCGGTCGACCCGCTCGGCAGCGCCCTGGGCGCGGCGTACGAGCGCACGGCGATCGGGCTGCCGGCCGGCTTCGTGCAGGGCCTCGTGGGCGTGGACTACACAGCCGCCCGCATCGCCGAGACACTGACGATGATCGGGTGCGACGTCGCCGAGACGCCCGACGGCTGGTCGGTCACACCGCCGTCGTGGCGTCCCGACCTCACCGACAAGTGGACGCTGGCCGAGGAGGTCGCACGCATCGACGGGGTGGACAAGATCCCCTCCGTGCTGCCGACTCCGCCGTCGGGCCGTGGTCTGACACCGGCGCAGCAGGGCCGTCGTCGCGTCGCGAACGCACTGGCCGCCGCCGGGTTCGTCGAGACGCCGTCGTTCCCCTTCACGTCGGAGGAGCAGAACGACCTGCACGGATCGCCGTCGGGAGAGCACCTGCCCAGCGTGCGGCTGGCGAACGCGCTCGACGGTCAGGTGCCGTTCCTGCGCCGTTCGCTCATCCCGGGACTGCTGCAGACCGCGCACCGCAACGTGTCGCGTGGTCACACCGACCTCGCGCTGTTCGAGCTCGGGACGGTCTTCCTGCCGAAGCCCGGGGTCGAGTACGGCACCGCGACCATCCCCCCGCTCGCGGTGCGGCCCGACGCGGAGACGCTCGCGCGCCTCGACGCGTCGATCCCGCCCCAGCCTCGCCATGTCGCTCTGCTGCTGGCGGGTGCCGTGGCGCCGAAGCAGCCGGGCCGGGAGGCCGAGGCGGCCGGCCTTGAGGTGGCCCTCGACGCGGTGCGTGTCGTCGCGGCTGCCGCGGGCGTCGAGATCGAGGTGGCGCAGTCGCAGCGCGCCGCGCTGCACCCCGGGCGCACGGGCGTCCTGACAGTCGCCGGTTCCGAGGTCGGCTACGTCGGCGAGCTGCTGCCCGCGGTCGCCGCCGAGGCAGACCTGCCGGGCCGGGTGACGGTGGCCGAGCTCGACCTCGACGCGCTGCTGACGCTCGCGGGGGAGCGCGTCACCGTCGCGTCGCTTTCGACGTTCCCGGCTGCGACGCAGGATGTGTCGCTCGTGGTCGACGCCGCGCTGCCGGCGGCCGAGCTGCGCCGCGCGCTCGTCGACGGCGCCGGCGAGCTGCTCGAGAGCGTGCGGCTCGTCGACGACTACCGCGGCAGCGGCATCCCGGACGGCTCCAAGAGCCTGACGTTCGCGCTGCGCTTCCGCGCTCCCGACCGCACGCTCACCGCGGCCGAGGCGACCGAGGCGAAGCTCGCCGGCGTCGCCCTCGCGGCCGAGCGTCACCGCGCCGCGCTCCGCGAGTAACCCGGCCGCGACAATCCATGTTCACGCCGAGAATGCGGTCAGCCCCGCATTCTCGGCGTGGAACTGGATTGTCGAGGGGTGAGGGCGCGGCGCAGAGTCAGCAGCGGGCCGGACTCGCGCGGATGGATGTGCCGCAGTCCCGCTGAGCGCAGGATGGTGTCGAGGGGATCGACTCTCATCACGTGCTCGTGACCCCAGCGGGCGAACCCGGCGACGCGTCGCCGCAGCGCGTCCTCGCGTTGCTTCTCGTCCCACAGGCGCTTCCCGCCGTCGCCTAGCGTGCCGTCGTACTTCACCCGCCCATCGGCCTCGCCGATGACGTCGTCGTCCGGCCAGTACATGTCCGCGCGGTGCGGTGTGCCGTCGTCCGCGCGGAAGATCACCTGCAGGTCGGGAGGCGGGTATCCCAGCCACTCCACGGCTGCCCGGCTGACCGACTCCAGCGCGCTCTCGGCGAGCGGAGTGGCGCGGGACAGAGCCCACCGGGCGGCGTCCCGACCCCGGCTGCTCGCGCGCGCTTCGTTCCGCGCGATCAACACATCCGGGTGGGGGCGATCCAGCAGGCGCACGGCATCTGCGGCCATCAAGCCGACAGCGCGGTGGCGCATCCGCGCCAGGTCGACCGCCGTCTCCTCCGGCGACAGCAGGATGAGCCCGTCCACCGTGCGCAGGTCGCGACGGTCACGCGTCACGTGCGTGCGCACGCCGGCGACCAGGCGACCTGCTGTGCCATCCGAGAGCACATGCACCTCGTCGAGGGCTCCCGCGACGGGCACTCCGAGCAGCACCGCAGCCGATTCGAGGGCGAACACCGCGTCAGGATGGGTGAGCGCGTGCGCGGGCACGCGCGCGAGATAGCGATCCCACCGCGTCAGCCGGCTCCACGGGTCGGTCGGCGCGAACACGCCTCGCGCCACGCGATGCACATCGCCGCGGCGGTGCGCGACGTCGAGACGCACCGCCGCGTCTGCCTGCCGCAGCAGCGGAACCGGGCAGGGGCGGAGGGAGAGCTGGTCTGGGCGACGCATGCGGCAAGAGTGCCGCGTCTGTGCGCCCGCAGACGGCCCCGCGGCTCACTGTGGACGAACATGCCCTCGCGTCGTCCGGTGCACGAGTGATCCCCTCGCCCACGAGAATCCACTTGCACGCTGAGGATGCACGGGGGCCGGCATTCTCAGCGCACAGCTGGATTCTCGCGGTGGAAGAGGGCTAGCCGGTGCCGTGGGCGCCGCGGAGCGGGACGAAGCGCACGGCGCCGAGGTCGTCCATCGTGACGTCGTCGCCCAGTCGCGTGACGCGCACCAGCTGCTGCCAGCCGGCATGGCGCTCGAGCGGCATCACGATGCGACCGCCATCGGTCAGCTGCTCGATCCAGGGGCCCGGGATGTCCGGCCCTGCGGCGGCCGCCAGGATCGCGTCGAACGGCGCCCGCTCCGGCAGGCCGAGCGTGCCGTCGCCGGTCACGACGCCGACGCTCGCGAATCCGGCCGCCGTCAGCGCGCGCCGCGCATCCTGCGCCAGCTCGGGCACGTACTCGATGGACCAGACCTCGGCGCCCATCGCGGCGTAGACGGCAGCGGCGTAACCCGAGCCGGTGCCCACCTCGAGCACGCGGTCGCCGGGTCCGATGCGCGCGGCTTCAGCGGTCAGCGCCACGATGTAGGGCTGCGAGATGGTCTGACCGTGCCCGATCGCGAGCGGAGAGTCGGCGTAGGCCTCCGCCGCGGCTGCCGCGGGAACGAACAGCTCGCGCGGTACGTGCGCCATCGCCTCGAGCACGCGGCGATCCCGGATCCCGCGCGCCTCCAGGTGCCACTCGAGCATCTCGCGACGCTCGGCGGAACGATCCGGCTCCCGTGTCTCGCCCATGCTCGATGAGGCTACGCCGCCGAAGGCGCGCCGTCACGGCATCAGCGTGACGGCCATCGCCACGCGGGTCGGTCGAGCGCTCCCTGCCCCGCTACGCGGGTGCCGAGCCCATCCGACTCCAAGGCGACCGCATCGGCGCCCGCTGACACCAGCGCGTCGCGCAGTCGATGCGAGTGCGTCACGACGACCACCTGCATGTCGGCGCTGGCGGCGGAGATCAGCCCGGCCAGCGCATCCACGAGGTCGGGGTGCAGGCTCGACTCGGGCTCGTTGAGCACGAGGAGCGGCGCGGCGCGCGCGGGCACGAGAGCGGCGATGAGCAGCAGGTAGCGCAGCGTGCCGTCGGAGAGCTCAGACGCCTCGAGCGGTCGCAGCAGCCCTCGCTGGTGCATCGTGAGGCGTAAGCGCCCCGTCGTGCTCTGGACGGCGACGCGGGCGCCCGGAAAGGCGCGTGCGACCTCACGGTCGAGCGCATCGCGTCGCCCGGCATCCGCCGACGAGGCCCACGTGGCCGCGAGGTCGACGCCGTCGTGGGCGAGGAACGCGGTGCGCGTGCCGACCTGCGGCTGCCGGACGGGCGAGTCGCGATCCGTGCGGAAATGATCGTAGAAGCGCCACCGCGACAGCGTGCGTCGCAGGGTGAGCAGCTCGAGAGTCGCCTCGGCGTCGGCGATCTCCATCAGGATCGACTCGTGCGGCGCGAGCGGCTGGCCGAGGCTGCGCCACGCGGTGTCGCGCACCCGTACCCCCGCTCGGTCGCGGTCGACCAACAGCGTCGCGGGTCTGGCGAAGCCGCCGGCGAAGACCTGCTCGCGCTTGATCTCCGGGTCGCGGGCGAACACCGAGCGGCTGTCGGCCTGTGGCAGGCCGAGGCCGACGAGGTAACCGAGCTCATCGGCGGCGTAGCCCAGGCGCAGCGATACCGGGCGGCTGCGGACCGTGCCCTGCACCACGCCCGCCCGCGGAGTCTCGGGGCCGGCCCACAGCACCGAGTCGAAGCCGCCCTCGGCGGCGATCGCGGAGATCGTGGCGCCGTTCGCGGCGGCGGCCAGCAGCTGCAGCGAGCGATAGAGGCTGCTCTTGCCCGAGCCGTTGGGCCCCGTCACCACCGTCGCACGGCCGAGGGGCAGCACCAGGTCGACCAGCGAGCGGTAGCCGGATACGGCGATGGTGGTGATCATGCGTCCATCCTCGCGGGGGCCGGGGACATGCCGGTGGGGACGTTCTGCTACGCTCGCGGCATGCCGACCGGCCAGGCGACCACCCACCCCTTCCGGGGCATCGTCCTGCGCCGACGTCCCCGCGGCCGCCGAATCTCGGCGACGCCGCGACGCTCCCGCGCCTGAGCGCGGTCGAGCCGGCCCACGGGCCGAGCGGTGTCGCCGTGAAGAAGCAGACTCCCTCGGACAATAAGGTGGAAACATGACCTACTCGGTCGCCGTCTCCGGCGCTTCTGGCTATGCGGGAGGCGAGCTGCTGCGGCTGCTCGCCGACCATCCCGACGTCGAGATCCGCACGGTCACCGCGCACTCCAACGCCGGGCAGCCGCTCATCGCGCACCAGCCGCACCTGCGCTCGCTCGCGCACCTCACGCTGCAGGACACGACCCCCGAGGTCCTGTCGGGGCACGACATCGTCTTCCTCGCGCTGCCTCACGGCCAGTCGGGTCAGTACACGGATGCACTGACGGATGTCTCGCTCGTCATCGACTGCGGCGCCGACCACCGGCTCACCGGCCGCGCCGACTGGGACGCGTTCTACGGCGGCGACTTCCACGAGGCGTGGACCTACGGCGTGCCCGAGCTCCCCGTGGGCGACGGGAAGCAGCGCGATCTCCTGATCGGTGCCGACCGCATCGCGGCGCCGGGCTGCAACGCCTCGACCGTGAGCCTGAGTCTCGCGCCGGGCGTCGCGGCCGGCGTCATCGACCCGTCCGACATCGTCAGCGTGCTGGCGGTCGGCCCCTCGGGCGCCGGCAAGAGCCTCAAGCCTCACCTGCTGGCGAGCGAGATCCTCGGCTCGGCGAATCCCTACGCCGTGGGCGGCTCGCATCGCCACATCCCGGAGATCGCGCAGGCTCTGCGAGCCGCCGGCGCGACGGGCGACATCCGGCTGTCGTTCACCCCGGTGCTCGTGCCGATGGCGCGCGGCATCCTTGCCACGACCACGGCGCGCATCGCGAACGACGCGACCGACGCGCAGATCCGCGAGGCGTGGGAGGCGGCGTACGGCGACGAGATGTTCGTGCACGTGCTGCCCGAGGGGCGGATGCCGCGCACAGCCGATGTGATCGGCGCGAACACGGCGGTCATGGGGCTCGCGGTCGACCGCGCGGCCGGACGAGTCGTCATCGTCACCGCCGTGGACAACCTGACCAAGGGCACGGCGGGAGCCGCGATCCAGTCGATGAACATCGCGCTCGACCTCCCCGAAGGTCGAGCCCTCAGCGTGAACGGAGTGGCGCCGTGAGTGTGACCGCAGCCCAGGGCTTCGAGGCGGCGGGTGTCGCCGCGGGTCTGAAGTCGACCGGAGCGAAGGATGTCGCCGTGGTGGTCAACCGCGGTCCGCTCAAGACCGGCGCTGCCGTGTTCACAACGAACCGGGCGAAGGCGAACCCCATCCTGTGGTCGCAGCAGGCGATCTCCGACGGCGTGGTCGAGGCCGTCGTGCTCAACTCGGGCGGGGCGAACTGCTTCACGGGGGAGTTCGGCTTCCAGACGACGCACCAGACGGCTGAGAGGGCGGCCGAGCTGCTGGGCGTGAGCGCAGGCGATGTGCTGGTGTGCTCGACGGGCTTGATCGGGTCGGGTGACGAGGTCTTCCGCGCCAACGTGCTGGCGGGCACCGAGGCGGGCATCCGGCAACTGAGCACGGAGGGCGGCGACGACGCGGCCGCCGCCATCATGACGACCGACACCGTCCCGAAGACGGCCGTGCGCACCGGCGACGGGTGGACCATCGGGGGCATGGCCAAGGGCGCCGGCATGCTCGCCCCGGGCCTGGCCACCATGCTCGTGGTGATCACGACCGACGCGGTGCTCGATGCGGCTCAGGCCGACGCTCACCTGCGTGCGGCGACGCGCGTCAGCTTCGACCGGCTCGACTCGGACGGCTGCATGTCGACCAACGACCAGGTCACGCTGCTCGCGAGCGGCGCGAGCGGCGTGGCGCCCGACGACTCGGCGTTCGCCGCGGCCCTCGTCGACCTGTGCCGCGAGCTGGCGCAGAAGCTGCAGGGCGACGCGGAGGGCGCCAGCCATGCCATCACCATCGAGGTGGCGGGTGCCGTGACCGAGGAGGACGCTGTCGAAGTCGGTCGCTCGGTCGCCCGCAACAACCTCTTCAAAGCCGCCATCTTCGGCAACGATCCGAACTGGGGCCGGGTGCTCGCCGCGATCGGCACGACGCAGGCGGTCTTCGACCCGTATGACGTGGACGTGTCGATGAACGGCGTGCGCGTGTGCACGAAGGGCGGACCGGATCGCCCGCGCGAGGAGGTCGACCTCACGCCGCAGGCGACCCACGTGCTGATCGACCTCCACGTGGGCGACGCCGCGGCGACGATCCTGACCAACGACCTGACCCACGACTACGTGCACGAGAACAGCGCCTACGCCTCATGAGCACCGATGACACCAGCAACCAGGGCGTCGACCTGCAGGACACCAGTCCGGAGGAGGCGGCCGCGAAGGCCGCGACCCTCATCGAGTCGCTGCCCTGGGTGAAGAAGTACCGCGACCAGATCGTCGTGGTGAAGTACGGCGGCAACGCGATGATCAGCGAGGAGCTGCAGGATGCCTTCGCGCAGGACATCGCCTACCTGCGGTATGTGGGCGTGCGGCCGGTCGTGGTGCACGGTGGCGGCCCGCAGATATCGAGCATGCTGGATCGTCTCGCGATCCCGAGCGAGTTCAAGGGCGGCTACCGCGTCACGAGCACCGAGGCCATTAGCGTCGTCCGCATGGTGCTCACGGGCCACATCAACCCGCAGCTCGTGGCGAAGATCAACTCGCACGGACCGCTCGCGACCGGCCTGAGCGGCGAGGACGCCGGCCTGTTCAGCGGACGCAAGCGCGGCGTCGTGATCGACGGCGTGGAGGAGAGCCTCGGCCGCGTCGGCGACGTCGTGAAGGTCGACCCGTCGGCCGTGCTCGATCATCTGGACGCGGGGCGCATCCCCGTGGTCTCGAGCATCGCGCCCGACCTGGATCACCCTGGCCAGTCGCTCAACGTGAACGCGGACGCTGCGGCCGCGGCCCTCGCGATCGCGCTCAAGGCGCGCAAGCTCGTGGTGCTGACGGATGTGGCCGGCCTCTATGCCGACTGGCCCAACCGCGACTCCCTGGTGTCTCACCTCACAGCGGGCGAGCTGCGCGACATGATGCCGAGGCTCGAGTCGGGGATGATCCCCAAGATGCAGGCGTGCCTCGACGCGGTCGAGGGCGGCGTCGGCGCCGCCGCGATCATCGACGGCCGGGTGGAGCACTCGGTGCTGGTGGAGCTCTTCACGAGCAAGGGAATCGGAACGCAGGTGACGGCAGGATGACGCGCGAGACGAACTGGCAGGATGACGCGACGCGCGACCTGATGAGTCTGGGCGGGCGCCTCGCCCTGCTCGAGCGGGGCCACGGCTCGCACGTGTGGGACGCCGACGGCCGCCGCTACCTCGATTTCCTCGGCGGCATCGCGGTCAACGCCCTCGGGCACGCGCATCCGGTGTTCGTCGACACCGTCGCACGCCAGGCGGCGACGCTGTCCCACGTGTCGAACTACTTCGCCACGCCGCAGCAGCTGGAGCTCGCCGCCCGGCTGAAGCAGCTGGCAGGCGCGGGCGAGCGCGGCCGTGTCTTCCTGGCGAACTCGGGCACCGAGGCGAACGAGACCGCCATCAAGCTCGCCCGCCTGCACGACCGGGACGGCCTGATCGTCAGTCTGGAGGGCGCGTTCCACGGCCGATCGACCGGAGCGCTGGCTCTCACGCCGAAGGCCGCGTACCAGGATCCGTTCCGGCCTCTGATGCCGGGGGTCGCGCATATCGCCCCCACGCTGGAGGCGCTCGAGCAGCTCTTCGCGGGCGGCGAGCGGATCGCGGCGCTCGTCGTGGAGCCCATCCAGGGCGAGGCCGGTGTGCTGCCCCTGCCGGACGGCTACCTCCGGCGCGCGCGCGAGCTCACGACCGAGCACGGCGCGCTGCTCATCCTGGACGAGGTGCAGACCGGCATGGGGCGCACCGGAGAGTGGTTCGCGTTCCAGCGCGAGGGCATCGTCCCCGACGCGATGACGCTCGCCAAGGGCATCGCCGCAGGATTCCCCCTGGGGGCCGTCGTGACGTTCGGCGACGCCAGCGACCTGTTCTATCCCGGCACCCACAACTCGACCTTCGGCGGCAACCCGCTCGCGAGCGCGGTCGCGAACGCCGTGATCCAGGAGATCCAGGACCGCGACCTGCTCGCGAACGTCGCTCTACGCGGTCGGCAGCTGCGAGAGGGCGTGGCGTCGCTGCCGCTCGTCGCCGGCACGCGCGGCGCCGGACTGCTGATCGGCATCCGTCTGACGGCGCCCGTCGCGGCTGACGTGCGCGCCGCCGCGCACGAGCGCGGCCTGATCGTCAACGCCCCCACCGACGACGCGATGCGCATCGCACCGGCGTACACGATCGGCGATGCGGAGGTGGCGGAGTTCCTCGAGCTGTTCGCCGCCGCGCTCGACGACGTGGCCGCCCGCCGCGCGGACGCACACACCGAGGAGAACCCCGCATGACCCGGCACTTCCTGCGCGACGACGACATCACTCCGTCCGAGCAGGCCGAGATCCTGGACCTGGCCGCCACGCTGAAGAAGGACCGCTGGGCCGACAAGAGCCTCGCGGGGCCGCAGACCGTCGCGGTCATCTTCGACAAGTCGTCGACGCGAACGCGCGTCTCGTTCGCCGTGGGCATCGCCGACCTGGGCGGGTCGCCGCTGATCATCTCGACCGCCAACAGCCAGCTCGGCGGCAAGGAGACGCCCGCCGACACGGCGCGCGTGCTCGAGCGGCAGGTCGCCGCGATCGTCTGGCGCACCTACGCGCAGGCGGGGCTCGAGGAGATGGCCAACGGCACGCGCGTTCCGGTCGTGAACGCCCTCAGCGACGACTTCCACCCGTGCCAGCTGCTGGCGGACCTGTTGACGATCCGCGAGCACAAGGGCGAGCTGAAGGGCCTCACGCTGTCGTTCTTCGGCGACGGGCGCAGCAACATGGCGCACTCCTACGTGCTCGCGGGTGTCACCGCAGGCATGCACGTGCGTGTCGCGTCGCCCGAGGCATATGCGCCGCGCGAGGACGTCGTCGCCGACGCCGACCGCATCGCGCTCGAGACCGGTGGGTCGGTCACGCTGCTGACGGATCCGCTCGAGGCGGCCGCGGGCGCCGACGTCGTCGTGACCGACACGTGGGTGTCGATGGGCAAGGAGGAGGAGAAGCTCGCACGTCTGCGCGACCTCGGCGGCTACAAGGTGACCCAGGAGACCATGTCGGTCGCCGACGGCGAGGCGATCTTCATCCACTGCCTGCCCGCCGATCGCGGGTACGAGGTCGACGCGGAGGTCATCGACGGGCCTCAGAGCGTCATCTGGGATGAGGCCGAGAACCGGCTGCACGCACAGAAGGCGCTCCTGGTGTGGCTGCTGCGGCAGCCCTGAGAGAGCGGATCTCCACCCGTCGGGCGCGGCTCGACGGGCCGGGTCGCGAGCCCGGCATCGACCTCGCGCGCGGGCTCGCGGTGATCGGCATGTTCGCCGCCCACCTGCTGGATACGAGCCCGTTCGAGTGGGCGCATCCGGCCACGTGGACCGACGTGGTCAACGGCCGCTCCTCCATCCTGTTCGCCACGCTCGCCGGGGTCTCCCTCGCGCTGGTGACGGGGGGACGGCGGCCGTTCGACGCCCAGCGGATGGCGTACGCGCGCATCCGGATCGCGCTGCGGGCCGCCTGCATCTGGCTGCTCGGCATCCTGCTGATCCTGCTGCAGACGCCGGTGCTCGTGATCCTGCCGGCGTACGCCATCCTCTTCCTGCTCGCGCTGCCGCTGCTGCGCGCGGGTGTCGGCGTGCTCTTCGGCACCGCGGGCGCGATCGCCATCGCGATGCCCTTCGCCGTGTACGCGATCGACTCGTGGGACGGATGGCACCGGGAACCGGGACTGACAGTCGCCCAGTCGCTCGGCTGGAACTATCCGTTCCTGCTGTGGGCGGCGTTCGTGGTCGCCGGCATCGGGATCGGGCGTCTGTCGTTCTCGCAGCCGCTCACGGCGACGTTGCTGTTCATGGTCGGCGTCGCGCTCGCCATGGTCGGCTACGAGGTGATCGGACGCTGGGCGCTGATCGCTCCCGCGGATTCGCTGTGGGGCATCGCGCTCTCGAGCGTGCCCCATTCCAGCGGTATGGGGGAGGCGGTCGGATCGGGCGGCGTCGCCATCCTGGTCATCGCGCTGTGCGCGCTGCTGTGCGCGACCCCCGCGCGGTGGATCGTCTGGCCGCTGCGCGCTGTGGGAGCCATGCCGCTGACCGCATACACCGCGCAGCTGGTGGCGTGGGCCGCCTTGCAGCCGTCCATCGGGGGGTACGGATCGGAGCTCGCGGCGTTCCGGGCGACCGAACCGTTCTGGCCCATGACGATCGCGACGATCGTCGGCTGCACGGTGTGGACGCTGTTGGTCGGGCGGGGGCCCTTGGAGAGGCTGGTCGGATGGGTCGCCCAGGCCGGGCCGCGCGGGCCCGCGCTCGACGATCGATAGGCTGACCGGCATGAGCACTGATCATGGGTCGGGGGAGCAGCAGGCCACGAACGAGGGGGCGCTGTGGGGCGCGCGCTTCGCGACGGGCCCGTCGCCCGAGCTGCAGGCGCTCAGCCGCTCGACGCATTTCGACTGGCGTCTCGCGCTCTACGACATCGCGGGCTCCCACGCGCACGCCAAGGCCCTCGCCGCGGCTGGGTATCTGGAGCCCGACGAGGAGCGGCGGATGCACGAGGGGCTCGACACGCTCGCGCGCGCCATCCAGGACGGCTCGCTCCAGGCCCGTCCCGCCGACGAGGACGTGCACGGCGCGCTCGAGGCCGCGCTCATCGACGTGGTGGGGCCCGAGCTCGGCGGGCGACTGCGCGCCGGGCGCAGCCGCAACGACCAGATCGCGACGCTGGTGCGGATGTATCTGCTCGACCACAGCCGCGTGATCGCGAAGGACCTGCTCGCCCTGATCGACGCGCTCGTGGCGCAGGCGGACGCGCACGCCGGCGTCATCCTGCCCGGCCGCACGCACCTGCAGCACGCGCAGCCGGTGCTGCTCGCACACCACCTGCAGGCCCACGCCTGGCCGCTCGTGCGCGATCTCGAGCGCCTGCGCGACTGGCGCGTCCGGGCCGCCGTGTCGCCGTACGGCGGGGGAGCGCTCGCCGGATCGACGCTGGGTCTCGACCCGCAGCTCGTCGCGACGGAGCTCGGTCTCGACCGGCCCGCCGAGAACTCCCTCGACGGCACGGCGGCCCGAGATGTCGTCGCGGAGTTCGCCTTCATCGCGGCGCAGATCGGCGTCGACCTGTCACGCTTCGCGGAGGAGATCATCCTCTGGAACACGCGCGAGTTCGGGTTCGTGATGCTCGACGACGGGTATTCGACGGGGTCGAGCATCATGCCGCAGAAGAAGAACCCCGACATCGCCGAGCTCGCGCGCGGCAAGGCCGGCCGGCTGGTCGGCAACCTCACGGGCCTGCTCACGACCCTCAAGGGTCTGCCGCTCGCGTACAACCGCGACCTGCAGGAGGACAAGGAGCCCGTGTTCGACTCGGTCGACACGCTCGAGGTCGTGCTGCCGGCGTTCACGGGCATGGTCGCGACGCTGCGCTTCGACGCCGAACGCATGGCCGCGCTGGCGCCCCAGGGCTTCTCGCTGGCCACGGATGTCGCCGAGTGGCTCGTCAAGCGGCGGGTGCCCTTCCGCGAGGCGCACGAGATCTCGGGAGCGCTCGTGCGCGCGTGCGAGAACCAGGGCATCGGGCTTGAGGACGCCGATGACGAGCTGCTCGCCTCGGTCTCGACCCACCTGACCGCGGATGTGCGCGACGTGCTGTCGATCCAGGGCTCGATCTCCAGCCGTGCCGGTGAAGGAGGCACCGCTCCCCAGCGCGTCGCCGAGCAGCGCGCCGAGCTCGTGGCGCGCGCCCAGGACGCGGTGCACGCGCTCGGACTCTGAGGCGCCACCGCGGCGCAGCCGCGCGAGATCCCGGCCGCGGGCGCGTTCTGCCGGGGAACCCCTGGTGTCGGGCGCGGCAGGCCGCGGATGTCCGACCCCCTGGGCAGGATGGTCGCATGATCCTCGCCGGCCTCATCCTGCTCTCGGTCGGCACCGCCGCGCTGATCCGCACGCTGTTCCGCCGCGCCGGGAAGACCGCGCAGCGCAGTGGCTGGATCGCCGCCACGGTGCTCATCCTCGTGATCGCTCTGCTCGCCGATGCTCTGGTCGCGGGGCTCGCGGCAGTGGCGGTGGCCGCGCTGTGGATATGGCTCATGCCCGACCGGGGGCGCTCGCCCGCCTCGATCTGGCCGACGGTGGGCGTCGGGGTGCTGGTCGCCATAGCCCTCCTCTTCGTGCCCGCCGGCTACGGAAGGGGCCTGTCGGAGGCCGTCGAGATCGCCTCGCCGCTCGGCCCGCTCTCGCTGCCCGCCGTCCTTCTGATGATCGGCGCAGGCGTCTACCTGCTGGAGCCCGCGAACGTCGTCGTGCGCGCCGCCCTGGAGCGGGAGAACATCGCCCCGGACCCTGAGCCCGACGAACGCGTGTCCTACGTCACCGCGCCTGCCGATCCGACTGCGCCCGCCGCGCCGACCGCGCCCGCCGAATCGACCGCGATGCCGAAGCTCGGCCCCGGACAGGTGATGAAGGGTGGCCGCCTGATCGGTCCGCTCGAGCGCGTGATCGTGTTCGGGCTCACTCTCGCGGCTGCCTACCCGCTGCTCGCGGCGTTCATCGCCGCCAAGGGCATCGTGCGGTTCCCCGAGATCTCGCGTGACGGCGACGGCGGCGACCGCGCCGAGTACTTCCTCGTCGGCAGCATGGTGAGCTGGGTGCAGGCGCTCGCCGCGGCGTTCCTGGTCTGGTGGGGCCTGCGCTCGTGAGGCGCGCCGACGTCCTAGGCTGGATCTCGTGACTGCAGACACCGTGGCCGTCCCCGCCATCGACCCGAGCTTCGACAACGTCTGGGATGAGCTCGTCTGGCGCGGGCTGATCCATGTGTCGACCGACCAGGACGCGCTGCGCGAGCTGCTCGCCGGCCCGCCCGTCGTCTACTACTGCGGGTTCGATCCCACGGCCCCGAGCCTGCACCTGGGCAACCTCGTGCAGCTGCTCACGATGCGGCGGCTGCAGCTTGCCGGTCACCGGCCACTGGGGCTGGTGGGCGGCTCGACGGGCCTGATCGGCGACCCGCGGCCCACGGCTGAGCGCACTCTGAACACCCGCGAGACCGTGGCCGACTGGGTCATGAAGCTCCGCGCGCAGGTCGAGCGCTTCCTCGCCTTCGAGGGCGACAACGCCGCGCGCATCGTGAACAACCTCGACTGGACTGCGCCGCTGAGCGCGATCGACTTCCTGCGGGAGATCGGCAAGCACTTCCGCGTGGGCACGATGATCAAGAAGGACGCGGTGAGCGCGCGGCTCAACTCCGACGCCGGCATCAGCTACACCGAGTTCAGCTACCAGATCCTTCAGGGGCTCGACTACCTGGAGCTGCACCGCCAGTACGGCTGCGTGCTGCAGACCGGCGGCAGCGACCAGTGGGGCAACCTCACCAGCGGTGTCGACCTGATCCACAAGGTCGAGGGCACGTCGGTGCACGCGATCGGAACCCCGCTGATCACCAACAGCGACGGCACCAAGTTCGGCAAGAGCGAGGGCAACGCGATCTGGCTCGACGCCGAGATGTGCAGCCCCTACGCGATGTACCAGTTCTGGCTCAACACCGACGACGCCGACGTCATCGCGCGCCTCAAGGTCTTCACGTTCCTCACCCGCGCGGAGATCGAGGAGTACGAACGGCTCGTCGCCGACGAGCCGTTCCGTCGTGCGGCGCAGAAGCGGCTTGCCCTCGAGGTCACCACGACGGTGCACGGCCCTGCCGCGGCGAACGCGGCCATCGCGGCTTCCGAGGCGCTGTTCGGAAAGGGCGACCTGGCGGCGCTGGATGCGGCGACGCTCGCGTCCGCGCTGCGGGAGCTGCCTCACGTCGAAGTGCCTGCCGGCACCCCGGTGGTCCAGGCGCTGGTGGAGACGAAGCTCGTGTCGTCGGCGTCCGAGGCTCGCCGTGCCATCGCGCAGGGCGGGGTATCGCTCGACGGCACCAAGGTCGACGCGGACGACGCCGCGGTCGCGGGCACCCTGCCCGGGCGCGTGTCCGTCCTGCGTCGCGGGAAGAAGGCCCTGGCCGGGCTTTTCGTCTCGTGACGGGCGCCACCACGACCCTGCGACACGCCCGGGAGTGGACGCGGGTTGCCGCGTCGGAAGCATCCGCGTAATGTATTCACATGTCGCCGCCAAGCGGTGAGGTTGAGCCGGAAGGTTCCCACCCCAGGTCGACGACAACCCCCACAACGAAGATCACGCTCTTGAGCGTGCCTGGCCCTCGGGTCTAGGGTGGAGGACCAGCTCCTCGGTACTTCCCGATGTAGCCGGAGCCTGACGCACAGCGATCAGCGCCCCGGCGTGTCGGATTGACAAGCCGAGCGAGATGGATAAGATAGAGAAGTTGCCCCGGAGGGCTGCGGCGGGAGTCGCAGGGCTGGGAGCATCCGATCCTTGAGAACTCAACAGCGTGCACTTGTCAAATG